>WQVK01000039.1 GCA_009784025.1 Defluviitaleaceae bacterium
ATTTCATATGAAAAATAACTGCTTGCTGTAGCTTTTTTTGTCCCTGCCAATACTAATTCTAACAGCTTATTAGCCCATTCTTCAGTCAATTCAAAATGAAAACACTCAATGTATTTCGTTGAGCTGTCCTTGTCGGAAAAAGTTAAAAACTTTTTCCAATATTCATCTGCTGTCAAATCTAAACACCGCCTATTATAAATACTACCGCCTACCACCACAAGCAGTAGGCGGCACACAAAATAAATCCTACCAACAGCATATCATAATTGCTACTCGGTTGCAAAAATGAGTGTTTGGTTTGGAAGCAGTTGGATTAGGGTGTTTATAGCTATTATTCAATCGCCAACCCTTTGCTTCTTTTTAGCTTAACGTGCCGGCTGTACAGATTATTATAATTGCCCTCCCAACGCTTGGCTTCGCTTTTCTGATGGGCAAGCTCTGAAATCAAGTCGGACGTAGGGTTCTGTACTTGGCTGTAAAGCTGTTTGTATTTTTGGGTTTCAGCTTCAGCGGTTGCCTTTGCCTCAACAGCGGCATCACACTCCGCAACAGCGGCGTTCTTTTCTGTTGTAGCTGTATCTCGGACTGCTCTGGACTTCTTGGTACTCACCGCATTTTTTGAGATTACAGCATCACCTACAGCCAAGAATATTTTAACCGCAAAATAATACAAATTAAAAAACCATGACACCATCACAACAAAAACCGGCTAATATAGTGGGTTTCTTTGCAAGCACAACATCAAAACACTCCTTTTTTAAGCAAAAAATGGTACCATACGGTACCATAATCCCTAAAAAATGGTACCGTATGGTACCATTTTTTTGCAAACCAGCGGATTAGCAAACAATCAAACCCACACAAAAAAATCAGCCAGCCGGGTTTCCCCAGCCAACTGATTTTAGCAATACAACATTCAACTTGCTACAACTGCAATCATTCCCACACAGCCGCAAAAGCTCTATTCTCATTCACATTCTCAAGGTTAAGCTCTGGTGCCCAGCCTGCAAAGGTATACCCTTCACGGGTTGGGTCTGCTGTAAGTGCCGCGGCATTTTGCCCAAGGGGCACATTACGCAACACAGGGCCTTGCTCATCGTTGTACCTGCCGCCCATCATATCAAATATGATAGCAGCAGTTGGGCCGCTAAGGTCGTGAGCTTCGCCGGCATCAAGTGCTGCGCCTTCCCAGGGCATAACCCAAACAGAATACATTAGGTTGTGGCTGCCCAGCGCGCCTAAATGAACAGTTTCGCCGGCAGCAAAGGCCTGACTGTACACCCAAAAAGTGTAGCCCCAGCCAGACATAGATACTTCGTCGCCATAGTTGGTAAGTGTCCAGCCGTTGGCAAGCCAATCTTGCAGGCGGCCGCCGCCACGGGTGTCAATTGCTACATACACGGCAATATCCACAGGGGCAGTAAATGTCATGAAGAAACCTTCCCTTGGCCTTGGGCTGTCGCCAGCCTCCCCTGGGGGCGCCATGGCAAGCTGGATAAACTCTGCGCCTACAACATGGGCTGGCAATGCATCAAATGTGTTGGGCCTGTCTGCATAAATCACGCTACCTATATCCAGCCCCGTTTCAATATTAGTAAGCTGCACCAGTGGGTGATCTTCTACACGAAGGTCATGTATTAGTGCAGAGCTACCAACCTCTACCCCACCTATTGGAATATCCGATGGAAAGCTACCATTTGGCACTCTGCCGCCCCTTGGCCCACCAAAATTGCCTTCCAAAATAATATTGTTTAGGAAAAGTTCCCCTGGCAATTCGGCAGTTGCGCGTATACCAATTTCGTTTAAGCCTTGGTTCAAGGTGATTTGTTGCGTGTTAACGCCCCAATCGCCATAGTTTGGCCTGGCGGTAAGGTCTAGGGTTGCTGCGCGCTGGCCATTTACATATAGGGCTACATTGTTTGTGGCGGTGCGGGTAAGGTAGCTTAGGTTAAATGTAAAAGTTCCGCTTTCCATCGTGTACATATGGGTACGCACGGCTGCGTCTTCCAGGCTGCCAAAAATCATAAAGCCTTGCCCTGTAAAATTACGCACATATTCGTCGCCGCGCCTTACACTTAGCCTTGGCCTTACTTGCGCGATATTGCGGTGGTCAAAATGTTCTGCTTCGCGCTGGCGTGGGCCGGTGTACAGCGGCGGCGGCTCTGGCACGATAATATTTGCACGGCGTACTTCTGTCATGCTGCGGCGGTTTGTGGCATCACCGCTTACATTGTCTATAGTAATTTCCAAAACGCCATTATGCAGCACCGTTAGCGTAAACACGCCATCTTGCCATTCATAGGCCACCACAGCCGGCGTGCGTACTATGCCCAAATCTTGGTACGTAAATGTTGGCTGTGTGGTGCTGCCATAGATACGCAGCGTGCTTACCAATGGGTCTGTAGTTACGCCATGGGCCCGCTGCAAAGCGCCGCCACGGTTGTTAAAGTTGTTAAACCATACATCCAGGCCGTCTGGGCGCTCTGTAATCACACCAGAGGCAAAATGCGTGAAAGTAACTTCCATGCGTTCGGCAGTGTTAAATTGGAACGGAATCACCGCATACGATATAGTATGTGGCCGCTGGAATGGATGGTGCAGCACCCATGTATTATCCCGGATATCCGCAAACATATTGCCTGTATATTGTTCTGGGAAATTCTCGTTAAATTCGTCTACTTTATCTTGCACAGTAGGCCAGCGGTGGTAAAATTCCGACATTAGAACCGGATAGCGGAAAGACTGGGCGATTTCGTCACCTTCCCGCAGGCGGAATGCCGTAGGCACTGCCGGGTATCGCCCGGTGGCCTTGAAGATATTATTGTTAAAGCGCAGGTTACCATCATCCTCGTGGCGGTACAACCCTTCAAACAATGTGGCTGGTGAGCTAAACTGCATATCAATGCTGCCAAGCCCCACCGGCATATCCTGGATTATTATAAATTTTGTATTATCTATAACTTCCTGGCGGCAAGGGATACGGATTACGCCGTTAATCACCAGGCGGAACATCTCTTCTACTATATTGCGTGTTTGTATGGTGGCATCCCAGCGCCGCTGGGTGTAGCCATCTGTAGTGGGGCCAGAAGATAACTCTATATGGGCGTCTACAAAGGTTAGCTCCGGGCCATCCCATACTGTCATGCCGCTACGCAAAAAGCGCTCTAGCGAAGGGCCTAGCCCCGTTGCTAAAGAATACTCGCCGCTTTCGCAATATCCACTGCCGGGAACCCAATCAGAGTTTGTCCAGCCGGTATCATCCCAGCGCATGCCATAATTGCCAGAATACCCGGCCAGCCATGCGCCCAGCACCACGCTTTCCATATCTGCAAGGTAGCTGGTTTGTGTAAATTTTTCCGTTAAAATATAATTATGGGGGAATAAATGTGAGGCTTCTGCCCATTCTGGCAGGCGCTTTTTCATGCCAATTGGGTTGATATTGGGGGACCATTGGTTGCCGCACCAGCTTACTTTCAAGAAGCCGCCATAATAATTGGCCACTTCCAGCACCCGGGCAAGATGCCTGTAGCGTACATAAACATTCTGCGGGGTGTACATCCAATACCCGCCAAGCTCGTTAAAGCCCCAGAACTGTTCGGAATAATTCCAACCAATAAAGTTAGGGAATTCCCGGAAAAGCTCCCCAAATATAGAATCAAAAATATCATCATCTGGGTCAACTTCAGAGACTAGCGACGGCCCGCCGCTGGCCACTTGCGCCATAACCCATACTTCGTTATCTGCAGCTACCCGCATCCAAGAACGCAATGCCTCTATGGGGTAACGGTTACGTTCGCCCACCCTCTCCCCAAGGGAGTTTGTGTACATCCGTTTAGACATAGCTAGGTTAAAGATAGTAAACGGCAGGATATCTTCCGGCACGCTATCTATAATCCGCTGAGGGTCTGGTGTTACCCACACGCAAATATGCAGCACCCAAGCTGGAGATTCTGGCGTGATGGGGCGGCGTAAGTTATGGTTGACAAGGCTTGGGTCTTGCGAAGCCAAAAAAAATGTCTGCGCCGCTTGCTCTGAAGGTGTTTGCGGTGGCGTTAGCGGCACGGGAGGCTCTGGGCTTGGGGTGGGCAGTTCTGGGCTTGGGGTGGGTTGCACGGCTGGCTGGGCGGTAGGCGTTACCACGCCACTGTCACCGGCATCAACCACTTCTACCACGTTATCCCTGCCGCATGCGGTAACAAAACCCAGCACAATAACCAATAAAGCCGCGGCGAACAAAAATCTTTTTTTCATTTTCTTCCCCTTTCTCATCCTTTTTAAATTTAGATACTTCTTTTTGCATTGTAGCGAGTTGCAATGTAAGCGTCAATTGTAATTCTTTCCGAACCGCGCTGGAAGAAATGTACTGTGGTATTGTTTTTTGCAAATAAAAAACCCCGTAGATTATGATAGCTACAGGATTTTTATTTTCAGGCACCACCCGGATTTGAACCGGGGGTAAAGGAGTTGCAGTCCTCTGCCTTACCACTTGGCTATGGCGCCATTTTTTGCTGCGCGTTTTGCTGTGCGATTTGCAGCCACAATAGTAACAAAAAAATTGTGAACGGTCAACATCATATGTGATATACTTAGAAAAAGTCTAAAATAAATGGAGGTAATCATGGTTAATTTTAATGGTGGTTGGCAGTTTAGGCTAGACGAAGGCCAGTGGCAACCGATGGAAATCCCGCATGATTGGCTTATTGCAGATGCTAAGAACCTGTACAAAAATGGCATCGGGCAGTATAAAAAGACATTTCTGCTGGAAGAGGCAGATTTGGCGGGCAAGGTTTTTTTGCGCTTTGATGGGATTTATATGGATTCTGCGCTGTTTGTTAATGGCAAGGAGGCGGGACAGTGGAAAAATGGCTACACCGCTTGCACCTTTGATATTACAGAATATGTAGCGGCGGGTGAAAATGATATTCTTATCACTGTTAACCATCAATCGCCCAACAGCCGCTGGTATTCTGGGGCGGGGATTTACCGGGATTGCTGGCTTATTAAGAAGAACGCCGCCCATTTTGTGATAGACGGCATTTATGTAGCCGCCCGCAAAGATGGGGATGCCTGGCGGGTGGAAATTGATTCAGAAGTGGCGGCAGATGGGGATTACACCGTGCAACATAGCGTAATTGGGCTGGAAACCCAAACTGCAGGGGATGGCATTCTTTTGGCCAAAAACCCTAAACTTTGGGATATCGAGAACCCAACTTGTTATATTTTAGAATCTAAGCTGTTGGTGGGCGGCCAGGTGGCCGATGTAGCGCAAACCAGATTCGGCTTCCGGCAGATTGAATTTACCACCCATGACGGATTTTTCCTAAACGGCAGGCGGGTGCGGATAAACGGCGCTTGCCAGCATCATGACCTAGGGGCGCTTGGCTCTGCGGTTAGCAAGGATGCGCTGCGCAGGCAACTTACAACGCTGCGTGATATGGGCGTTAACGCCCTGCGCACGGCCCACAACCCACCTGCGGAGGTTTTTATGGAGCTGGCGGATGAAATGGGCTTCCTTGTGATGTCTGAGATATGCGATATGTGGTCTAGGCCAAAGACCAAGTTTGACTATGCCCGCTTTTTTAACGATTGGATAGAGCGGGATATGGCCGCCTGGGTACGGCGTGACCGCAACTGCCCTTCTATTATAATGTGGAGCGTGGGCAACGAAATTTACGACACCCATGCCAGCTTCGAAGAAGGCTCTAAAACCATGAACATGCTGGTAGACCTGGTAAAAAAACACGACCCAAAAGGCAATGGAACACCCACCCTATGCTCCAACTACTTGCCATGGGAAAACACGCAAAAATGTGCAGATATAATCAAGCTAATAGGCTACAACTACGCAGAATACCTATATCACGATCATCATGAAAAAAACCCAAGCCTAATAATATACGGCGGCGAAACAGCCTCTACCGTGCAATCTCGCGGGGTGTATCACTTCCCGCTAAAGAAAGCGCTGCTGGCCGACGATGACCTCCAATGCTCTGCCCTTGGCAATTCTGCCACTAGCTGGGGTGCAAAAAGCACCGAAGCCTGCGTAACCAACGACCGTGACGCGTCATTTAGCTTGGGCCAATTTATATGGACCGGCACAGATTACATCGGCGAGCCTACGCCCTACCATACGAAGAACTCGTACTTTGGGCAGATTGATACGGCGGGCTTCCCAAAGGATTCTTTTTACATTTATAAATCTGCATGGACTAACTTTGAAAAAGACCCGTTTGTGCATCTTTTCCCGTATTGGGATTGGTCTCCTGGGCAGAAGGTGGATGTGCGTATCGCGTCTAACTGCCCTAGGGTGGAGCTTTTCCTAAATGGAAAATCTCTTGGTATAACCGAAATCGACCACCAGAAGGATATGAACCTTGTGGCGAATTATATCGTAGAATTTGAGCCAGGCACGATTAAAGCCGTGGCCTACGACGCCGCCGGCAAGGTACTGGCAGAGCAAGAACGCCATTCTTTTGGGGATGCGGTAGAAATAAAACTTACCAATACTAAAATAGGCGAGCTTATTTTCACAGAAATAACAGCCCTAGATAAAGCCGGCAACCCCGTAGAAAACGCCAACAACCGGGTGACAGTAACCGTAAAAAATGGCCAGCTGCTTGGCCTAGACAATGGAGACTCCACAGACCGAGACCAATACCAAAACAACAACAGCCGCCGCCTATTTAGCGGCAAGCTGCTGGCCATAGTTAAACCAGGGGAAAATGTGGAGATTTCTGCGGTGATAGACGAGGCGGATATCCCAATACGTAAGATAGAACTAATCCGCGACGGCTACACAGTTGAGGCAAAAATACTGCCAGAGAACGCCAGCTACAGTAAAATCGCATGGCGGCTGGCAGATGAATCTGGCATAGATAGCTTCCTTGGTAACCTAACAGTGTCTGACTGCGGCAGAATAGCCACGATAGAGCCAAAGGGCGATGGTGAAATATACGTCCGCTGTAGCACCCCCAGCATGAGAATAGACAATGGTGTGGCCGTGGAAGAAGAACATGCAAGCCTAATTTCCCTGCTGCCAGTTACTATCGAAGGCTTTGGAGTGCCTTTCCTAGACCCGTATTCCTTTATATCTGGCGGGCTGTACAACCGTTACAATGTGCCAATGACCAACGGCAACGAGCGCGGCATAGCCACCCTGCGAGACGGCGAAAGCCAGGTTGGCTGGGCAGACCTAGACTTCGGCCCAGTGGGTTCAAATGAAGTGACATTCGGGCTGTTTCCGCTGGGTGGACCCTTCGACATGGATATCTGGCTAGGTATGCCCACAGATGCCGGAGCCCGCAAGCTAACCACCGTGCGCTACGACAAAGGCTCAGTTTGGAACACATATATACCCGCAACTTTCACTCTGCCAGAGAAAATCAAGGGTGTGCAAACCCTATGCGTGGTGGTGCAGGTGAAGGTGCATATTAAGGGCTTCCAGTTTACCCCGCCGGCCAAGGCCTTCGAACAGCTAAACTTTGCAGACAACGATAGTATTTACGGCGACAGCTTTACGGTAACGCCGCCCGCAGTAGAGAGCATTGGCAACAACGTGACCGTCACGTTCGACCATATGGACTTCACAGAGGCCGCCCAGGAAATTGAAATCTGCTGGCGTTCTAAACTTGACAAAAACACAATAAAGCTGATGTTTACAGACGAAAACGGCAACGAAACTACAAATATGCTAACCCTACCAGCCCAGGCAAATTACGCAGCCACAGTTGCAAAGCTAAATGCGCCAATTGCCGGCAAGGGAAGCGTAAGTTATATCTTCCTGCCAGGCAGTGAAATTGACTTGGAATGGTTTAGATTTGTGAAATAGAGTAAATTTGCGCGCGGTTCAGTTGGTCGGATTTTCCGACCAACTGAATTTTGATAGGCTTGTGTGGAGAGAATTTCAACCGGTCGGATTTTCCGGCCGGTTGAATTGTGAGGCAATGGGATTTAGTCAAATGTGGTAGATACAAACAATATATAATGTGTGTGTTGTGAAGGGTGTAAATAACGCTGTTCGGACAACTCAATTATAAAACACCATAGCTGTGATAAAATGGGTTTACTTGCTGAATGTAAAACTTAGAGAGCGCACTTATGTACCACCTCGAATATGGTACGTGCGTTAATTCATGTGCGGAATGAAAAATATTGGATGTATGAAGTTTTTCACATGGTATTTTGGTATGCACCTTATTGAGTATGCGGGTATTATATAACGTATTTAATGATTATTGCTTGAATGGATGACGCAAAAATTTCGATGTTAACAAAGGAGTGACAAAGTGATTAAAGATACAATAGAAATTATACTGAAATATTCAAAAAGTCCAAAGCTATATATTGCACTATTCTCATCGCTAACAATAGTTTTTTTATTGTGGCCATTCATTTATGCAAATTTCTTTTATTATAGTAGGATGCATAGCAGAGTAGAAATATTGTCAATGTTAAATGAGATTGATTTAGAAAGGCTTGCATTAAGTGATATTCTTTACGAGGAATATCACTCCATTCTTGCAGAAATTGAATTACAACGGACGAGAATAATAAGTATAGGTAATTTTAATTTACCCACTGATATTGTTGTGAACAATGAGGCAAATGATAGATTATGGAAGTTTATAAGCGGAGGTTTTCTGACGTGGTTAGTATGTTTAATAGTTCCGTTTATGAACACCTTTACAAAAAAGGGCGATAAGCCAATTGCTTTCTTTGTGTTGTTATTTCTTGGTGGATTGCTAGGCTTAATCGGAATGAATATACCTACTATATTAGGATTATGGTACAATTTAATAGGATTTCCATTGTCGCAGGTTTTGGTAATTGCTTTTATTGCTTTATTATATGGTCGGCGCAAGAAGCCACTTACCAAAAGTGAAACAAGTGATTTGGTAGTCACGCATACGGAAAGTGAGGATGCATAGTTAAAATGTGTTATGACAGCAATATTGATATGTCTGTTGCTAAGCAGGATTCTTATTTCGCCACTTCAAGCGTAATGCATAAGACAATATAAGCATTGATGGCGTTACTTACACCCTCCACAGATAACGTCCTAGTAGTTAATAGGTACTTCCCGTTACAAATTACCAAAGCTACACTCAATTTATTAACCAAACCCCTAATTGGAGTTTTTTGATAAAACTTTTTTCCAAAAAAGTTTTTGGAGGTGTCGGAGGTGAAGCCTCTGACGGTCTTAATCTTTAGGAGACAACATGACAAATATCCGTGCAAATAAGGTTAGTTTTGATATTAAACCCGAGCTTAGTCGAGTTTTTGTTGGGGGTTTTTATACTTGGCTGCGGCATTTTCATAAGGATAAGGATAAGCTTGTGGAAGCCTTCCAGCATATTTTTGATTTGCAATATTTTTATGTGGCTTTGGATGGAGGTGAAGTTGCGGCTATGGTGGCTTGTACCCAAGGGTATGCGCCCATTGCGCTGCAGCGGCGGGAATTTACAGGGGTGCTGGGCTTCTTGCGTGGGAATATCGCCTACCATATGCTAAAGCGACATATGGTACGCAATGCGTATCCGTTTAAGCTGGGCCGTAGCACCGGGTCTATTGAATTTGTAGCCACCGCGCCAGAGCATAGAAACAAGGGCATTGCACATGATTTGATTTTGTATGTAATGGGGCAAAACCCGTATGATTCCTATGTGCTGGAAGTGGCAGATACCAATGCAGGGGCGGTACATTTGTACCAAAAGCTTGGGTTTAGGGAGATAAAGCGCGTAAAAGCGCCAAACCCAAAGCGCAGCGGGGTTAATAATTTCTTGTATATGCGGCGGGATATGAACGGTGATTGAGCCGCAGGGGAGGAACATTAAAGAACCTCCGTGCCGCAGAACAGCGGGGGATTGGACATAACGAGATAAAAACAAAATGCTGCGGATATATAACCATCCCGCAGCATTTAAATTTCTAAAAAAGCAAAGCAGTTCACAATTTCCCGCCCCAAACCCCAAAAATCAAAGTTTTTTGCCCTGCTTTTTTCAGATGTAACCCGAAAGAATGTGGCGCAGGTCGTGCCGGGTTCGCGAAGCGAATCTTATGAAAAACGGGTGGGTATGGGCGAAGCCCACGGTCTTAATCAAAAATACTGATAATAATCCGTCTTTATCATCCCATTAAACAGCTTTCTTTTGGCCTTTGCTCTTCTCCCGTACGCTGTTTCGAAAAATTCGTCTGGGGTTAGTACATACACATTCCATTTTGTGGCTGTAAATAGTTGGCCCAGTTCTGCGTATAGGGCTTCTACTTCTTTCACTTGGCCTAGGCGCTCGCCGTAGGGGGGGTTGATTATTGCTATGCCGCGTTCGCCGGGCAGTATTGTTTCTGCTGCCGGGCGGGTTACAAATGTGATACAATCGTCTACCCCGGCCAGTTCTGCGTTGGCTTTGGCTAGTTCTACTGCGTCTGGGTCTATATCCGCCGCGAATATTTCTGGGTCAAAATCTGTACGCATGGCGGCGTAGGCGGCCGCGCGGGTTTCTTTCCATATATTCTGTGAGATTTGCTCCCATGCCTCGCTGGCAAATTTCCTGGCCAGCCCCGGCGCGATATTGCGCGCCCGCATTGCCGCCTCTATTGGAAGCGTGCCAGACCCGCAACATGGGTCAAAGAATGGCTTGTTGCCGTGGTATTTTGCGATATCAATAAGTGCCGCCGCCATTGTTTCCTTTAGCGGAGCCTTGGTAGCGCGCGCCCTGTAGCCGCGCTTGTGCAGCCCCTGGCCCTGGCCGGTGGTGTCTATGGTAATGGTAGCCACATCTTTAAGTAGCGCCGCCTGTATGGTATACTCTGCCCCGGTTTCCTTAAACCAGGTTATCTTATACTTCTGCTTCAATTTTTCTACCACAGCTTTTTTAACAATAGACTGTACGTCGGGTACGCTATACAGGCCAGAACGCACAGACTTGCCCGTGACCGTAAACTTGCCATCTGGCGGAATCCACTCATGCCAGGGTAGTGCCTTGGTGGCCTCAAAAAGCCCATCAAAAGTAGTGGCCTCAAATTCGCCAAGCTTCAACAACACCCTATCTGCGCTGCGTAGCCAAAGGTTGGCTTTTGCCACCGCTTCGGGTAAAGTAGTAGGCGAGCTAAACTCCACACGGCCATCTAAACATTTAATATCAACAAAGCCAAGCTTCTCTACCTCGCGCTTAACCACGGCCTCTAAACCAAACGCGGCCGTTGCAATCAAACTAACCTTCAAAATAATCACGCCTCTAAGAAAATGTCGAGGTAAGTATAGCAAAAGATTTGTTTAAAAGATAGCTTTTCAAAAACCGTGGGCTTCGCCCGCACCTACCCGCTTTTCATCAGGTTTGCGTCGCGAACCTGGCACGACCTGCCGCCCGATTTCTTTCGGGTTACATTTGAAAAAAGCGGGGCAAAAAACTTTAATTTTGGAAGAGGTAATGGAATGTATAAGATAATTGCAGAGGATGGGTTGGCTAAACGAGCAGAATTAACTACGGTGCATGGGGTTATCCAAACACCGGTGTTTATGAATGTAGCTACTGCGGCGGCTATTAAAGGGGCGCTTTCTGCGGAAGATTTGCTGGCTGTGGGTTGCCAAGTTGCCCTTTGCAATACCTATCATTTGCATCTGCGGCCAGGAGAAGGAGTTGTTAAGGCGCTTGGCGGGTTGCATGGTTTTATGGGCTGGGATAGGCCCGTGCTTACAGATTCTGGCGGGTTTCAGGTGTTTTCCCTGGCGGCTATGCGTAAAATCAAGGAAGAAGGCGTGTGTTTTTCTTCACATATAGACGGCCGCAAGATTTTTATGGGGCCGGAAGAAAGCATGGAAATCCAATCTGCCTTGGGGGCCACCATTGCCATGGCCTTCGACGAATGCCCACCCTACCCCGCAGACGAAAAATACATCCGCGACTCTGTAGACCGCACCACACGCTGGCTGCACCGCTGCATCGCCAAAATGGACGAGCTTAACAGCGCCACCAGCACAATAAACCCACAGCAGATGCTTTTTGGCATAAACCAGGGTGGCGTCCACGAGGCCATGCGCATAGAACATGCTAAAACCCTTTCAGACATGAACCTACAGGGCTACGCCCTAGGCGGCCTGGCCGTAGGCGAAAGCCACCACGATATGTACCGTATCCTAGACGCCACCGTACCACACCTGCCCCGCCACAAACCCACCTACCTTATGGGCGTGGGCACTCCAGAAAACCTACTAGAAGCCGTAGCCCGTGGTGTAGACTTTTTCGACTGTGTGCTGCCAGCCCGCAATGGCCGCCACGGCCATGTATACACCAGCCACGGCAAACTAAATATGTTCAACGCCGCCCACGAAACCGACCCACGCCCCATAGACCCCAATTGCAGCTGCCCCGCCTGCCGCAACCACAGCCGCGCTTACATCCGCCACCTATTCAAAGCCAAAGAAATGTTGGCCATGCGCCTGTGCGTAATCCACAACTTACACTTTTACAACCACCTTATGGGCGATATCCGTGCGGCTATAGAATCTGGGGAGTTTGATAAGTTTAAGCGAGAAACTTTGGAGAGGTGGAGGGGGTAAGACCGCGGGTTTCACCCACACCCACCCTCTTTTTGAAAAAAGAGGGGCAAAAACTTTAATATTTGGGGGTTTACGGGTTATAGTGAAATAATTCGAAATCAGTCTCGCCTGTCGGTGGCAAAACGCCTGGAGCGCCTTATCTCGGCGTTTCAGGTGCTGCTCGGGCGAGACCGTTTCTACATTTATTTCATTACGGCTTTATAGTCGCTCCACCTAAAAACCCTCACATAGAGCTTGTAAATTTTCAGCAAGCCTTCGTCGCTAAAAATCTTGCGCACCGCTAGCGCGCGGCGGCTTTCAGCTCCTCGCCTTGCGAAAAATTTCCTGCGCTCTATGCGAATGTTTTTAGGTGGAGCGACTATAATTTTGCCAAAATGTAGCCCGGGCAGGTTGTGCCAGGTTCGCGAGAGGAACTTTTTGAAATGCGGTGGAGCTTAGGCGGCAATGCCTACGGTTTTAGCCTTTGACTTATCCCCTGGCAATTGTTAAAATTAGACAAAATCCTAGGAGGTGTTCATTATGCAAGACAGGTTTGCGGCACGCAAGGGGAAAGTTGTGGTTAATATTAGTGGTGCGGCGGGGAAGGCTGTTGCGGTGGAGCAAGTTAAGCATAAATTTTTGTTTGGCTGCTCGGAGTTTAGTACGCTTCCATTTGTTGCGGGCGAGATGGACGATGCTGTTGCGGCAGCGGCGGCAAAGCGTTTCGACCATATGGCAGAGCTTATGAATTTTGTTACGCTGCCGTTTTATTGGGGGCGGTACGAGCCAGAGCATGGTAAGCCAGATTTTAAGCGCATGATGGATGCTGCCAAATATTTGAAGGGCCGCGGAATGACCCTAAAAGGGCATCCTCTTTGCTGGCATACTGTATGCTGCGACTGGCTGCTGGATATGCCAAATGATAAGATTTTGGAGGTTCAGCTAGACCGCATAGAGCGCGATATCAAGGCCTTCGAAGGCGTGGTAGACATGTGGGATGTAATAAACGAGGCTGTTATCATGCCGCTGTTTAACAAATATGATAACGCCATGACCCGTGTTTGCAACGAATACGGGCGCATTAAGCTTATAAAGAAGCTTTTCGCAAGGGCCCGCGACGCCGGCAAGAACGCCACTTTGCTTATTAACGATTTCGAGATGTCTGAAGCTTACGATATTTTGGTGGAAGGCCTGCTGGAAGCCGGCGTGCAAATAGACGCCATTGGCTTACAATCACATATGCACCAGGGATTATGGTCTGAAGAGAAGCTGGACGGCATTTTAAGAAGGTTCGAGCGCTTTGGCCTGCCGCTGCATTTTACGGAAATCTCGCTGGTTTCTGGCGAAATAATGCCACGCCATATAGTAGACCTAAACGACCACCAAGTAGACAGCTGGCCCAGCACCCCCGAAGGGGAGGCACGCCAAGCCCAGCAGGCTGTATGGCTGTACGAGAAGCTGTTTGAGCATCCACTGATGGTTGGCATCACCTGGTGGAGCTACATGGATGGGTTATGGCTAAAAGCCCCATCCGGCCTGCTGGACAAAAACAGCGACCCAAAGCCCGCCTACAACGCGCTGCATAAGAAAATAAAAGGCGAATGGTGGACCAGCAAGCATGAAGTAATTGCCGACGCCAGCGGAAATATCACCGTGGAAGGCTTCCATGGGGATTATGTGGCGGTTTTTGAGGGGAAAGAGTTTAAATTTGAAGTTTAGGCTGGCGTTTGCGGTCCTGTCGCGTTATATCGCAAGAAAAAAATCCAGTTGGTCGGAAATTCCGACCAACTGGATTTTTTTGCACTGCTAAAACAGCTCCACATTCTGTACGGGCGGAATTATAGGGCAGCCACCCCACATGGCGCAATATGCATCATGTAGCCTAGCGCGTGTATTACGCTCCGCGAGAGTATAGCAAAGCGATGAGTGGAGCGTAATACACGCGCTAGGCGCGCACTATGCTATAGAGGATATCACCACCCCAAGCCACGAAATCACATAACTGCCACCAAACATACCCTCTTGACATAAGTAGGCAATCTACCTATAATCATAAGTAGATAATCTACTCATAAAAAAAGGAGGCAAACCCATGCCATCAGGAAACACCGCAATGCTAGTATTAAAGCTGCTAGAAGCCCAAGACATGTACGGCTATCAGATTATAGAAGAGCTTTCCCAAAAATCCGAGGAAGTTTTCAAGCTAAAAACGGGCACATTGTATCCCCTACTCCACAGCCTAGAAAACGACGGTACAATCACATCATACGACCAAACCACAGACGCCCAGCGGGTTAGAACCTACTACAAACTAACGCCAAAAGGCAGCGGCCTTTTGGCCAAAAAACAAGACGAATGGCAGGCCTACACCCGCGCCGTAAACCTAGTAATGGACGGGGGTGCAGGCTATGCCCATGCATGATACCCGGCCAGAACTAAAACAGTTAACCGATAAATATATAGAAGATTTATGCAGCCAAATCCGTTGGAAAAAGGCGCATAAGCGGGTTTCTGCAGAAATGGCCAGCCATATACAAGACAGCAGCGAAGCCTACATCGCCCAAGGCATAGCCCCTGACGATGCCATAGAACTGGCCATAAAAGACAGCGGCGACCCAGCCACCCTTGGCCTAGAATTTGACCGGGTGCATCGCCCGGCGGCGCAATGGGGGATGCTGGCCTGGGTTGCGGGCTTTTTGGTGCTGGGGCTGGCTTTAAGCCTGTTCTTGTTTGATGAAGTAGGCGCATCGCGGCGCTTGATATTTACCGGCATTGGCCTCGCGGTGATGTTTGCAGCCTATTTTGCAGATTTTACCCTGCTGGGCAAGCGGCCTTGGTTGGTTTGCTTTGGGGTAGTTGTGGCTTGCTGGGGGTTGTTTTATTTTATGCAGCTCTGGCGCGCGCTGCTATTTCCGCCCTGGCAGTACCAAAATATCACGCTGGTGTTCCCGGTAGTGCTGGCGGGGGTTATTTTTTCGCAGCGCAGCCGGGGTTATATTGGGCTGGTGTTTTGCCTGCTGGCGTTTTTGCTGCTTAGCCATGCGGCTTTTGTTGCGCCAGCGCTGTCTGGGTTTGTGCATTTTTCCATCGCCGGCATGGGGCTGGTTATTATTACTATTTTAAAGGGCTGGTTTGGGGTTAACCGGCTTGCAGGGGTTGCGCTGGCGTTTTTGCCGTATTTCCTTGCACTGCTGTTTATGGTGTTTGTTCTGCAGCAGGGCAGCTGGATGACAACCCGCGTAATCACTGCATTTAACCCATCCAACGACCCTGTGGGAATGGGTTTCATCTCCCTGCAAATACGGGCGCTGCTGAGCCAGGCATACCTGCTTGGGGAAAGCCCAATACCGCAGTTTTTCCCCCAGCGCTGGCTCTACGGCGAGCTCGTTTTGGTGGCGGTTATCCACCGTTTTGGCTGGCTACCATTTACGGGGGTTATTTTGGGCATAGGCATTTTTGTTGCCGGGCTGGTGGCCAAGGCGCGCAGGCAGCGCAGCGGGCTAGGTTTTTTTGTTTCAATGGCCGTTATTTTAACCTTTGGCGTACAGGTTATTATGTATATTTTGTACAATTTGGGCTTTGTCTTCTCGCAAATCTCCCTGCCACTGGTATCCCCCGGCGGGCTCGCACTGATTATAAACATGGGACTTGTTGGGTTCATGCTGTCCGTGTTCAGAACCGGAAATGTAGCTATAGACCCTCCCATGCGGCAATTATTTAAATGGGAAAACGGAAGAGTTATAGTGAGTTTTAAGCGATAAAACATCAACTTCCTTGACCAACACCTCCGTAACAAGCTAAAATGTCACGGAGGTGTTTTAATGTCCACAAAAATGACCCTAACCATATCCGGCATGACATGCGCTGCCTGCGCCAAAAACATAGAGCGTGTAGCAACAAAGCAACCCGGCGTAACAAAAGCCCAAGTAAACCTTGGCACAGAAAAACTCGCATTAGAATTCGACGAAGCCCAAATCAACTTCGCCACCATAAACGCAGCCATAACCCGGGCGGGCTTCGCCCTGCACCAGCCAGAGGCAGACAACCCAACCACCCGCAAGGCAAACGAGCTACAAAACCTCTGGCGCAGGTTCTATTTGTCGCTGGCAATTACCATCCCGCTATTTATCTTCTCTATGATACCCATGGTTTTTTACAGCCTGGGGTTAAAGATAATCCCACATAGCCTAGACCCCATGAATTTCCCGCATTATAACGGGCTCGTGCAGCTTATTGCCACCATCCCCGTGATGTGGATTAACCGCGATATGTACCGGCGAGGGTTTGGGGCGTTTTTTTCTGGCGCGGCCAATATGGACTCCTTAATTGCCAAAGGCACACTGGTGGCGTTTTTGTTCAGCCTGTACATTACTGTGGAGAATTTTTTCCTATTCGGCACGGCGCTGCATGTTACCATGGAAGAAATGATTTTCATGGGGCGCAACCAGTTTTATTTCGAAACCGTGGCAGTTATTATCACCCTAATTGTGTTGGGCAAATATCTTGAGGCCAAAACAAAGGGCGGCACATCCGATGCCATTAAGCGCCTGCTGGGTCTCGCGCCAAAAACCGCCACCATAGAACGCAACGGCACAGAAATGGAAATCCCCATAAGCGAAGTGGCCGTAGGCGACATCATTCTAGTGCGCCCTGGCGAAAAAATGCCAGCAGACGGTGTAGTAACCCAAGGCACCACCAGCGTAGACGAATCCATGCTAACCGGCGAAAGCATACCCGTATACAAGCAGCCCGGCAACAGTATAATAGGCGCCAGCCTAAACAAAAACGGCGCCATAAAATATCAAGCAACCAAAGTAGGCCATGACACCGTGCTGGCACAGATAATAAAGCTGGTAGAAGACGCCCAAAACTCTAAAGCCCCCATCGCCCGCTTTGCAGATGTGGTGTCTGGCTGGTTTGCTTATGCCGTGCTGGCTATCGCCATCTTGGCGGGGGGAGCTTGGCTGTTGGCGGGTTATAGCTTTGCCTTCGCCATGGTTATTGTGGTGTCTGTGCTGGTGATTGCCTGCCCATGCGCCCTTGGGCTAGCCACACCCACGGCCATTATGGTTGGCACAGGCAAAGGCGCAGAAAATGGCATACTTATAAAAGGTGGCGAATCCCTAGAGGCCGCCCATAAAATATCCACAGCGGTGCTAGACAAAACTGGCACGGTAACAGAGGGCAAGCCCCATGTGACAGATATAATAGCCGCCAGTGGATACGATGAAAATGAAATCCTTCAACTGGCGGCCTCGGCAGAAAAACAATCTGAGCATCCCCTAGGCGAGGCCATTGTCAGCCACGGGCTGGAGAAATGCAAGGCGCTTTTGCCAGTGGATAGCTTCAATTCCATTACTGGGCAGGGTATCGAGGCGACCATAGGCAGCAAGCAGTTTTTAATAGGCAACCAGCGGCTAATGGAGCAGCAGGAAGTAACCACACCCGCAGAACTAGCCGCCGCCAGCGACAACCTAGCCTTTGACGGCAAAACCCCTATGTTCGTGGCCATAGACGGCAGCTTAGCCGGAATAATAGCCGTGGCGGATATAATCAAACCCACCAGCCGCGCCGCCATAGAAAAACTGCAAAACATGGGCATTAAAGTAGTAATGCTAACTGGCGACAACCGCCGCACGGCCCAGGCTGTAGCCCGCGCGGCAGGCATAAAAGAAGTGCTAGCCGAAGTCCTCCCCCACCAAAAAGCCGAAAATATAAAACGCCTGCAAGAAGGCGGCAAAAAAGTCGCCATGGTAGGCGACGGAATAAACGATGCACCTGCGCTGGTGCAAGCAGATATTGGCATCGCAATAGGCAGCGGCACAGATGTCGCCATAGAATCTGCCGAGATAGTGCTAATGCGCGGCGATTTGCATGGGGTAGCCCAGGCGATTTTGTTAAGCCGCCGCACCATGCGCAATATCAAACAGAACCTGTTCTGGGCGTTTTCGTATAATGTGGCGGGGATTCCCATTGCGGCTGGGATTTTGTATGTACTTGGCGGGCCGCTGCTCAACCCTATGATAGCTGCGCTGGCCATGAGTTTTAGCTCGGTGTCTGTGCTGCTGAACGTGCTGCGGATTAAGGGGATGCGGCTTGGGGATGGGGGAAAATAGGTTTTTGGGGAAGCAGATATTGACTGGCATTGGCGTGTGTTGTTTTTATTAGAAAAATCCATCCCACGGCCTTTGCGATTACTACGATGCAAATTAGATCACAGCTATGCGCCCTACTCACTTCTAATCAATGACTTTGTTTTTATTGATTTTTTGACGAATTTTATGTTTTTGAAATGGACAGATTCTATTCAGCATCAGATACGAGCCGCGCTAATATATCAAGCATCTTATCAATATTGTTCGCATATCGAAGTTTTACTTCTTCATCTAGCCAGTCAAAGTGTTTGTATCAACTAAAAAAAGTAGCAAATGTTAATGAAAGATTGTAGCGAAAGTTAATGAAGTCAGGAGAAGAGTGGAGATTTTTTGCTTGCAAAAAATACTACCCGACCTTGACTGAATGGCATATTGACAAGGAATAATTGAGGGTGGTACATTGGTGTTTTCCCCAAGGCACCCCTTTTAACCGTTTTCTCTTTTCGCCACTTTGGTTAATATTCGCTACATTGTTAAATTGCAAAAAACAGGGTGTTGAAGTAAAGTCGGCAGACAATACAAAATCAAAATCTCTCGACACACTAATCGGCCATTATGGTGTGGAAAGAGGAATCAAGCTGTCTGCAAAGAATATCGGAGGCAAAGATAAAATCGAGAGCCTTCCACTTTACATGGCAATGTTTTTGTAAGAAGATTATATCCTCTGCGTGGCATAGTGAAATAAATAGACTTCTTCCGAAATTCCCGTAGGGAGTTTCGGAAAAGTTACATTTTCAATCTTTTACTTCTTCTGAGGTAACCCGGAAGAAACCGGGCGGCACGAAGTGCCGGGTTCGCCAAGCGAACCTTATGAAATTGCATTTTTTGCAATTTCATAAGAACTCTAATGAGAAACGGTCTCGCCAAAGCGGTATCTGAAACGCCGAGATAAAACGCTTCAGGTGCCGCTTCGGCGAGACCGTTTTTTAATTATTTTGGCATAAAGATAAAGGTTGTCTTTTTTCCGTACTTTGTGTTTGCAAGGTGAAGCTATAGTAATTAAACTGGAAAATCGTCCAGTTTAATTACTCAGCCAGCTAACGCTGTCTGACTGCACCTCCTACGCTTCGCTGCGTCGGTGCAGGGCGTTCATGTAACTTCAAAAT
>WQVK01000040.1 GCA_009784025.1 Defluviitaleaceae bacterium
ATGAACCACTAGCTCAGTGGTAGAGCATCGGACTTTTAATCCGAGGGTCCTGGGTTCGAAACCCAGGTGGTTCAAGATTTTGACTGTTGTATGACTGCTAAGGTTTTACGGCAGTCTTTTTTTATTGCGATTGAGTAGCTATGCTTGAATAAAAATAAGTAGAATTTAGGTAAAGAGCATAGTATAATATTGCTTGATTTTGTCTAACTAATATGGCAAATGTTTTGGAGGCGATTATGGATTTGATGGGCAATATATTTCTGGCGATGGGTGGCTTGGGGCTGCTTTTGTTCGGTATAAAAATGGTGTCAACGGGGCTGGAGGTAATCGCGGGCGACCAGTTGCAGGTTATTTTGAAACGGGCGACATCTAACCGATTTTTGGCGGCGATGGTGGGCGTTATTGCGACGATAGTTATAAACAGCTCTACGGCGGTTTCTGTTATTACCGTTGGTTTTGTTAATGCGGGATTGATGAATTTAACACAGGCAATTGGTGTGCTGCTGGGCATAAATGTTGGAACAACATTCAGCGCACAGCTGATTGCTTTTAGGATTGATGCATATGCGCCAATATTTATGTTTGTTGGCGTAGTTATGTATTTATTTTTTAAGAAAAGAAGCATTAGGAATATCGGTTATGCCATGTTGGGTTTTGGTATTTTATTCTTCAGCATAACTGTTATGAGTGATGCTTTGAGGGTGTTCCGCACGCATCCTGCGTTTTTGGATATGATAACTGCCATTAGTAACCCTATTTTTGCGCTGCTCGCTGGTTTTATTTTTACGGTTATTGTACAGAGTTCTTCGGCAACTATGGGCCTTTTGGTGACCATGCACCTTAGCGGCGTGCCAATTCCGTTCCAAACTTCAGCATTTATTATATTTGGTGCTAATATTGGGACAAGCATCACGGCAGTAATTGCTTCTATACCAGCAAGCCGCGATAGCAAGCGCACTGCATTGTTTCATATAACTTACGATATAATCGGCAGTATTGTATTTGGTTCGCTGATACTTATCGTGCCAGGGATTTTGATTTGGTTTCAGTCGACATGGGCTGAAAGTGCGCGCCAGGTTGCGATGTTCCATACTTTGTATAATGTCGCCACGCTTCTTCTTCTTATACCGTTTGTTACCTTGCTTGCCAAGCTGATGCAGAAGGTGATTCCTGTCAGGCTAGATGAATCGAGTAAAATGCATGAAAGAAAATTGATTTATCTTGATAACCAAACGCTGAAAACACCAACGCTCGCGGTTGTTAACACGCATCTTGAGATATGCCGTATGGGGAAAATCGCTAATGAAAACCTGAGCTTAGCATTGGAAGCCTTTTTTGAAAAAAATGCGGATAAGACCAATAAGGTTTTTGAGAATGAGAAAACGGTTAATTTCTTGCATCAAAATATTACGGCTAAGCTTGTGGAGATTACTAATATGCCGCTGTCTGCGAGTGATGCTAAGAAAATAGGGGATATGTTTGTAACTTTATCCGATATGGAACAAATAAGCGACCATGCGGAGAATATCGCCGAGTACGTGATTGCTGTAAGTGAAAATGATATAAAATTTTCAGATACGGCAATTGAAGAGTTGCAGACCATAAGCAAGGTTACGATGGAGCTTATGGATAAGGCTTTGTCTGCTTATGAAAAGCAGGATAAATCTAAAATGCCGCAAATAAAAGAGCTTGAAGATAGAATTGACGAGATGTCGGCCAAATTTGCTAAGAATCATTTTAAGCGATTAAAGGCAAAAGATTGTAAACCGAAAAGTGGAGTTGTATTTATGGATATAATTAACGATTTAGAGAAAAGCGCAGATAATGCAGAGAAAATCATGCTTTCTATGGCGTTGTAGTTATTGTCAATTTAACTGAAAACGGTCCGATAGAAGCAGTCTTTTTTATAATAGAGTTCTTCTGAAATTGCAAAAAACGCAATTTCATAAGGTTCGCTTGGCGAACCCGGCACTTCGTGCCGCCCGGTTTCTTCCGGGTTACCTCAAAAGAAGCAAAAGATTGAAAATGTAGCTTTTCCGAAATTAAAAAACGTAATTTCGGAAGAAGTCTAATGATAAAACCGTCAGAGGTTTTGACAGCCTCCGACACCTCCACTTCTGTTATAGTCGAAAAGAAGCAAAAAACTTTAATACTAAGGTGGAAAGGGTGGAGTTTTTATGGGAGATAATCGCTTTGCGGCAGTTGGGGCTATTGTGTTGCGGGGGGATGATGTTCTGCTTGTGCGCCACACATATGGCGGCGCGGCGGGGCAGCTAATTAACCCTAGCGGGTTTATTAAGCAGGGGGAGCTACCGTTGGATAGCTTAAAGCGCGAAATTCTTGAGGAGACCGGGGTTGAAATCGAACCGCTTGGGCTTCTTGCCGTTAGATGCTCTGTGAAGGATTGGTGGCTGATATTTTTGGCCGAACACAGGGCCGGAGAGTCATGTACGGATAATCACGAAAACAGCGAGGCAATCTTCATGCCTTGTAGCGAGGCCTTAAATCGGGAAGATGTAACCGACGCAACAAAAACGCTAATAAAATTGGCGCAGCAAAAAAAGATAATGACAATAAACCCAGAATACGCGTCACTTGCATCAAGTGACGGTCGGGTCATGTTCTCGTTAGTGGGTGGGAAGTAAGCATATGAACATAACAGATAGAGACATAACAAATGAAGAGCTGCAAGCCATTTATGACGATTTTAAAAAAATTGAAACCCAAGACGGCATACCAAATAACCCCCAGGCACGCCACCAATATATCGCCGAAGAAGGCGATACAGTTATCGGCTTTGTATCTGGCCTAACCAACCACACAATATTTTATCTTACAGACATGTGGGTTAATGAAAATTCTAGGCGGCAGGGGCTAGGGGCTAAGCTTTTGCAAATGCTGGAGGCAAAAATCGCAATGGCAGGCATAGAGCATATTTACACCTGGACTACAGGTGCGAATAATGAAAAATTTTACGAAAGCCAGGGTTATAAAATCTTCACTGTTTTTGAGAATTTCTGCGGTGTTGAGGGTTATCATAAGGTTGGATATAGGAAGGCTTTAAGCTCGTAATTATGGCGTTCACGCTATCTTCTAGTGAAATGTTTTCTATGCGAAGCAGTTCGCATTTCAGCTGCGCCATCCAGGCTTGGTGTCGGGGCAGGCTGCGGCCCGTAAGCTCGCCAGATTCATAACCTGCCGCCCAATTGATAAACTCCCGGGAAGATGCATGCATGCTGCCGCCGGGTAGGATAGCCTCGCCATAACGTTGTGTTTCGCGAGCCTTTAGCCGTTCTATGCGTATTTCATTTGGCACATACACGAAAACCGCCAGTTCAAATAGCGGTATCAGCGGGTTACCCCAACCATCCAGCGAGCCGCTTAGCACCCATTTTTCCTGGGCTGCTAGGTCTGTGTTCATCAGTGCCAGGCGTTCTTCTATGGGGCGCTTTTTCGTGAATGGCGGGCTGGTGGGTTGCCAGTAGTAGCTGTCTGTATCAAAATGCTTGTATCCTATGCGCTGGCAGATTTCTTCAGCGATGGTGCTAGTGCCAGAACCTGATGCACCGAAAATATGGATGCGGTTTTTCATATCATGCCTCCTTATGCATTTTGCAGCAAGTGAATGTGCAGGTATTATACCACGTACAAAAAAGGTCGAAAAACTGGGCGCGATGTGGCATGACGGCGAAATGAGAGATAGGCTGGAGTTTGCCATAAATAAAAAAGAATATGTACCCCCGAAATAAAAAACCAGTTGGTCGCAATTTGCGACCAACTGGTTTTTTATTTCCTCTCAGCTTCCAGTAATGCCGCTTCCAACAACCCTAAAACCTCGCGCCCAGGCTGCGGCTGGTCACTACCCGGCAAAACATGAGCAGGCACACAAATATCAAAATCATACTGTCTGTAGGTATCAATCATATTTCGGCAGGCGGGTAAATCTTCGCCCCAAAGTGCGGCCTTTCCATCAATCACGCCAAAATTATCCCCGGTGTACAGCACTTTATCTACGGCATCGTACACGCTAATGCAATCCACCGTATGGAACGGGCTGAGGAAAATGGTGATACCATCCTCTGGGAAGCTGATGCTGCCTTCGAAGGTCAAGTTTGGCAGGCATTTACGCACCTCGCCGTCTATGAAATCCTTGGTTTCATCTATTTCTTTTTTTATTTTTCCATCCCATTCCCTGTCTATAATCTCGCGGCAAAGGCGATGGGATACTATCGTCTGGTTTTCCAGCACCCAATTGCCAAAGATATGGTCCCCGTGGGCATGGGTGTTGATGGCGATAATGGGCTTGCCGTCCGCACCAATATAATCCAGCATTTCGGCTACATTATTGCTGCCCATGCCTGTGTCTATAATGAAATTATGCCGCCGCCCAAGTATTACCCCCAAAATCAAATCATAGCTGGCATTTTCAGCCGTGCGGAAAATTGTGTTGCGGTTGGAAATTTTTGTTTTTTTCATAATAGCCTCCTTTTAATAACCATCTTTTGAAGTCACACTTTTTGCAGTTTTAGAAGCACTCTAATAAAAAAACCGCGGGGTTTCACTCCACACCCCATCCGCTTTTGTAAAAAGCATGGCAAAAACTTTGACGTTTTGGGTGCAAGTGAAGCCCTACGGTTTTGTAAACGCTGTATCCAATAGGAATCGAACCTACGACCTTTCGCTCCGGAGGCGAACGCTCTATCCCCTGAGCTATGGATACGCACAAGTCATATTGTACTCAAAGCCGAGCGGGCTGTCAAATGTAAGTTTCCCACATAAAATCCCCAAAATTTGAAGTTTTTGACCTGCTTTTTTTAAAAAAGCGGGTGAAGATGTGGTTTGCAAAGCCTCTGTTGGCCTTATGGTGAAATAAATGAGAAACGGTCTCGCCCGAGCGGAACCTGGAACGCCGAGATAAGGCGTTCCAGGCGTTTTTACCGCGACAGGCGAGACCGATTTCGAATTATTTCACTACATCTTTCATCACCTTGCAAAATCCCTCGAATTTGGTATAATTTTGTCGTACATACTTTTGCATAAGGAGCTACAGATGCCCAGACGAAATGTTAACACCAAAAGAAAGCCGCCTGCTAGGCCTGTTAGGGCGCGGCGCAATGTGAGACGGCGCAGCCGAAGGCGGGGACGTTCGTTTTTTTTGGTTACGCTTATGGTTTTGGCGTTTGCCATTGGTTATTATTTTGCGGGGGATTGGCTTACTGCGTATTTTAACAGGCCTGGGGCGGTTAGCCTTGAAGCTGGGCAGGTTATGGTTAGTTTTATAGATGTGGGGCAAGGCGACGCCACCTTGGTGCGTACGGCTACCCATGCTGTGCTTATAGACGGCGGCGAGCAGCGTAACAGCCGGGCAGTGTTGGATTATCTTCGCCATGCGGGGGTTACCCGGTTGGATTACGTGGTGGCCACTCACCCCCATTATGACCATATTGGCGGGCTGATACCGGTAATTGCTCAGCTAGAAATCGGGCGGCTGTTAAAGCCAAATGTGTCGCATCCAGACAATACCCAGGCGTA
The DNA here is from genome assembly GCA_009784025.1 of Defluviitaleaceae bacterium. Taxonomy (GTDB): domain Bacteria; phylum Bacillota; class Clostridia; order Lachnospirales; family WQUN01; genus WQVK01. The sequence continues at coordinate 5,533 of WQVK01000040.1, forward strand.
CCAGCGGTTTATCCAAGCTATTTACAACAATGACGTTTACGTGGTGTACTCGTACCTTGGCTATCGCCTGCAAGCCGGGCTTATAGATATGGTGGTGGTAGCGCCAACAGGTGAAGAATGGCGGCAGTTAAACAATCATTCCATAGCACTGCACAAAACCCATGGCCAAATCAGCTTCCTATTCACCGCAGATGCAGAAGTGGACTCTGAACGGCGCATGCTTGACGGCGAGCTAGATATAAGCGCAAATGTATTACGGGTGGGGCATCATGGCAGCCGTACCTCCACATCTTACGAATTCTTACAGGCGGTAGACCCAGCATTTGCGGTAATTAGCCTAGGGGCAAATAACCGCCACGGTCACCCCCACAGGGAAGTAATGGACAGGCTACAAGCCCAAGGCGCAAAAATAATGCGTACAGACGAAATGGGAACAATAAGAATGATAACCAACGGCCAAACTATAGAATTGGTGAACACCGTTAGTAGATGAATACATCTATCAAAACCGCCAGAGGCAAAGCATCTGACGGTTTTTCTTGTAGCAAGCCAACACAATTGATATAATTTCCACAAACAAGCTCAGAGGGAGTGATTTATATATGCAAAAAGTAAGCTGTAAGCGGCTACTTATTTTCCTGGTGGCCGCCGGCATAATAATTTGGCTGGCATCCTGCGGCTCTGGCGCAGCCCCAGGCGCCAACGGCAGTGACGAGCCAGCCTACACAGAATATGAGCCCTCAACAGAGGCCAACGAAGCCGAAAACTATACCCCAGAACCACCCCTACAGGCCGCTCCTATCCCAATCGCCATCCTTCCAGGGGCGATAATCTGGAGCATGCAGGGGGATGCGGCACTTCAATCCCTGCCACTTGGCTCAAGCACATTCGTGGAAATCCCTATGCTAGAGGCAGCAGGGGCAACCACAACCATAATAGAAAACCCAACCGACCCGACCCTGCGGTCAATCCAAATTACAGAAAGAGCTAACGATTGGCACGGCTTAGCAATACTGCGCGCAGGGTTAGACGCAGCAGGAATGCTGGCAGGCAACAGCTACGAAATAACCATCATAGGCACTGCCGGAACATTATCGCCAGACGAAGAACCCACAGGCACAAGCCTGCAAATGGTGCTGCGCCAGTCTGGCAACCCATGGAACAATCTATCCGCCGTAGTAGATGTAAGCCCGGCTACCCGGGATTTTACGGTAGAATGGACATTCTACCCGCAGCAAGCCAACCTTGCCGGGCAAAATATGAGAATACAAACAACCACCGCCGGTAACAGCCCCACCATGCCATTTGTTATCCACGATATAATCGTGAAGCGGGCCGCCGTTGGCCCTGCGGCATATACCTTGGCCGTTAACGGCGCGGCAGGCTCGGTTACCACCAGCGAGATTGCAGTAAGCCTATTCAGGGGCGTGACCCCAGAAATATCTGCAGCAGATGTGATTTTAAACCCGCGCGCCACAGATGCTGTTCTTGTGCCGCCATACCTGACTAAAATTGCAGCCGATGAATATATTTTGCATATCGGCGGAGCAACCAGATGGGGTTATGTAGGCGTTACAATCAACCACCCAGACATCCAAAATGAAGAGAGTGCTATCATGATAAACCATGCAGAAGGACGTTTTATGCCAAACCACCCACTACGCTCGTATTTCCCGTGGATAAACGACCCTAACTTTAGGGAGCTTATGCCAGTAGACGAGCTGCTAAACGACCCATTCCAGTTCTTTGCCACAACAGATGGGCAATGCGGCGGGTATGGCGAGGTTATTCCAGGGCGGGTTGTAACTTTGCTAGATTGGGAGCATCGCCGGGCAGAGCTGCGCGATTTGATTATGTACTATTATATCGGCTATATCCACCAAACGCCCATAGACCATGTTACGGTAAACACCGCTGCAAGGCCAGATAACGACGGCGTTATCAACCTTACCGTGGACACATTTAATTCTGACGGCACGCCAGTAAGCCAAACCTTTGATGTGGCAGAAGGCATATGGCTGCCATCGGAGGCGCAGCTCGCCGCAAATGGTTTTGCCGAAACCGGCGGGCCTATAATAATTGGCCTAGGGGCAACCCTTACGGAAGACCAGCGGAACGCCGCCCTTGAAAGGGGCATTGGGGTTGCCGTAATCCACGCCCGCCAAATGGAACCCAGCCCATGGTCGGCAGCGCGGCCAACAGCCCCAGCACCATCCGTAAATACTAGAAACGCCGTGTATTTCGAGCTTTTTCCGTTTAACGCGAACTCTACCTACTATAACAGTGGTGAACTTGCTGCGGCGGCCTGGACGGTGTCGCGGCTGCTGGATGCTTTTGAATTAAACCCGCAATGGGGTGTTAACCCAAAAATGTCTGCCACTATTGGCAACTCGTTCCAGGGCAAGCGCGCGCTTTTTGGGGCTGTCATGGATGATAGGGTGGCCTTGGCGCTACCTCATGAATCTGGCGGTGACGGGGGTATGGCACCTTTCCGCCACACCCATGCCGGCCGGGTAAATTACCATTCCATCAACAGCTTCCAACGTGCATTGCCAAGGCATGAAACCCCAAGAACCGGGCAAAACACCCGCACCGCAGGTGGGCAAATCCGTAGCATTTTGCATACCACCCAGGAAGATGATCAAAGCGTGTTTCTGGTGCCGTTTGATACGCATTTGTTTGCGGCCTTGCAGGCTGGTAGCACTGGCGTGCCAACCGCAAATTCTGGCCGGGCGCTTATATCTTTGGAAACCACAGGCTTTGGCCATTGGACAGGCTGGGGGCCAAACCCCAATGTAACCGCCGCAGCCAATGAAGTATCAGCGTTTTTGGGTTATGATGGCAATATCATCACCTTCCAAAAGGCCAGCAGCCATAGCTTCCATGATTCTGATTATCCCGTGATTTTTGCAGCTATCGATTATATTTTTGGCCAGCCGGTACACCATACCCCCACAGGATTTAGGGGCGGCAGAACAGTTGACCAGGTTTACGTGGAGGATATCCTTGCTGCGGCAGTGCCGGGTATATGGGATGGCGGCATCCGCGCCCTGGAGCGCACGCCGATAGAAGTTGATTCATGGGCATTCCCATGGGCACGGCCAAACGCGCATCTTATATGGACAGAAACCATGCATATCACCGAAGGGCTGCCCGCAACCATTGTAGCCCACACAGACGCGCCATATGTAGAGCTTATAAGATGGTCACATGGCGACCGAAATAACCTATGGCGCGCAAGCACAGAGCATCAGCCAGAAGAGCTTGCCCGCTGGCGGGTTGCTGCTGCAGGCGGCATCGCCACATTTAACCTTGCGGCGGGTGAAACCGGCATAGGCCGCTTCGAACTTAGAACAGATGGGGGCGAGCTTGAAAACAGAAGCGCGTTCTTCCAGGGTATTGATGTAAACACTGCGCTTATCCAGTCATATGTGTGGGATTCTGCCGTGTATTTTGGCTTTGTAAGCCGGTTTAACCGTGAGGCCGTGCGAGTTTATTCTGTGGCCAATGGGGTGAGGACATTAAACAATAGCAGCATGTCCCAGGGTGTAAGCCCTACGTGGATTGCCCCCCATGGCATTCGCGCCGCCGCTATTGCTGGCTCTGGGGATGAGCGGTATTGGATTTTTGATAATCTTGTATTTGATGCCCTGCCCGGCTTCGCATTCCAGCTGAATTTACAGGCGAGCATCAATGATGATGTTGGTGATTCTTGGGGAGTAAACGACATGACATGGGCGCCCAGCGCAGCCGTGCAGAATATCGGCCCATACCCAGGCTTCCGCCCGGCCGGCAATTCTACAGACAGTTGGGCAAGGCCAGACCCAGGCAACCTTCACGCCGGCAGCATGAGCAACCGCGGCACATCATTTGACCGTGTGATAGAATCCAGCATTGGCGAGGGAGAATGGGATGCCAGCAGCGGCAGATGGACCAGGCTTGACATGTGGGAGCTAAGCTTTAGTGATGCCATAAACCCTCGGGATTTTGGCATAGGTTTTGACTTCTCCAGCGATTTTGAGCTGGTATGGAACGAAACTAATACAATGCTTAGGGTTTATTTTAACGAATTTGAACCCAGCCCTTACAGCGCTGACGATAAACTTAATATGTTGATTATGCGTATAAGAAATGATGGCCCGCCGGTTGGTGAGACTCGCTCTAGCCGCGTTGGGAATATGTATAATGGGGTGAAGCATCTTTATTTGCCAAGCCCTAGATAGGTTGGGTTAGGGAGGCCCTCGCGTCTGTGATGGATGCGGGGGTTTTTTTGTATGCCAGGAAATTGTCCCGCAATTTCCTGGCGACATGCCGGAAAGTAAAGACGGCGAAGCCGCCTTGTTTTTGTGTTTGAAAATTCAGTTGGTCGGATTTTCCGACCAACTGAATTTTTCGCCAACAGAATCCCTTCGCTCCAGTGGATTGCTTCCAATTCAAAAGACCATAGTGAAATAATTCGAAAACGGTCTCGCCTGTCGCAGCAAAACGCCTGAAATGCCTTATCTCGGCGTTTCAGATGCCGCTCTGGCGAGACCGTTTCTCATTTATTTCACTACAACATCCAACCTTGCCTAATCCCAGCAGATGAATTATACTAAGAAAAAGCCAAACAAACCCACAACCAAGGAGATTTTATGATACGTACAAGATACGCACCAAGCCCTACTGGGTTCATGCATATAGGCAATTTGCGCAGCGCACTTTATGAATATTTGATAGCCAAACACGAGGGCGGTACTTTTGTGCTGCGCATAGAAGATACAGACCAAGACCGCTATGTGGAAGGGGCGGCAGACGCCATTTTCGAGACTTTGCGGCTTACAGGGTTGGATTTTGACGAAGGCCCTGGCAAAGAAGGCAGCTATGGGCCGTATATTCAAAGCCAGCGCAAGGCAAACTATCTACCCCAGGCAGAAAAACTTGTGGCGGGCGGCCATGCCTACTATTGCTTCTGCGACAAGGATAGGCTGGATTCTTTGGCAGATGCCCATGGGATAAAAAAATACGACCGTTATTGCGCCGGGCTTTCTAAGGAAGAAATCGCGGGGCGTATCCAGGGCGGCGAGGCATATGTAATCCGCCAGCTAGTTCCAGAGGGCAAAACCAGCTTTCGTGACGAAGTTTATGGCGATATCACCATGGACAATAAAGAGCTTGAGGATCAAATCCTAATAAAATCCGACGGGATGCCCACCTACAATTTCGCCAATGTGATAGACGACCATGATATGGCAATCACCCATGTGGCGCGGGGTAGCGAGTATCTTACATCCACGCCAAAATATAAGCTGCTGTACGAAGCCCTGGGCTGGGATGTGCCACTGTTTGTGCATTTGCCGCTGCTGGTTAACGAAAACGGTCAGAAGCTGGGCAAACGCAACGGGGCTACATCTATCCCGCAGTTGCTAGAAATGGGCTTCCTGCCCCAAGCCATCGTCAATTACGCCGCGCTGCTGGGCTGGAGCCCCACAAACAACCAAGAGATTTTCACCCTAGCGCAGCTTGAAGAAATCTTCGAAGCCAAGAATATAAGCAAATCACCATCTACTTTCGATATGGTGAAACTAACCTGGGTAAACGCCGAGCATATCAAGCGGCTTGCACCAGAAGTTTTCCTTGGCCTGGCGCTACCCCATTTGAAAGATGCGGTAAAATCACCCGCTGCAGATTATGCCAGGCTGGCTGCCATCACCCAATCCCGGGTAAGCTTCGCCCATGAAGCGGGCGAGCTGGTTAATTTCATAGACGCGTTACCAGAATATGATATCGAGCTTTACACCCATAAGAAGATGAAAACCAACCCAGAAGTGGCAAAACAAGGCCTGGAAGTTGCCCTGGCCACCCTAGAAACCCTAAGCGATTGGACACATGACACCATAGCCGCCGCAGTTTCTGCCGCGGCAGAGGCCAATGGGCTAAGTAAGGGCCAGCTACTTTGGCCAATACGCACGGCATTGTCTGGCAAGCCAACCACACCCTGCGGCGCCACAGAAATCTGCGAGCTGTTGGGTAAGGAAGAAAGCCTAAAACGCATAAAAGCTGGAATAGAAAAATTATAGTTCTTATGAAATTGCAAAATGCAACTTCAAATTCTGCTGTAAAAACGGGAGGAAACCAAAATGAGCGCAGAAGAAAATAAAAACAAAAAAACCTCAATAGCACCACCAGAGCGTAGGTTCGGGGCGGCCAAGACCGTGATTTCTTTCTGCCTATTGCTGGCGGCTGCGGTTGCGGCGCTTTATTTTGCAATGCAGCAAAGTGACGAATATGTAGATAGCCTGGCCGTAGCCGAAGCCAGCACCCCTGCGGGAAATAATGCCCCCACCGCAGCACCAGAGGCAAGCCCCACACCATCCCCAACGATGCCAAGCCCAACGCCAACCCCAGTGCATGAACGCGCACCAGTGGGGCTTCAAGAGCATGAGCTATTCGACAGGGGGTTTGTGTTATCTGCCTACCCGGGTGTTTTTAGCGAAGCGTTTGACCTTACCATTACATTCCCATCCATGCCAGATGCATCAATTTACTTCACCATAGACGGCAACGCCCCTCAAGCCGGGGATGATAGATATGTACTACGCCGCGGCAACCAAATCCAGGTTTCTGGCAGGGTGCCAGAGGATGGCCGGCTGTCTATAGAGGACCGCACAGCCAACTGGCGCGACACGGTTCTTACCCATTATTCAGATATTTGGGATAGGCATTTAGATGTTCGCCCTGCTGTGGAAGCGGAAATTTTGCAGGGGACGGCATTCCGTTTCCAGGCTTTCTACGAAGGCGAGCCGGTTTCTGAAATTATAACCGCCAGCTACTTTGTGATACCAGATGCCTACCAGCGCTTCAACGGCAGGCCGATAGTATCCGTAACCGCCCCCTACGATGATTTCGTGTACATTTACAGCCATGCTTACCGCCGCGACCCAACCACCCGCCGTAGGGTTTTTAACTACGAATTCTTCGACCATGTAAGCGGCGAATATGAGCGTATGTTCAACCTGCCCGGCTCTTCATCTTTGGGCGGCAATTCCACCCGTGCCAACCCACAGCGCACAATAAATGTGCATCTTGCCCGTGGGCAGCTAGACGGCGTGATAACCTACCCGGTATTTGAAGGGCTTTACGAGTTGTATCGCTTCCGCCTTTGGAACGGCGGCAACGCCCAGTTTTGGGACCATATGCGTGACCCATTTGTGCAAACGGCCTCTGCTAATATGCATGTGCCGATGGCGGATTTCACATTGGCAATCAAGTTTATAAACGGCGAATACTGGGGCTTCACTTCTATCCGCGAACACACAAACAACGATTTCCACACCTACACCCGACTTGGCATAGACAGGGGTAATGTGGTGATTTTAAGCACCAACAATGGCGTGCTGAACGAGGAAGAAAGCTGGGTGTTCTCCAAAGAAGTGGACGAAGGCCCAGAAGAAGTTGGCTTAGAGCTGTACCGTCAGCTTATAGATTTCATCAGTGATAGCGATTTTGCTGAAGATTACATCCGGGAAAGGTTTTTTGCAGAATTCTTCTGCCAAGATAATTTTATAGACTATCTTATTACCCAAACATTCTTCCATAACCGGGACTGGCCGCATCATAATGTGCGTCTGTTCCGGGCAATAGAACCCGACCTAGATTCCGGTAACCCTTTCAACGACGGCCGCTGGCGTTTCATGTTGCATGACCTAGACTTTGCCCCACACCCAGTGGGCAACAGGCCGGACGAAGACGAAACCCGCCACGACGCCAGCCGTTTCCGTACCCTTTATCGCACACCATCCAGCGTGGACCGTGGCCTGGTATCCCAGCTAAACCGCAGCTTTGCCGTGTTCAACAACCCAGCCTTTGCAAGCGATTTTGTGGAACGCGCATTGTATCTCCTAGAAAACGACTTCCATACAGATACCCTAATTGCTCTACACGACGAATTCCTGGCCTTGTACCGCCCACTAATGCCCGAGATGTACAACAGATTCGCCATGCGCGGCACGGTAGAACGCAGCGTAGATCGCTTCAACTACCACACTGATTTCCTACGCTTTTTTATAGAAAACCGGGAGTATTATTATAGGCAGCAGTTGCAGCATTTGTTGGATAGGTTAGAAGATTAATGCCGTGGGCTTTGCCCGCACCCACTTTTTTGATAAATACGCAAAAACTTTAACATTAGGATTATGGTAATCCCAATGTTAAAGTTTTTTAGGTTGGTTGCTAATTGCATGAAAAAACAAGACCAACACCCCGTAAACTTTAAAATATCAAAGTTAAAGTTTTTGCCCCGCTTTTTCCAAAAAGCGGGTGGGGTGTGGGGCAAAGCCCCGCGGTCTTGTATCAAATCTGGGCGGTGGGGGACTCAAACCCTCGACTTCCACCACGTCAAGGTGGCACTCTATCAGCTGAGTTAACCGCCCATGTTGCTGGCGTTATGATAGCAGTTTTTTGTTTAGGTGTAAAGTAGGAGGTTGTTATGCCGTTTCCGTTGACTCATTTGTTGGTGGCGGGTTTAATTATGGGGGATTTGCGCAGGGAAGATATGGGGGCGTTTTTGTTGGGGGCTATTGCGCCAGATGGAGTGCATTATAGGGATGCGTTTTTGGGGGCTGGCATGGTGGATATCGGGCCGGCTAAGAAAGTGACGCATCTTTGCCCGGTTAGCGGGGAGAGATGGGGGCAGATTACGGATAATGCGGGCTGGGAAATGCGGCTGCGGGATTTTGCGGCGGCGAACAGGGGTAGCGCGCTTCATTTGGGTTACGCCTTGCATGGGCTTACGGATATTTATAATAACGCTGGGCTTTGGAATGATTTCCGCACAAACCACCCGGTTGAGGCAGCAAAAGGGTATAGTAGCGATTATTACAGGGATTTGCGTAGTATTGATGCCCGGTTGTATTTGGAGGAATTTAAGGGCAGCGAGATTCCGGGGCTGCTTGCTGCGGCGCAGGGGCAAGATTTACCCGGGCTGGTTACGGCGGCAGAAATGCATGCAATCCGGGATAATTTGCTGAATGTGCAGTATGCCGGGGTGGAGGCAGTACCGGTGGCGGAATATAGATTTGTTACTTATGAGGCGGTGCTGGCCTCGGTTAAAGGCGCGGCGGAGTATGCCGCGGGGGTTATTTTATGAGGGGTTTCGGCAGGGGAAAATAAATTAGAGTTATTCTGAAATTGCAAAAAACGCAATTTCAGAATAAGCAAGGGATTGAAAATGTAACTTTTCCGAAATCTCCTGCGGGAACTTCGGAAGAAGTCTATTCAGTTGGTCGGAAAATCCGACCAACTGAATTTTGCGGTGCAAAACAGATGGGAGCATTAAAATGGTAAACCAAAATGAGAAAATCCTGCAATTTGGCGAGGGGAATTTCCTTCGGGCGTTTTTTGATTATTTTGTGGATGTGTTGAATAGGCAGAATTTATTCCAGGGTAAAATCGTGGTGGTGCAGCCAATCCAACAGGGTTTCGCACAGAAATTAAACGAAAATGACTGCAAATACACGGTTTTGCTGCGTGGGATAGAGGACGGCCAGCTTGTAACCCAAGCGCAGCGGGTGGAATCCATTAGCCGCGCCATAGACCCCCATGTAAATTTTGTAGAATACATGGAAACCATGAAAAACCCGGCCCTGCGTTTTATAGTGTCCAACACAACCGAGGCTGGCATTGCATTTGCAGAGGGAGACAGGCTGGGTGACCAGCCGCCAAGTAGCTTCCCTGCAAAAGTTACGGCGCTGCTGTACCATCGGTTTAAGTATTTTGGCGGTGACTTGGCCAGAGGCTTTATTTTCCTGCCATGCGAGCTTATTGACAATAACGGCGCAAAGCTGAAAGAGCTGGTGCTAAGATACGCCGCGGCATGGGGGCTGCCACAGGAATTTGCGGCCTGGGTGCAGGGGGCGAATCATTTCGCCAACACCCTTGTAGACCGCATTGTAACTGGCTTCCCAAAGGACGAAGCCGCCCAACTTGGCTACAATGATGATTTGTTGGTGGCGGGCGAAGTTTTCCATTTCTTCGCCATAGAAGCCGAGGCTGCAGTCCTGGCAGAGATTGGCGAAACCCTGCCCTTTGCCAATGTGGGGTTAAATGTGGTGCTAACCGAGGATGTAAGCGGCTACAAGCGGCGCAAAGTGCGAATTCTAAACGGCGCACATACCATGACAGCCCTGGCAGCGCGGCTAGCAGGGCTGGAAACCGTGGGGCAAATCGTGCAGAGCCCGGCGTTCAGCGAGTTTTTGCGGGGTGGCATACATGAAGAAATCATCCTAAGCATGGGCGGGCCAGCAAAGGAGCTTGAGGTTTATGCCGCCACAGTGCTCGAGAGGTTCGCGAACCCGCATATTACACATTATCTGGAGGCAATTGCCATGAATTCTGTGGCGAAATTCAGGGCTAGGGTGTTGCCGTCTATTTTGGAATATTATAAGCGCGAGGGCCGGTTGCCAGCACGGCTAACTCTGTCTTTTGCGGCGTTGTTGGCTTATTACAAGCTGCGCCAGCCAAATGACGAGCCAGCAGTACTAGAGTTTTTCGCCAAAAGCGACCGGGATGTTTCTGCTTTCGTGAAAAGCGCCTGTGCAAACGAGAGCTTTTGGGGGCAGAATCTATGCGAGATTCCGGGCTTTGTACAGGCTGTTACAAAATATGTAAGCGATTATATTTCTGGCGAAGTGAAATTGCCATAAATCGCCTTGTCTCGGCGTTTAAGGCTGTCGTTCCAAGTCGTCGTTTCAATTTGAGATTAGCATGAGGATGTGAAGTAAAATGAAAATCCACGAAAAAGATAATGTGGCCGTGGCCATCACGCCAATAAACCCCGGCGAAACCCTAGCGGGCATCCCCGCCGCAGAAGCAATCCCCGCCGGGCATAAAATGGCTTTGGCGGCCATCCGCAATGGCGAGAACGTGATGAAATACGGCTTCCCAATAGGTCGCGCCACCCAAGAAATCGCTCCCGGCCAGCATGTTCACAGCCATAACCTAAAAACCAACCTGCGCGGCCTGGAAGACTACAGTTTCACGCCGGCCAGCCAGCCACCCGCCAGCCTGCCAGCCACAAGGACATTCCAGGGCTACAGGCGCAGCTGCGGCAAGGTAGGCATCCGCAACGAAATTTGGATAATCAACACCGTGGGCTGCGTAAACAAAATTGCAGAGCGGCTTGTGGCCGAAACCAACGTGCCAGGCGTACATACCTTTGTACACCCATATGGCTGCTCGCAACTGGGCTGCGACCATGTTTTCACCCAGCGGCTGCTGGCCAATTTGGTGCATCATCCCAATGCCGCCGGTGTGCTGGTGCTGGGGCTTGGTTGCGAGAATAATCATATAGAGACCTTCAAAGAAACCCTGGGAACATGGGATGCAAACCGGGTGAAATTCCTAAACACCCAAGATGTGCAGGACGAAATTGCCGAAGGCCTAAAAACCCTAGAAGAGCTAGGCCAGTATGCCAGCGGCTTCCGGCGCGAGTCAATACCAGTGGGCGAGCTGATTGTTGGCCTAAAATGCGGCGGCAGCGATGGCCTAAGCGGAATCACCGCCAACCCGCTGGTGGGCAGCTTTTCAAACCGGCTAACCGCCCATGGGGGCATCAGCTTGCTAACGGAAGTGCCAGAGATGTTTGGCGCGGAAACTCTATTGATGAACCGCTGCACCAGTGAGGCGGTTTTTGGCAAGACAGTGGAGTTAATAAACGGATTCAAGCAATATTTCATAAGCCATAACCAAGAAATTTACGAAAACCCATCCCCCGGAAACAAGAAAGGCGGCATCACCACCCTGGAGGAAAAATCCCTGGGTTGCACCCAAAAAGGCGGCAGCAGTTATGTAACAGATGTGCTAGGCCAAAACGAAACCGCCAAAAACCCAGGCCTAAACCTGCTAAACGGCCCGGGCAACGATATTGTGGCGGTAACAAACCTAACTGCCGCCGGGGCGCATCTAATCCTGTTCACTACAGGCCGCGGCACGCCATTGGGCGCCCCTGTTCCTACCGTGAAAATCTCGTCGAACACGGCGCTGGCTACCGCCAAGCCTCATTGGACGGATTTTGATGCGGGGGTGCTGGCGGCAGGGGAAGCCATGGATAGCCTGGCTGAAGAGTTTTTTGATTATATTATAGAAGTAGCCGAAGGCCAGGAGACGAAGAATGAGGCCAACAGTTACCGTGAGATTTCTATTTTTAAGGATGGGGTTATTTTGTGATGAGTGCCGAGGTATATTTCCTTTCTGCGAGGATATATAGCCGCTCCAGCTAAAGACCCTCACATAGAGCTTGCAAATTTTCCGCGCTCTATGCGAGGGTTTTTAGGTGGAGCGGCTATATGATACACGGGGTTTGCTTATTTTGGCGAAGACAATGACGGTAGAAAATGTGAGGGAGCGATACATGATGTGCCGCTCCCTTTCTGTAGGTTAATCTTTTCTAAGTTCGTTGGGCAATAACATCATTAATAGAGGAGGCAAATGCCATCCACCATCCAAGCGATAGCCTACGCCATCTGCCCCTGTTTGAACGGGTAATTGGTCTAAAGCGGTTTCAGTTTCGTTGATAGACAAACCACTTTTCTCTGCGATTGCTTCAATGGGTATAAAAATTTCGTTGTCGTGAACGGATAATTCATACAAGCTATACAGAACCTTTATCACAATTTTGTTAGCAAGCGGTTTTATAGCTAAATATATTTCCCGTGTTTCACGCGGTGTAAAGGGTTTATAGCGCTGCTTACTGGTAATAAATACAGCGTTTTTCTTTACATAGGTGTCAACTTGCTGGGATGCTAAAATAGAATGTCCTTGTTTGAAGAAATCGATTTCCACCCCATCTTCTACCCCTGTATCCCAAGATAGGTTTTGTTGGAATTTTTCCGGCAACACAGCCCCTTGAACCGCAAGATACGCCAGCTTGTATGCCACTTCGGGCCTGGAGTTCTTTTCCATTCCTTCAAGGAGTGATTTAATTTTAAGGCATACATCGCCGAATGTTTCTGAAGGTTTATGCCCTAAAAGTTCATCTATAGTAACTTCAAAGTGTTTGGCGATTTCTGGCAACAGTTGAACATCGGGATAGTTGTTGCCAGATTCCCATTTTGAAACGGATTGATTTGTTACTCCCAAAACATTGGCAAGTTCCTCTTGGGTAATACCCTTCTGCTTACGCAAAAATGCAATTTGTTCATTAATTCTTATCGCCGACATTGTATGCTCTCCTTTAATTGGTTTATTTGCGGCCGCAAGACAATATTAATCAATCTCACATAGGAAAACAATAACGCATTGGTTTGGACAAAAAGCATCTATCCAACATGAGGTTGGAGGCTGTGGGTTCACACCACTAGCATCAGGTGTCGCTTGGACGAGACAGTTTTCGAATTATTTCACTACATAGCGGGAAGTTTTTTTGATGATGTTGTTATAGCCGCTCCACCTAAAAACACTCACATAGAACTTGTAAATTTTCCGCAAGCCTTCGTCGCTAAAAACCTTGCGCACCGCTAGTGCGCGGCGGCTTTCAGCTCCTCGCCTTGCGGAAAA
>WQVK01000041.1 GCA_009784025.1 Defluviitaleaceae bacterium
ACCAAGCCACCGACCGCGCCTTCCGTATAGGACAACAAAAAAATGTGATTGTTCATAAGTTCGTCACAACAGGTACAATCGAAGAAAAAATAGATGCCATCATCGAAGAAAAGCAAAAGCTCGCCGGGGATGTAATCGGGGCGAAAAGCGGCGAGAACTGGATAACCGAAATGACAAACGATGAGCTGTTTAATATGTTGAGATTGGGGGTATAGCCATGTCGTGGTTTGGTTACGGTGAATATGTTTCTGTTGCTGAAAAGCGCAAAAAAGCCGAAAAGCAAATGGAAAAATTACGCAAAAAGAACAAAGACCTTGCCCCCGTTATCATCGAAGGACGAAAAATCGCCACAACTTGGTGGGGTTCTGCTTGGTGCAAAAACCTTGAATCTTACGCCGATTTCAGCAATCGCATAGGGCGTGGGCGGTCATATGTACGCAATGGATTTGTGGTGGACTTGCAAATAGACGAGGGCATTGTAATCGCCAAAGTCATGGGAAGTAGTTTATATACAGCAAAAATAAAGATTGACATTTTAAGTAAAGCAAACAAAGACAGTATAACCAAAGCGGTGGGGCGAAAAATTGATAGCGTGGCAGACCTTGTAGAAGGCAAATTCCCCAAGGATTTTGAGGAATTATTTTTGACCCAGAAAAAGGGGCTTTTCCCATCACCAATGGAAATTCACATGGACTGTTCCTGCCCGGATTGGGCTACCATGTGCAAGCATGTGGCGGCAGTTTTGTATGGCGTGGGCGCACGGCTTGACGAAGACCCGTTGCTTTTTTTCAAACTGCGCGGCGTTGATGTTTCGACTTTCATCAAGGCTTCCATTGAGGAAAAATTATCCCACATGATGAAAAATGCCGGACGCGCAAGTGAGAGGGTCTTGGAGGGTGCGGATTTAAGCGAACTTTTCGGCGTGTAACAAGTAAAACAAATATTTCAATGGTTGTCCAAAAAATGAAGCAAAAAAAATGGATGGTCGGTTAGTTTATTTGCAATACCGAAGCATCTATACATAGCTTCTGGATATCCCCAGCATTTCCGCGATGTCAATTTGTGTTAGTTCTTCGTTGTTGTCTAATCCGTATCGGAGCTGTATTACAATTTTTTCGCGGTTTTGCAGCACATCTTTTATGGCTTCACCCAGGCGTTTCTTTTGAATTTTTAGGCTAACTTGCTCGTCTATTGGGCGGTCGTCGTCGGCTATCCTATCTTCAATTAGTACCTCATTGCCTTCGCGATCCACTCCCACTATGTCTTGCAGGCGCACGGTATCGATACTATGCTTTTTTGCCGAGCGCAGGAACATGCGTATTTCGTTCTCTATACACCTAGCCGCATACGTAGCCAGCCGCACGCCCTTGTCTGGGCGATAGGTTGACACGGCCTTGATTAGCCCTATTGTGCCTACAGAGATTAAATCTTCACTGTCTTTGGCGTGGTTAGAGTATTTTTTTGCCACATGGGCTACTAGGCGTAGGTTACGCTCTATTAGTATGTTTTTAGCGTCTGTGCAGCCGCTAGCGTATTTTTCAAGGTAATCTTGTTCTTCTTGGGGCGATAGGGGCTGGGGGAAAGAGTTTCCTCCTGTTAAATGCCCAAACAAAAAAAAGCCCTGTAATAAATAAAACAGCCCGAATAGCATAAAAACACCTCCCAGTGTTTCATACCGATAGTTTGCTACTCTATCAGCATATGACCAGGAGGTGCGAAATGTTACAAAATTGGACATGGAACAACCTAAAAAATCATCTGCCGGGAGGATAAATAAGTAGTTACTCATGTTATGCAAACTATGATGCCTTATTCACTCCTCCTTATTCCCTAAACTTGAGCGAAATTGAGACGTTGTAGGCTAAACTGAAAAATAACTTGCGAAATTTTGCCACTCTGTCTTGATTTTGATCCCGCTCTTTTGGATTGTTTTTGAATCAAGTGACTATAAAAAAGCAGGACGCATATTGACTGCGTCCTGCTTTCATATCATTTTGTTTGTTCGTCTCGTTTCTGCTAAACATTAAATTTCCTTCCGCTTTTTTTTAAAGGCTATCCGAAAGAGCTCGTGGCAAACAAACCTACAAAAAAGGGGTATCGTGGCAAACTCTATCATTTCCTCCCGTTAGAATCGCGCTTTATGATATAAACCGCTGCCGCTGCTGCAAATATTGCCAAAGCAAACAAAGTTACAAAATGCCACATGCGGCTACCTAGGCCAGTTTGCGGAAGCCAGCCTATTGTCCTGGCGGTTTCGTTGGCTTCTTGCTGTGCCGGGGTTGTGGCTGCGAAGGTGGGGGTGGCTTCTATTTGTGCTGGCGGTGGTGTTATTGCCGTGGCTGGCGGTGGGTCGTCGGGCGCTTCTGTTGTTGTGGCGGGAAGTTGGCGGTTTGGATGGGTTGCCAGAGGCGGTTGTGGTGGCGGCGCTGGTGGGCTTGCCGGGATTAATGGCAGGATTTGGGTTGGGTGCCATTGGGAATTGGTGTCGTTGTTGTCCGCGTCATTGGCGGTTTCATTTTCGTTGTCGTTCATATTATCGTTGCTACTGTCGTTGTCATTATCGTTGTCATTGTCGTTATCATTGTCATTATCGTTATCGTCATCACAATCTTTATCTCGTGGCGGTGTTACTACTATTACTATATTGCCGTCATCGTCTCGGTCAACCCTGTACGTCCATCCCGGGGGTACAGTTACGGTTACATCTTTTTCGATGTCAATTTCCTCGTCTGGGTCTGGTACTATTATTGTTATCACGCCGTCTTGGTCTTTTTCTATATCTACGTCTTCTTCGGGTATCCAACCTGGCAGGGTTGGTAGGGTCACTTCACCATCGCCGTCCACATCTGCGTGAACTTTGCCGCGGCGCCGCCATTCTGCCACGTACACGGCATCTCGGGTTACGGTGGCTTCTACCGATGGCTGCCAGCCCACAAATTGCCAGTAGTTGCGGCCGGTGGGCTGGCCTTCAAATACGGGAGTGAGGCTGCCGACGAAAATATCCTCCGTCACCTGCGCTTCAAAATCACCGTGCAGGCCGGGGCTGTAAATCACAGTGAACCAATAGCCCTCCGCGCGCCGCCATTGTGCTATATATTCTGCATCCGCAGTAACAGCCTTGGCAACTACTGGATTCCAACCGTCAAATTCCCAGCCAAGTTTACCTGCTGGCTGGCCATCAAAGGCTGGGGTAGCACTACCGTGCAGGATATCCTCATTAACCTGTGCCTCAAAATCACCATGCAGACCGGGGCTATAAGTCACGGTAAACCAGTACCCTTCCGCGCGCCGCCATTGTGCTACATATTCCGCATCTGCCGTAACAACCTTCGCAACTACTGGATCCCAGCCGTCAAATTCCCAGCCAAGTTTACCTGCTGGCTGGCCATCAAAGGCTGGCGTAGCACTGCCGTGCAAGATATCCTCATTGACCTGCGCGTCAAAATCACCATGCAGGCCGGGGCTATAAGTCACAGTAAACCAGTACCATTCTGCGCGCCGCCATATGGCGTACAGGATCACATCATCGCCGCTGTTTAACACGCCATCCATGGCAAAGCTCTTGCTCTCGTCAATTTCCCAGCCAATCTGCACATGGCCTGGCCTGGTGAAAAGCTCACGGGCAAATTCTAGCGGAAAATCCTGATACCGCGGCATATAAATGCTGTACGGCTGCTGGGGCGTGGTGAAATTTGGGTGGAAGGTTACGGTGATATAATCCGCCATCTCCTCCTGTGATACATACACAGCGTAAAAATGCATATTGCCCGCAACGAATGCCAACATACTTGGGAAGAAGATATGCCCGCCGCTGTTGCGCTCGCGCCAGCCTACAAACACATAACCTTCTGGTGCGACAAAATTGCTGCCATCTGCCAGGCGGAAAGCTGTGCCGCCAGAGAATTTGCTGGCCACTGTTGGGGTTTCGCCTACGCCGTTTAATATATCGTAGGTTATGGCAAAGCCATCTACCTGCCATTGGGCCACAAGGGTGATGTTATTGTTCACCTGCATGTCGAAGCTAAAGCTGCGCAGGGTGTTTTGCTGGTGCAGCCGCGACCAGCCAATAAGCTCGCCATGGCCTAGCACAACCTGGCCTATTTGGTATGGCATAAACTCGTTTCGCAGGTATTCGCCGCGGCCTATGGGCATTGTGTCTATGGTTTCGCCGCCCAGGCGGTATAACAGCGTTACTTCCAGCTCTGTAGATGCCCATAGGGCAAAAAGAGTCACGCTGCTGTTTGGCATAATCATATCTGCCTGGTATCGGGTTCTGTAGGCTGCATCTAAATACCAGCCGCGGAATTGGTAGGCTATGCCGTACACCATTTTGTTTTCCAGGGTTTGTGGCACGAAGGCCTCTAGTGGCTGCTCGAACATCACATCCGTTACCGACGGGATGGCTGGGCCACCCTGGGTGTTAAAGTGCAGGGTATGCCTGTTGCGGGTGTAAAAGAAGCGGAAGGTGCTAGCGTCGTTACCGCTATTTATTGCATTACCGTTTGCGTTTAGGAAAATGGTGTGGATATTGGTCACCCCTAGAATATGCCTGGGGTTTAGGCTGCCGGTAAGGTATAGTGGTTGGGTATACCGGCTGTTTATAAACCTGCGGGTTACGCCATTTATGGTCATTTCTATGCCGCCTTCTTGGCCGGGCAGGGCTTCTATCCAGTATTGAGCTTCTACCCGCCTTGGGTTGCCCCATCTGGCGGTGTATATAGCTACCCTATCTGGGGTGTGTGGTAGCATTATGCTGGTTAGGGTGTGAGGATGGGAGGCCTGGTTGTTGGCAGAGCTGTTGGACGGGCGCTCCCAATCGGTTAGGTTTCTGGTGGCGGGGGCACTCCATCTGCCGCTGCGTAATGTGGATTGACGCTCTTGGAAAGTAGCGTTGGCGTGACTTGGCCATAGGCCATAGATATTCTGCTCATATTTTGCGTGGAAATAGTAGCGGATATTATTATGGGCCACCCCTGCCATGCTTACACCCTGGTTATAGGTTTGGCCGTCGTGATTCATTTCTGCATCTGCCCGCAGGTTGTTGCTGCTACTTGCAGGGTTTAGGTTAAACTCGTAGCGGAAAAGCACTCTTTGCAGGTATACATTCACCACTGTGTTGCCGTTGCCAAGCACTTGTACATTGCTGTCCCCATGCCTAAATTCGGCCACTACAATATCCCTGTTGCCGGGCGTTCTTATTATCGTGGCGGGGATATTGCTTGCCTCTAACGCGCCAATACTGTAAAAATCTACAAATGACCCGGCCTGGGCAGTTAGTATAAAGGAATCATAGTACATATAATTGGCTGTATCTGCGCCGGGGTCGCCTATTATATTTGGCCGCTCCATCCAGCGGATTACGGTAAAGCTTACTTCCTGGGCAACCCAGGCTGCCACTAGCACCATATCATCTGTAACGGGGCTGGCAAAATCATATGGCGCACCATCAAGCACCCAATGAGAGAATATAAAACCCTGGCGCAATGGGGTATTTGGCTCTTGCAGCTGGTAACCATGCAGTACCACCGCCGCCGGAATATACAGGCCCTCTGTATCAAAAACCACGATATGTGAGTCCACAAACATGGCCAAAAGCGTTAAATCTTCGTATACCGGCGTATCAAAATAAAACCTTTCGCCGCTTGCCATATCTGCCCAATGGTAGAATCCTTGCCTGCCGGGCGGAGTCAAGCTCATGCTTAGCTTTTCTAGCTCTGCCTCGTGGGCCGAGGCGCAGCTGCCAGGGAATATTTTTATCGATTTCATTACAATAAACTCGCCGTTTACCTCCATCACAAAGCTGACAAGATGCATGTCGCTGTAATGGGGGTATAGGTTAATATGGTCGTATATTGGCTGGCTAAAGTCGAAGGCCTGGTCGCCGGGGCTGTTGAAGCCGTCTTGAGGCTGGGCAAACCAACCTGCAAAGGCTACCGCACCTGCTGGCCAATGTTCTTTTTCTGGCGGGCCGCGGGGGGTTATTGTGTCGCCAGGGGTCACGCTTTCCCAATCGTAAAGCTCGCCATTTACCATAAAACTTACACCTGCGGCTTGGTTGCTTGTTGCGAGTGGGGTTGGCGTGGCGGCTGGGGTTGGTTCTTCTGGGGTGCTGGTTTCTTCAAACATTTCTTCTGTTGACACTTCTAGGTTTTGCTGGCCGTTATCGTCGGCCAAAGCCATTGTGTGGATTGTGCCAAGGGTTAATATAAATGCAAATGTGATTGCCATAAGTTTTTTTAAACGCTCTCGCTTTGTAGGAATGGTTTTTTTCATGATAATTCCCTCCATTTTTGTGTATAGCTTCGTCCACTCCAGAATATGTTTGTCTACGGTATGTTGTGAATGCCGACACACAACTGACAACAAGGTATCGTTTTCATATATTGAAACAAATGAGAAACGATGCCGTTCGAGCGAGACTGTTTCTCATTTATTTCAATATAGGCTAGATGGGTTTTAATAAAATTGGGTGAACCGTTAAAAATTTTACTTTCGGAACAACCAAAACCCCATGTTTCCGGGATTCTTGTGGTTGACGATGTCAAAAATGGCATCATTTTGCCCAAAACGTGGTACCATACGGTACCATTTTCGGAAAAAATGTAATTTTTCGGAAAATATATCATGTCGCATTTATGTATAGTGAAACAAATTAGAAACGGTCTTGCCCAAGCGGCACCTGAAACGCCGGAATAAGACGTTTCAGGCGCTTTTGCTGCAACAGGCGAGACCCATTTTAAATTATTTCACTACAATATAACTTCTAAGCCTGGGCCTTTGACATAAACTTTATTAGAGTTCTTCTGAAATCACAAAAAACGTGATTTCATAAGGTTCGCTTTGCGAACCCGGCACTTCGTGCCGCCCGGTTTCTTCCGGGTTACCTCAGAAGAAACAAAATATTGAGGTGATGCCCATGCGAGAATTTTTAATTTTAATCACAGAGATTATGGCGGTAGTAATTTTACAGACCATTCTGGAAACTGTGTTTGACTTGCAAGAGCGCAAACAATACGCAAAAGTGCTAAACATCGCGTGCATATTGGTTTGTTATTTCCTGCTTATTCGCTATGCCTATTTGCATCTTTTTGGCGAGATTGCACAATTGGTTAATTTGGGCTTTTAATGGCTATAATTTAGGCAAAAAACTAGGAGCTCAATATGAAGATTTTTTTTGCCATAATAAATTGCCATGCACAAAACGCGCGTGCAATCGCGCTTTTTTTCCTGCTTATTACACTGCCATTAGCGGGCTGTGCTACGGGCAAACCCGCCACAGTTGTAGATACCGCCCCCACAAGGGGACATGCCCTCCCCCAGGCAGAACCAGAAGACACCGCCAGCCCGCAGCCCATCCCCATGGTTATGCTCTACCAAACAGATGCCACCCCCGGCATGTTCGAGCCAGAAGATGGGGTATACCTAGGTGCATGGCTGCGGGAATACACCACCCTGCGGGACTTTGAAATAGCTACAGGCCGCCGCCATGCGGTCTATGTACACGAAATGCAACTGGGCGACCCCGCCCCCATACATTGGCTGCTAGAATGCATATCCAACATGGCCACACCGCTTATAATAATCCACCCCCCTGCCCCCACAGAACACGAAGAAGAACCCCCCAACCTAGAAGAAAAAATAGAAACCCTAGCCCATCGCCTGGGGCTTATTAACCTACCCATGTTTATCGCATTCTACCCGCCGGGGCACGGCCTTGGGGCGCCAGATTTTACGCTGCTGTTTAACCAAGCCCGGGCGATTTTTAATTGGGAAGCGCCCTTGGCGGCCTTTGTTTGGGTAGCCCCCAGTCTTAATGTTACCCCGCGCAATCCGTTTTTCCCGGGGCATAATTCTGTAGACTGGGTGGCGGTTTCGCTTCTTGCCGCTCGTGCAGCAGAAGGCCTAGCCAATGACATCCTGGCAGATTTCGAAGATTTTTATATGAATTTTGCCCCAAGCGCGCCCATTGCCATCCTGCCCCTGGGCATAAGCCATTTCTCCCGGATAGACCATGTGTACCATGTCCATTGTGCTGCCGCAGAAATAAAGCGCGTGTACAGCAGCCTAGGCACGGCCTTCCCAAGGGTAGGGCTTATAATCTACGGCGACAATAATATTCTCACCCCACGCAGCAGCAACGACTTTTCCCTAACCTTAGACCCCTGCATAACCGACGCCTACCGCCAAGCCATAGATTCCGGCCGCTTTGTCACCCAGCTAGACCGGGCCACCCATCCCACCCATAACCAGCGGTGGTCACGCTCGGCCTACAGCGGCTACTACCAGGGCGGCAACCTATACCTGCCAGCCGCCGCATTAGAAAGCCTAGGGCTAACACCCCCGCGCCAAACCCACGAAATAAACGGTGGAATCTACGTAAACATAAGCACCCTAACCCGCCCAGAAATAACTTTTTGCACAAGTAGCAAAGTTATATTTATTCATGGACATTGACCAAAACTAATGATAGAATGACCGCATGAAAATTTACCCAAATGGAGGTATCTTATGAAAAATTCAATAGTTGTAGACAGCGCCTGCGACCTAACCGGCCAAACCCTTAACGAAACCGCCAAAACCGAAGGCCTAACACTATCCCACGTACCCCTAAACCTACAAATTGGCGAAAAGGTATATATCGACAGCGAACAACTTAACATAGACGAGTTCATCGCGCATATGGAATCCAGCCCAGAGGCGGTTAAAACCTCCGCCCCGTCACCAAGCCTCTTCCTAGACAAATTCGGCATTGGGGACAATGTTTTCGTTGTCACCCTAAGCAGCAAGCTTTCCGCAACCTACCAAAGCGCCATGACTGCCAAAGACATGTACCTTGAAGAATACGGCAAAAAATTCATCCACGTATTCGACAGCCTGTCCGCCTCTATTGGCCAAGGCGTGATAGCAATAAAAATAGCCGAGCTGCTAAAAAAGGACCTGCCCGGCACAGAAGTTGTAGAAGAAGTAAACAACTTCATAAAAGGAATGCGAACATATTTTATAATAGACAAATTCGACAACCTAGTAAAAACCGGCCGCATAAACCCCTACGTGGCCAAAGTAGCATCCCTACTTAACATGAAACCCATCTGCGGCGGGAACGAGGAGGGCGAAATCAAAATGCTAGCCAAAGCCCGCGGCTACAACAAAGCCCAAAACAAACTAATCTCCATGATAAAAGAAGCCACACCAGACATCCAAACCCGCACCATAGGCATCTCCCACGTAAAAGCCTTCGAAAAAGCCCAAGAACTAAAAGAAGAATTCATAAAGCACCTAAAACCCAAAGAAGTAGTAATCCAAGAAGCCCGCGGCGTAGTAACCACCTACGCCAACCGCGGCGGGTTGGTTATTGCGTTGTAGGGTGTAAGTTAAAGCCGTCATATGCTTCACTTGACACATCTCCAAAATTTTGTATAGCTGCTCCACCTAAAAACATTCGCATAGAGCGCAGGAAATTTTTCGCAAGGCGAGGAGCTGAAAGCCGCCGCGCACTAGCGGTGCGCAAGGTTTTTAGCGACGAAGGCTTGCGGAAAATTTACAAGTTCTATGTGAGTATTTTTAGGTGGAGCGGCTATAATATTGGATTTTTATTAAACGAAGCTTGGGCAAAAAAATAAGCCGTGAGAATATAACCCACAGGGTCGCATTCTCACGGCTTATTTTTTTGCCTGCTGGCTATTGCAAATGCAGAAAGCCAAAAGGTTAAAGTTCTTTGCCTATCTTTTTTTCAAAGGCAACCCGAAAGAAATCAAAGTAACGGGTTTGTGAAGCTAACCTTGTGAAAAGAGTAGGGCTGTGAGCAAAGCCTGCGGTTTTATAACCTAAGGCCTACCCACCACAAACAACCCAAGCTGGCTAGTGGTAAATCTTACAAGGCCAGTTGCTGCGTCAAATACTGAGCCTGTGATTAGTATTAGCCTGCCGCCGGGGCCTATGCGCCATACCGCGACTGGTGGAACGCCGTCGTATGGTAGCCATACGGTTATTACGGCATCGCTAAAGTCTCTTATCGGGCGCGAGGCAGAGGATATTGATGCTTGGTATACTATTGCGCCTGCTGGCAAGAGTGCTGCCATTTGTGGTGGTAGCTGCTCTTCATTAATTTCTGTTATACGGAAGGTGATTGTGTGGGCATGTGCCTGTGCAGCAAGTATTGCAACTGCTTCTTCGTCAAGGGAGATTACACCTTGCGGCAATGCAACTTCTATGCCCATATCGGCATTTGCAAGCTGGCGCACGGCAGTTCTTGTAATCGAGAAAGAAATTATATCAAGGTTACTTACATCAAATGTTACCACATCGCCATCGTATTCAGCAATATCTCTTACCGTATCTGCGCCAAGCTGGGCTATTGCACGCTCGCCAGTTACGTGAACATTTACAGTGTTGCCACCAGCCACGGTAATTCGCCCTACAACAGCAGGCACTCTCCGCTCGCTTTGTGCAGGGGGTGCTGCTGTGAAATATTCAGGGATGAAAACCCGTCCAGGTTGTGGCGTTGGCTCTGGAGACGGCTCATGTGTTGGCTCGTCAGTCGGCCCTGGAGGCGGGGATGGTAATACTATCTCTTTAGGCGTCCAGTTTGCTGTTACTACTACAGAAACATCTGGCATGATGAATGTTGTAGTTGGGCTTAATACATTTTCAAAAACGACTGCCGGGTTTGATGATGTCCACCCCGCAAAGTAGTAGTCTTCTCTTTCCCCTGCGTGAATGACTACAATATCGCCTTCATCATATTGCCCGCTACCTGATACGGCAGCGTGGCTACCCATTACAGTTACTATCATAGCCGAAGGTGATGGCACTGCCACCCATTGGGCTGTTGCAGTTACGGCATCTGCCAGCATGAAAAAGGTAGTGGTAGAGTCTGCAACCGTATTGCTGCCTACCATAGTTACGCTGGGGTTAAATACCCAAGAATCGAACAGAAACTCATCGCGCTGGCCGGCGGATATTGTTACATGAACGCCCTGCGCATACAAGCCCTGGCCGGAAGCTCCTACTCCGCCGTCAACTATTGTTACTGGCTGCAATGCAGGTGCGCCCAACTCGAATATACACACGCCGCCTATTAGTATTTGGGTTAGGGTGATTACAATGCTGCTTGGGTTGGTTACGCTTGTACCGTCATTTGATAGCACACGAAGCCAGCCGGGGGCTACGTTCCAAGGTGCCGGTCTACCGGCACTTAAGCCGGCGTCGTCACGGATCCATGTTGTGTCTATTGCTGCGCCTCTCCATTCAGAACCAGCCGGAGAGCCTGCTAGGCCAAGGCCGCTGTCTGTAGGAGGAGCGCTTGCGGTTGCTGTTACCGTGATAGGCATGTCGCCAAATCTTTCTTGTAATGCGGCTACATTAATACCAATGCCTTGCACTATATCGGTACGGTTAGTTATGGTAACGCCTGCGTTAGAATATGCAGTATCTGCGTTCCCGGCGCTAACAGAGCTGATATCAATATAGCCAAGGGCTACAGCGTCGGCCCATGATGTTAGTGGGTTAACAAGGTATGGTGCAACTTCAATTGAGAAGGCTCTTGTTGCGGTGTAGCGTGCATTTTCTGCTTCTACGGTGAAGTTAAATGTGCCAGGTACAGTTGGCCTTCCCAGCAATACACCTGTTACAGGATGAAGCCTCATGCCTGCTGGCAATGCGCCGCCAACTATGCTCCAACGGATGGGCGCGAAGTTTGTGCGCTGTGCGGTAAATTGATACCCGAAATATTCTTCCCTGGCTCTTGCTGCCGGGATAGTGGCAGGGTTAATTACTGGGGGAGAAATATTTGGGGCTGGTGCGGTTTGTAAAGTTTCCATTATTGCTGTCCAGGCGGGTTTGATGTTCCAGTTTCTATCTACATGCTTGGCCTGGTGCTGTCTTATCCAGCAGAAATAATCATTTAAGCTCCAGAAAGTTACGCGAGCAATATGATCTTGGTTTTCTAGCCATATGCGGAATAATTGTGCGTATCTTAATGCTTGCCAGTTTAGCTGGTTAGGGGTTGCAATACCGTCTACCCCAAGAGTAGCGCCTCCTGTAAACTGTGCGCCAGCGTCGGTAACGTTTATGGCGATATCAAGCTCGGTAATGCTTATCCTTGCGCCTGTGTTTCTGTACAATTCAATGGCAGCTCTTACATGGCCGTAAAAATTCGGGTTCAACAGCCCACCAGCTGTCCAACGCCATACGGAATAGTGAGCTTGCATACCGATACCTTCTATAAGAAGTCTTCCGCCGTATGTTTGCCCTACTGGTACTGCTTCTGGGTTGTTTACTATGTCATGTGCCCAACGTTGGTTAAGCTCTGTAACCATTTGGGCAATGGCATTGCGCTTGCCTGGGGCTTCGTCGTTGTAGTCATTGTAGTAAAGCACCGCGAATGGGTCGTACATCCGAGCAAATTTGAATGCGTAGTAAACAAAGTCTGTACCACATTCGCCTGCGGCTGGGTTTGCGCCGTTTTGGAAGGCCGCATACCATTGGGAATTGCTTTGAGACATAGGATCAAACCCTCCATGTGGCACATGAGGGTCACCATGATGGCCTGTTCCGCGACGCACAAAATGCCGCCAATTTGGGTTTGCACTCCAAGTGCCGCCGTCTGCGCCCCAGATTACTTCGTTAAGTACATCCCATGAATATATCTGCCCACGGTAGCGGCTTGCAACCGTGCTGATATAACGGTGCATATTGTATATTGCTTGTTCGCGGGTAAGGGGAGGTGCACCTGCTAGTGGCACGCCTTGTGGGGTGGTTTGTGTAGTAAGCCATGCCCGGGATTGGCCATGCCATACCAGAGTATGCCCAACCATTGCCATGCCAGTTTCTTCTGCCCAGTTTACAATGCCATCGGCATCACCGGCCCAGTTAGGACCCCAGTTCCAGTTCCATGCGTTTGCCGCAGGGCCCAGTAGAACATCAGGTTTGTGGCGGTTTCCGGCTGTTAGAGCGTTATAATGGCGTATAACGGCTGGCCTTACACCTGGCAGGTCAAATATATTCTGCCCTGCACGCGTTCCATAGTACCCGACACCAATGTGAAAATATTCACTAAAAGCATCCGCCAGTGATGGCTGGTTACCCCAGTAAAGTGGGTTGTTAGGGTCTCTTGCGGCAAATGTCACCTGCGGTAGCAATGAAAACATCATTACCAAGGCAAGTAAAGCTGCGGCTATGCGCCCTTTAACAGAATGCAAATACATTAGATTTCCTCCTTATTATGTTCCGCACATTTAAATTGTGCATATATCATAATCATATATCATTTTTGTACAGATTACAAGTATAAATAGACAATGGTAGCAATGATTGCATTTACCAAGCATGGTAATTTCACCAAAAAATGCTTACATGGAATGTGTAACTTTTCGCGGGACAAAGCTAAAAGCCCTACGCATTGGCAGTGCGTAGGGCTTTTGTAATGGCCTACTGAGAGCCTGCAGGTTATATAATAGACTTCTTTCGAAATCACGTTTTTTGTGGTTTCAGAAGAACTCTAATGAAATAATTGGAAATCGGCCTTGCCTGTCGTGGCAAAACGCCTAAAACGCCTCTTCTCGGTGTTTCATATGCACCTTGACGAGGCCATTTCTCATTTATTTCACTATAACAAAACTTTATCTTTTATGCAGTCTTCTCTGAAAACGGCTTATTTAGCGGCTTTGTTGTTTTTGAAACGTTAAAAACAGCAAAAAAATGGTACCATACGGTACCATTTTCCTTGATTTGTGGTACCATACGGTACCATTTTCTCTGATTTATGGTACCGTATGGTACCACTTTAAAGTCCTTTGCCCCGCTTTTTTTCAAATGCTACCCGAAAGAAAGCGGGTGGCGTTGTGGCAGGTAAAGCCTCTCACTGCATTAAACTAAAATGGGAAAAACGTGGGCAACACCAGCAGCACAACTACACCCACTATCACCTGCAATGGCACGCCAACCTTCACATAATCAAGGAAGTTATACTTGCCCGCTACCATTACCATGGCATTCGGCGGGGTGGATACAGGGGTGGAGAAGGACATGCTAGAGGCATACGTCACCGCCATCACAAAAGGCAGCGGGCTAACGCCTATTTCTTGGGCTGCCAAAATGGCCACCGGCAAAAATAAAACCGCCGTGGCAGTATTGCTTATGAACACGCCAAAAATCGAGGTGATTATATACAGCGCAGCCATCACCGCTATTGGCCCAGCACCGCCCATTACGGTGGTAATGCTGTCAGCTATAAAGGCCACGCCGCCGGTATTTTCCAGGGCGGTGGCCATAGGCAGCATACAGGCGATTAGTATTACAATGTTCCAGTTTATCGCCCGGTAAGCCTGGTCTGTGCCTTTTACGCTGCGTGTTAGTATCATAAATAGCCCCGCTATTACCACGGTTATAACGGCCGGAATCCACTCGAACACCAGCATCACTATCATAAACAATAGTACCGCACCGGCTAGCATTGCCCGTATCGGATTAAATATTTCTGGTGCAACCACCTCGTGGCTTATTACCACAAGGTCACGCTTTTCCTTGGCCAGCAGGTCTATATTCTTCCATTTGCCATACACCAAAATGGCGTCACCATAGCTAAGCTCGTCATCCACAGATGGGATTTTCATGTTGTTTTGGCGGCATCTTACTGCCAGCACCGTAAGCCCGTATTTATCACGAAAACTGGCATCTGCCAAAGATTGATTAACCAGGTTAGATTGCGGCGTTAAAATAACCTCGGCAATATTCGCGTCCTGGATATTAAGCCCCTCAACAGACTCCCGGGCAGCTGTCTCTAGCCCAAGTTCGCCCAAAAGGCTTTGCATAGAAGTCTCATCTGCATACAGAAGCAACACATCCCCAGCCTCCAGCAGGCAGCTAGGCGTGGCGATTATCTGCTGGAAGCCACTTTTGCCCAGCAGCTTGCCAGCTGTTTTCTTGCGGATTTTTAGCACCGTCACATTATGCTTGTTGGGCCATTTCAGCTCTTTTAATGTTTTACCCACCGCATCATGCCCGCTTGGCAGCTCTAAATAATGCAGCTTCTGGTCAACACCATACTGGTGCAGCAGCTCGGAGACACTAGCAGTGTCGGCAATTTTCGTCTTAATTTCCATAGGTTTATTAAGCATCCTGCGGCCAACAAACCACATATAAATAATACCCGTAACCAAAATAACAAGCCCCACAGGCGTAAAATCAAAAAAAGACAACCCCGCAAAACCGCTATTTATAAGCGCATCCCGCGCCAGCAAGTTTGGCGCCGTGCCAATAAGCGTAAGCGCGCCCCCCATACTAGCCCCAAATGCCAGTGGCATCAAAAGCTTACCGGGGTGGACCTTCATCTTCATACTAAGGCTAACCACCACAGGCATCAAAATGGCCACCGTACCCGTATTGCTAATAAAACAGCCCAAAATAGCCACCAAAAGCTTAACAAAAACCAGCATCTTAAACTCGCTATTGCCAGTCATCTTCACCAGCAAGTTGCCAGCCTTGCCCGCAAGCCCTGTCTGTGCAATCCCTTCCCCCACAATAAACAGCACCGCCAGCATAACAACAACCGTACTAGAAAACCCTGCCAAAGCCTCCCCTACAGTAATAACCCCAGTCAGAAACAAAGCCAGCAGCGAACAAAGCGCCACCAAATCCGACCTAAACCGCGGCACCGCAAAACAAACAGTAGTGACCAACAGAATAACAAAAACCAACTGCATCTCGCCAATCATAAAAAATCTCTCCTATCTATTGCAAAAAACTATATCACACCAACCCCGCCCCCACAAGTTCTAACCAAAACCCCGCCCACATATACATTACCTAACGCCATATATCAAAGGGAGGGCCATTTCTTGAAAACCTATATCGAAGAGAGGGCCGTTGAAGTAGCAAATTTTATTATAAGCTCCAACGCCACAGTAAGGGAAACCGCCAAGAAATTTGGCATTAGCAAGTCTACTGTACATAAGGACGTAACCGAGAGACTGATAAAGATAAACCCAAACCTGGCCGGAGAGGCGCGTAGGGTGCTTGAGGTTAATAAATCTGAGCGCCATATACGTGGCGGGCTGGCTACTAAGGAGAAATACTTGCAACATGCGCATGTTAAAGGGTTTCGCACTGTTTAATTAAAAAACCGTGAGGCTGTTTTGCCTCACGGTTTTTTATATCTATAAAAATTCGCCTAATCTGAAATTTTTTTTGCAAGGCAGTAGCCACATAGTGAAACAATTCGAAATCTGTCTCGCCTGTCGCAACAAAAACGTCTAAAACGCCTTATCTCGGCGTTTCAGGTGCTGTTCGGGCGAGACCGTTTCTCATTTATTTTGCTATATTATACATCCGCAGGTAAAATCATTGCTTGCCTGTGAAAATTTTTACGTAAATGCAACGCCACAACCGCGCAAAACCAGCTGGCAGGCATAAAGGCATAAAAGCTTTAGCGCAGCGTTAGTGGAACTTCACAACGCAGTGATCAACCCGCAATATACTTCGCAAAATCAAAAGCCTCAATCTCTACTTCCACTTCTGCTTCTTCGTTGCTAATAAACTTCTGCAGCCATTCCCATTCCTGGCCGCTATCCAGCACCAGCAGCTTTGTTGGCAAATTCTCGTTAAAAGCTTTCCATATTCGCGAAAACTCATTCTCCCTGTATTCGGGGTTGCTGTTGATTGCATACACCTGGCAGGGCAGACAGTTTACCATTTGCATCAGGCGCAGCCTATCACCTTGTGGCAACACGATTAGCGTCATCTCCTCTGCTTGGCCGGCATGGTGCCGCATGACTAGATGCTCTATTACTTCTATGGCTTTTATTTTGTTTTTGCGACGGAATATTCCTTCGCCCAGCTTGCCGGCAGCTTCGCATATTTCCATCGGCAAGGCTGCCATCAGGAAATGCTGCTGCCCGCTTGGGTTTGCAAATATGCTTCCGTCGAATACATGGCTGTTCTCATTCATTTTGCCGCCTAGTGGGAAGTTCTCCTCTATTATTGCCCATTCACTGCTGGGCTTTTTTGGCTTTTCGGCTGGAAGTTCTGCCACCCTTATGGCGGTTCTGTGGGAATGCATCACCAGCCGCAGCTCGCCCATTAACCTGGGCAGCTTCAGCTTGGCTGCATTAGCAACCAGTTGCTGAAGGTTTTCTGGGTTTGCCATATCCTCAAGCTGCTGCCCGCAGAAGGGAAGCTCATCTTGCTCCCAGCTATTTTTGCCTGCGGCGGCGTAGATTGTTGCAGCGGTTTCTTCTATCAAAACATACGTGGTTTTGCCAAACATAACATTACTCCCTCCTGCCCACAGCATATCATGACTGCCTGCTGCTAACAATCATTTCTTCGCAGCTATAGTAATGAATTATTATATACCAAAAACAAACCACAGAAGTTTGGAGGTTGAAATTTTATAGCCGCTCCACCTAAAAACATTCGCATAGAGCGCGGGAAATTTTTCGCAAGGCGAGGAGCTGAAAACCGCCGCGCACTAGCGGTGCGCAAGGTTTTTAGCGACGAAGGCTTGTGGGA
>WQVK01000042.1 GCA_009784025.1 Defluviitaleaceae bacterium
CCAGGAGTGACGACTCCTGGCTTTTTTTGTGGGGTGGGGGACTGTTGGGGAAGGGGTCGTCGGCAAGTTGGTTGATTGCGAGTGGAGGGGCAGGCTGTACGGCAACCGACCAGTTGAAACAGCCGTACTGGACAAACTGCGCGAACGCTACTACGGCAACGCCAGCAAACACGCCCGTATGACAGGCGGCCTACACGCAGCCATGCGCGGCATCCTAAGCGGCACAAGCGACATAGCCATAGGCACCACCGCAATAGGCCTGTCCTCGCTGCACCCCACCACAGCAGACACCACCATCCCCACTGCAGCCATGTTAGACGACAAAACCAGCATGTACAGCAACACCTTTAGCAAAATAGCAGACACCGTCACCACAAAGTTGACACAAATGTCACGGGGCGCACGCGCAGAAATAGCTTGGGCCAGCTTTAGAAAGAAAAATGATATATTTTCTGGTTTCAGAAAAATTGCGGGAAAAGTTGCTGCTATCTTTTTGGGTTAATGCATAACATGTTTTCCTGGGCATCTCCCACATCATTCACTATAAAGCCTATGTAAACTAAAGGGGAAGAGCGATTATAAAAATCTCTCTCCCCCCAAATATTAAAGTTTTTTGCTTCTTTTTTTCAAAAAAGAAGTGGAGGTGTCGGAGGCGAAGCCTCTGACGGTTTTATAACTTATCCCGCTTAACATACTGAGTATGCAGCAGCTCATGCGCCTTGTGGCTGCCTGGTTTTTCTAGAAATTCTGCGTAGAGGGCTTTTATTTCGGCGTTTTCGTGAGAGCAGCGTACTTGTTTTGCTTCGTCTTCTGCGTATAGGGATTTAGCGCGGGCTGCTATTATTGTGCGGTCGTTGCCGTAGAATGGTTGGCCGCCGCCGCCTACGCAGCCGCCTGGGCAGGCCATTATTTCAATGGCGTGGTATTGGCATTTGCCGTCGCGGATGTTTTCTAGCAGGGTGCGGGCGTTGCCTAGGCCGTGGGCGATGCCTATTTTGAGTTCTACTTCGCCGGCTTTTACGGTGGCTTCGCGGATACCTTCCATGCCGCGTAGTTCTTTGAAGTCTACGTTTTTGATGGTTTCGCCGCCAAGCCATGATGCCGCGGTGCGTACAGCAGCTTCAATAACGCCGCCAGTTGTGCCAAAGATAACGCTTGCGCCAGATGATTCGCCCATTACTTTGTCGAAATCTTCGTCTGGCAGGCTGTTGAAGTTAATCCCTGCCTCGCGCAGCATGGATGCCATCTCGCGTGTGGTAAGGACGTAGTCTACGTTGGCGTTGCCGTCGTTGGCTAGTTCTTCCCGAGCGGCTTCGTATTTTTTAGCTACGCATGGCATGATGGACACTACAACCATTTTGCCGGGGTCTACGCCAAGTTTTTCTGCCAGATAGGTTTTAGCGATTGCGCCGAACATCTCATGTGGCGATTTGCAGCTGGATGGGATATCCAGTAGGGTGGGGAACTGATGCTCTATAAACTTTACCCATGCAGGGCAGCAGCTTGTGAGCATTGGCAGAGTTCCGCCGTTTTTTACACGGTCTATAAGCTCGTGAGCTTCTTCCATTATGGTGAGGTCTGCCGCAAAGTCTGTATCGTAAACATGGTCGAAACCTAAGCGGCGCAATGCCGCTACCATTTTGCCGGTAACTCTTGTGCCCACAGGCATGTTAAATTCTTCGCCAAGGGCCACGCGCACGGCCGGTGCAGTTTGTACGATTACAACTTTGTCTGGGTTGTTGATTTCAGACCATACTTCGCCGATATTGCTAATTTGGGTAAGTGCGCCGGTGGGGCAAACAGATATACATTGGCCGCAGAATGTGCAGGCAGTGTCTAGCATTGGGAAGTCGAATGCGGTGCCTATGGTGGTTTCTAGGCCACGGTTTACGGCAGAGTATACACCAACGGTTTGCACTTCGTTACACATTGTTTCGCAGCGGCGGCATAGTACGCATTTTTCTGGGTCGCGTATTAGCGAGCGGCTGGAGGTGTCTTTTGTGTGCTTTGACATTTTGCCGGCGTATCTATCGTCGCGGATGTTAAGGTCTGCGGCTAGGTCTTGTAGCTCGCAGTTGCGGTTGCGTTCGCAGGCTAGGCAGTCTTTGGGGTGGTTGGAAATAAAAAGCTCCACCATTGTGCGGCGTGCCTTAATTGCCCTTGGTGTGTTGGTGTTAATTACCATACCGTCCCAGATATCTGTGGCGCAGGCAGGTGCAAGCCAAGAGCTGCCATTTGGGTTGACCACTTCTACCATACATACGCGACATGTGCCAACCTTGTTGATCATTTTAATATCTGCCATGTCCATATGGCATAGCGTTGGTATATTTACTCCATTGGCGCGGGCGGCTTCCAGAACGGTAATGCCGTCGGCAACTTGGAGCTTTACATTGTTTAATGTGATATTAGCCATTTTTATATGCCCTCCTATTCAACAACAATTGCTTTTGTGGGGCATTTTGGTACACATGCGCCGCACTTAATGCATTCATTTTGGTCGATTACGTGAAGTTTCTTGTTGTTTCCTACGATTTCGTCAACTGTGTGGATACAATTGACCGGGCATACCCTGGCGCAAAGTGTACAGCCGAAACATTTTGCAGGTACAACTTTGTAGGTTAGCAGGTCTGTACATGCGCCGGCTGGACATTTTTTGTCTATAACATGAGCCTTGTACTCGTCCATGAAATAGTTTAGCGTAGAAAGAACCGGGTTTGGCGCAGAATTGCCTAGGCCGCATAGGGAAGTGTCTTTAATAACTTCGCCAAGCTGCCTTAGCTCTACTAAATCTTGCTCTGTGCCGTGGCCCATGGTGATCTTGTCTAGAATTTCGTATAGGCGTGTGTTGCCTATGCGGCATGGGGTACATTTTCCGCAGGATTCTTCTACTGTAAAGTCTAGGTAGAATTTTGCGATATTAACCATGCAATCGTCTTCGTCTAGAACAACCATCCCGCCAGAACCCATCATGCTGCCGATGGCGTTTAGGGTTTCGAAGTCCACTGGTGTGTCTTGAAGTTCCACAGGGATACAGCCGCCAGATGGGCCGCCTGTTTGGATAGATTTTAGGGCTTTGCCGCCTGGCAGGCCGCCACCAACTTCGTAAACGATCTCCTTTAGGGTGGTGCCTATTGGTACTTCTATCAGGCCTACATTGTTGATTTTGCCTGCAAGGGCGAAAACCTTAGTACCAGGGGTGCGCTCTGTGCCTATGGTTCTAAACCAGTCTGCGCCTTTGGCTATTATGGCTGGTACCATTGCGTAGGTTTCCACGTTGTTGTTTACTGTTGGCTCGTACCAGAGGCCTTTTTGCGCTGGGAATGGTGGGCGTAGCCTTGGTTCGCCGCGCTGGCCTTGTAGTGAGTTGATTAAGGCTGTTTCTTCGCCGCAAACAAATGCGCCGGCGCCCATGCTTATGCTTATGGTAAAGTTAAAATCTGTACCCATAATGCCTTCGCCTAGTAGGCCTTTTTCTACTGCTTGGCCTATGGCAATGTTTAGGCGCTCTACCGCCAGCGGATATTCTGCACGGGTGTAGATTACGCCTTCGTCTGCGCCAACGGCATAACCCGCAATGGCCATGGCCTCTAGTACGCTGTGAGGGTCGCCTTCTAATATTGCGCGGTCCATAAATGCGCCTGGGTCGCCTTCGTCTGCATTACATAGGATATATTTTTTGCCGCTTGGGCTGTTGTTCTTGAAGCCAAATTCCCATTTAACGCCTGTTGGGAAACCAGCGCCGCCGCGCCCGCGCAGGCCGGATTTTTTCATTTCTTCTATTACGCCTTCGCGGCTCATGGAAGTGAGGCATTTTGCCAGGGCTTCGTAGCCGCCAACTGCTACATAATCGCAGATGTTTTCTGGGTTGATATTGCCGCAGTTGCGCAGCGCAACCCTTACTTGCTTGCCGTAGCCCACATTTGGCTTAATAAACTCGCCGGCCTGTTTCTGCATTAAATAATCTGTAACAACTTTGCGGGCGTCGTCTGCATTTATGCCGCTTGCGAATACGGTTTTGCCGTCTGGGTGGCGGATTTCTACCATAGGTTCTGCATAACACATACCTATACAGCCGGTAGGAATCACGATTGTATTCTTCACGCCATTCTTGTCAATTTCTTCTTGCAATGCAGCCATTACATCGGCAGCGCCAGCGGCCACGCCACAGGTAGCCATACCTACGTACAGCCTGGTTATGCTGCTGTCTACAATATGCTTAGAATCCCCAGCCAGCGCGGCGTTTTTATAGGCTGTAAGGTCGCTTATAGATTTAACTTTAGCCATTACGCAACTCCTCCCTTCGCCTTAAATTCATCCACGATGCCTTTAACATCGTCTTTCTTAACCTTGCCATAAACTTTTTCGTTTACCATAACCACCGGAGCAAGCCCGCATGCACCCACGCAGCGCAATGCATCTAGCGAGAACAGCTCGTCCTCGGTTGTTCCTCCTGATTGTACGCCAATTTCCTTGGCAAACTCGTTTAAAATATCCCCAGCCCCAAGAACGAAACAGGCTGTACCCATGCAAATATTTACACGGTACTTACCTTTCTTGGTCATGGTGAAGTAGGAGTAGAATGTTACCACCCCGTAAACCTTACTTGCCGGAATATCCAGCTTCTTCGCCACATGGTTTTGAACCTCAACCGGCAAAAAGCCAAAAATCCCCTGAGCCTTGTGCAGCACGGTGATTAATGCACCCTGCAATGTAGGCAAGCCGTCGATAAACTCGTCCAGCTGTGCGTACAAGGCCTTCTCGTTTGTTTGCGCCATTGTCAAAATCATCCTTTCTTTAGAACAAAAGCAGCTTTGCCGCCTTTGTTTACATACATGGTACTGAAAAAGAGCCTGCCATATGGCAAATCATCTTTTATTACACATCAATACTATTGTACCCTATTATATGAGAATTTCCAAGCCTTTTTGTTATAAAGCTGTCAAAACCGTCAGAGGCTTTGCTTCCAACATCTCCACTTCTTTTGGTAATAAAAGAAGCAAAAAACTTTAACTCTTTAATCGGTTGTATTTCCAAACGATTAGAAACTTTTGATAAACCGTTAAAATTTACGATTATAATTTTACAAAAGCCTGGATATCCGGGCTTTTTCTTTTCAGCATGATAAAAAATTGCCCGTTTTTACTCAAAATGTGGTACCATACGGTACCATTTTCGGAAAATATGTATAGATCGGAAAATAGGTCAACAGGTTCTCACCATAAAAGAGGATGGCCAGGGGAGGGGTTTTACCCTAAAGGGTTGCCGACCATCGGAGCGGACGGTTTTCCCATGGCGATTAGCGGTATTGGTGCAGGGTCAACACCACTCCACAGGCCATCCCCGGGGCAACACGTAATTATTTTTCAAAAAATGTTGACAAAATGACACTGCCGTCAT
The DNA here is from genome assembly GCA_009784025.1 of Defluviitaleaceae bacterium. Lineage (GTDB taxonomy): Bacteria > Bacillota > Clostridia > Lachnospirales > WQUN01 > WQVK01. The sequence continues at coordinate 5,401 of WQVK01000042.1, forward strand.
ATTATATACATGACAGTGGTGTCACTGTCATTCATGAAACCAAAAGAGGGGTGGTTACCATGTCGCGGCCACATATAGAGCGCAAGCGCAAAGATAAGCAGCGTAAAATCCTAGACGCAGCCAGGCTAGTATTCTGCCGCAAGGGATTTTTGGCAGTAACAATGCAAGATATAATAGACGAATGCGGCATAAGCAGGGGCGGCATTTACATTTATTTCGCATCTGTAGACGAGGTTTTCCTAGAACTAATGAAGCAGCGCAACATGGAAGGCCTAACTCAAATAAGCAATTCTGTAGATGCCAAGACACCATTTGCAGAGGTGCTTGGCGAGTATCTGGCCAAGCAAAAGGAACGGCTAATAAATTTCGAGAACAGTTTGTTTAGGGCATATTGCGAATATATTTTCTCTAAGCCTAAGGCGGCGGTGCATGCATTTAGGGATTCTCAGCTAATGCAGCTGCGCGGTTCTGTAGAAGCTATTTTGCGACTGGGGCTTGCTCAGGGGGCTATCCCTAAGGATTCTAATGTTTCTAAGCTGGCGGTGCATCTTATTGTGGTGGTAGATGGCTTAAGTATTTTGGCATTGGGCGATGCCCTTACAGAATGTACAGTAGATGCACAGTTTGAAATTCTAAAAAATATGATATATGGGGCGAAATGAATATGTTAAAAATTTTGTTTGTAATGGCAATATTGCTTACATTTGCCGCATGTGGCGGCAATAACGATGCGAATGTAATCCGCATCGGGCTAACTATAGATGAATCCAACCCTGTGCGGGGCGAAGCAGCCAGCCGCGCCCTGGCCCAGGCAATGGAGGATTTTTTGGGCGTGCCTGTAGAACCAGTAACAGATATCGGCTATATAGTGGGCACAGAAGCCATGCGGGCAGGGCATTTGGATGTTTTGTTGGTGTCTGCCTTTAACTATGTACACACATCATCTGTGGTGGATGTAGAAATCGTGGCAACTGTACCTACACGGGCTTGGAGTATAAATAACTCTGTGTTCATAGTATGCGCCAGCAATGAGGAAATTTTCACCCTGGAAGATTTGCGCGGCAAAACCATGGCTTTCGTAAGTGCCACATCCACCTCTGGCTTTGCGTTCCCTGCCTATTATCTACTTACAGCGCTAGGGCTTAACCCAGATTTAATCGCACATGACCGCTATTTTTTTGACACTGTAACCTTTACCGGGGGGCATGAGGCCAATATTATGGGCGTGGCCATGGGCGATTTCGACGCGGCGGCCGTTGGCGGTATTTTTATAGAGAACATGTACGAGCGCGGGCTGATAGACCCTGCAGATTTTCGTATAATCGCAGCCACCCAGGCCGTGCCATACCCCAGCTACATTGTGCGCAGCGAGTTAGGGCAGGAGCTGGTAAACAATATCCGCGAATTTTTTATGCAATTTGATAGCCCAGAATATTTTACAGAAAATTGGGGTGGGGGAAACAGCCGCTTCCTGCCGCCAGATATTGAGGGTTTTGCATATTTCCGTTCCGTAGTTGAAACATTGGGGCTGGTGGATTGATGCTGGAGATTCGTAACCTAGTTAAAAGCTTCACCCACCCAGACATCGAAGTGCTGCATGGGGTTGATTTGACTGTAAAAGCTGGGGAATTTGTTGTGGTTATTGGGCCGTCTGGCTCGGGCAAAACTACGCTTATTCGCTGCATCAACCAGCTGATTACGGCCACCTCTGGCGAGATTTACTTCGAAGGCTCGCCCATAAATGGAATAAAGGGCGCAAAGCTACGGAAGCTGCGCACGCAAATTGGCATGATTTTTCAGGATTACAATTTGATTTACCGCAGCAATGTTATGCAGAATGTTTTGCACGGGCGCTTGGGGCAAATGGACACTTTCCGCTCTGCCCTGGGGTTGTATTCTGCTGAAGATTTGAAGGCTGCCCATGAATTGCTGGTGGCAGTTGGGTTAGAAGAATTTATGCACAACAAGGCGCAAACCCTCTCTGGCGGGCAGATGCAGCGAGTAGGGATTTGCCGCGCCATGATGCAAAATCCAAAGCTACTGCTGGCAGACGAGCCTATTTCTTCGCTGGACCCGGCCAGCGCACGCATTGTGCTGGACCAAATAAAATCCCTAACAAAAGCAAGAGGCCTTACTAGCATAATAAACTTGCATCAGGTAGATTTTGCAAAAGCATACGCCAGCCGGATTATAGGGCTGCGCTTGGGTGAAATCGTTTTCGATGGCCCTCCAAGCGAACTTACAGATAGCATGGCAGATTATATTTACACAGGAGCATAAAATATGTACGAAAAGCAAATGCGCGTTAAATTTTGGGGCAATGTTTTGTTTGTGGCTGCCATTGTTGCGGTTTGCTTTTTTTATTTGCAGCTAGACCCGCTGCGCCTGCTTACCGCCGCGCCAAACTTTGCACAGTATGTGGCGGTCAATTTTTTCCCACCCAGTTTTGCCAATATACAGTTTCATTTGCCTGCTGTGCTGCATACAGTGGCCTTTGCGCTGGTTAGTACCGCGGTGGCTACGGTGCTTTCGTTTATCGCGGCGCTGCTTATGTCTGATGTGATTATGCCATATGCTTGGGTGCGGTGGCTTGTACGGTTTATCATGGCATTTATGCGAAATATACCCGTGATAATTTGGGTGCAGCTGATGGTTTTTATTTTTGGGATAGGGTCTATGGTGGGGCTTATTGCGCTTATTTTGGCCACTACGGGGTTTTTGTCCCGGTCGTATTCCAATAGCATAGACGAAATTGCCGCCAAAAGGTTAGAACCGCTGCGGGCAAGCGGGGCAGGGGTTTTTGCTGTTATCCGGCATGGGTTGCTGCCAGAATTTGTGCCGTCTTGGGTCAATTGGACACTGTTTACATTTGAGCTAAGCATCCGGGCATCTGCGGTGCTGGGCATGGTGGGCGCGGGCGGCATTGGCGTTGTGATACAAACTCAGCTAAGTTTGCGCCGCTTTAATGAAGCCACCACGTTAATTTTAATGCTAATACTAATTGTGTTGCTTACCGAGTTTGTCACGGGATATCTGCGGCGCAAGGTGATAGCGCCAGCCACCGCCGGCAAGCCTGACAAAAGCACAAAAATTCGAGTGATGCCGCTTAGGATGCAGGTTTTTCGCTGGGGGCTTTTGCCTGTGGTGATGGCTGTATTTTTATTTGGCCTATGGTATTTGCAGCTGGATGTTGCGCGGTTTGTAAACAGGCTTTCTAATGCGCCGCGTGTTTTGCGGCTGTTGATGGATGTTAATGTAGATATGATTTTGCCTGGGTTGCAGCAGTTTATGGTTTCCTTTGCCATGGGTGTTGTGGGGTTGGTGCTGGGTGGCCTGCTGGCGCTGGTGCTGGCGTTTTTGGCGGCGGATAATATTGCGCCTTGGCGGCCGCTGGCTATTGCTATCAAGACATTTGTAAGCATTGTGCGGGCTGTGCCTTCGCTGGTGATTATACTTATGATTGTGGCGGCCATTGGGCTGGGGTATACCACCGGGGTGGTGGGGCTGATTATTTCATCTATGGGATATTTGACCAAGGCTTTTATCGCGTCTATAGAGGAACAGGATAAGAATATCATCACTGCCATGCGCTCTACGGGGGCAAAATGGGGGCAGATTGTAATACATGGGCTGCTACCTGCTGTAGCCACTAGCTTTTTGGCATGGGTGGCAATTAGGCTCGAAACTTCTGTGGCGGAGTCTATAACCCTTGGGATAGTAGGGGCGGGGGGGATTGGCACTATGCTGTCCCGGGCGATTAGGCAGATAGATTACCCGACTATCACTGTGCTTATTTTAATTATTGTGCTGTGCATGATGCTGCTGGAATGGGGAGTGTCGTGGGTGAGGCGGGTTGTGTTGTAATGGGCTTTGGCTGCCATTGGCAAATCAGTAGCTGAAGTGGAAAATCATGTTTTAGCGTCAGCTCAAATCTGTTGTTAAAAAATCCAGTTGGTCGGAAATTCCGACCAACTGGATTTTTTTGGCTTGGAAATGTTATAAGCGCAATTCCCCTTAAAATGTTTGGTTGCCTTTATTTCCAGCGGTGATTATGACCATTAGACTTCTTCCGAAATTATGCTTTTAAATTTCGGAAAAGTTGCATTTTCAGTCTTTTGCTTCTTCTGAAATTGCGTTTTTTGCAATTTCAAAAGAACTCTATTGAAGTTCTCCTAAAAACACAAAAGCGTGATTTCCAAAGATGTCTATTGACTTTGTCCAAGTAATATTGATATCATTATCACAAATAACTTATACTAACCTCAATTAAAATGGCCACATTTCGGCGCTTAAACATGCTGTTCTAATGCGTTGTTTTAATTTGAGATTACTATCAACCAGGAGGAAAAAATGAAACTAGCAAAAAAGTTGTTAATTGCAGCAATAATCACCGTGTTCGCAGTGATTCCTACTGCCGTGGTGGCGCAGCCTGCTGCATCTGCCGTTACTGTAGATGGCCAGGCGGTAGTTTTTGATGGCGCCCAGGCTGTTAATGTAGATGACAGAATCCTCGTGCCTGTGCGTGGCGTGTTTGAGGCGCTGGGCTTTACAGTAGAATGGGAAGAAGCCAGCCGCACCGCGGTGTTAACCCGCGGGGGTTATGTTGTGCGCATTCCTATAGACAGCCAGACATTCACAACCAACGGCGTTAACCACACCTTAGATGTGCCTGCACAAATTATAAATGACCGCACCATGCTGCCCATCCGTGCAGTAGTGGAAAGCGTGGGCTACAATGTGGAATGGGATGAGGCCAACCTTATTATAATGATAACCACAGGCCAGCAAGCCGCCCCAACCCCCGACGAAACCCCAACTTCAACAGAAATCGAACCATTGCCAGAGCCAACCCCAGCAGCCGCGCCAGTGGTACAACAATCACCAACCCGGGCTTTTGAAGGCATATTCGACTTCGAAACAAACTTAAACGGCGTTACCGCCCATGGCGGCAGCACCACCATAACCCGTACGCGGGATATGGCGCATACTGGCAATTATTCTGTGCTGGTGGATAACCGTTCTGCAGATGGCCATGGTATCCGCTTCGATGTGACCGACTATGCTTTTGTAGAAAACCGCCAAACCGCGCAACTATATGTAAGGCCAGCGGGCAACCAGCCCATCACCTTCCAGATGACAGTGGAGTTTACCCTGCGCGGCACTAACACTGGCCGCACCATGTGGTGCCTAGACACCTACCAAAACGAGCTGCGATCTGCCACAAGCCGGGTGACTGCCCGCCCAGGAGAATGGACAGAATTCTTCGCATTCCGCCCATTTTATGATTTTGATAGTGTTGTTGTCACACTTGTCACCTACGGCAACCCGAATGCTTCGTTCTATGTGGATGATTTCACCTTTGGCAACCTAGCACCTGCGCCGAATATAGATTTAACATTGCCGCGCTTGTTCGAGGCTTATCGCGATTACTTTATTGTTGGCATGGCTGGCGGTGTGGGAGACCTTCGCCCTGGCCCAAGGTTCGACCTTACCCGCCATCATTTTAATGCCTTCACCGCAGGCAACTGTATGAAGCCAGACGCCCTGCAGCCAAACCGTGGCCAGTTTAACTGGATTGTGGCAGACGAAATGGTAGCCAGCGCCGCAGCCAATAATATCCACGTGGTAGGCCACACCTTGGCCTGGCATGCCCAATCCCCAGGCTGGATGAATCCCGCCGGGGTCTCAAGAGATGACGCAATCCGCAACTTAGAAGACCATGTTACAGCAGTGGCAACCCGCTACCGTGGCCAGATTATCGCTTGGGATGTAGTGAACGAGGCCATGAACAGCTGGATTTCACTATCCGACTGGAACGCAAACCCCGTATGGCAAGACCACCTGCGCGATACCCCATGGCTGCGCGCTATAGGCCCAGAATATATTGAAATTGCCTTCCGCGCCGCCTACGCCGCAGACCCCTCTGCCATATTAATCTACAATGATTACAACCTAAACTTCCCCGGCAAACGCCTGGCCACCTATCATATGGTGCGCGACCTGCTAGAGCGCGGTGTGCCAATACATGGCGTGGGAATGCAAGGCCATTACACTGTAGGTGGCCGCCTGGGCGGCGTGGGGCAAGTTCATTCTGCCACAAGCCTGCAAGAAGTGCGAGATTCTGTATCCCGCTTCTCTTCCCTCAAAAACCAATTCCCATTCTTCCAGCTACACATCACAGAACTTGATATAACCGCCCACGAAGGCCGCTACCAAGCATCACTGCCAGCTTACTGGGAACGCCGCCAAGCCATTCACTACGCCGAAATGTTTCGCATATTCCGCGAATATTCACATGCAATCTACCGTGTAACCATATGGGGCATATGCGATGCTACAAGCTGGCGCAATGACCGCTTCCCACTACTGTTTAACTCAGACCTATCTGCCAAAGAAGCCTTCTTTGCGGTGCTAGATCCAGAAGCATTTCTTGCAGACCCAGACGGGTTTATGGCTAGGTTTAGGTAGGACTATGAATTTGACTTTTCAAAAAAGCCCGAGTTTTCGGGCTTTTTTTGTTTTTAATACCAATCTCAATTAAAATTGCTTCATTGATCGCGGCAAAATCGCTTTAATGCACATTGTTTCGGCGTTTTAGGTGCCGTTCCAATTTGTTGTTTTATAGTCAGTTGGTCGGATTTTCCGACCAACTGGATTTGTTTGTGAGCATTGTTGGCTACTGTCGTTTTAAAAGAATTTAGCTAAGCGGGCATCTTTATAGAGGTTATGGCGATTGTATCGTGATGCTCTTCCTGGCGGCTGCTTCCCCGCGTGGCCATTGGCAGCAGCAAAGTGAATAGTAAAAACAGCAAAATCACCGCCATAACATAACCATCAAAAAATCGTACCTTTGGCGTATCCTCTGGTAATTCTTCCTTGGGGATGCGCTCTTTATTGTGTTGGATGAACGCCTTAGTAAGTGTAAACGCTGCACCGGTACATGCTAGCAGCACAAAAACAAGAAACCCATAGGCCACTATTGTTTCTGCCTGGGAGGCCACAGCTTCTGTTTCGGCTGGTGTAATTTGCCCCTCTAAAGAAGCAAAAAAATACATAAGGGAAACCTGGCTGGCATTAAGCACAAAATGCGACAGTACCCCCGCCCATATGCTGCGGGTAAAATGCACCATAACCGCAAAAATAACCCCCATCACAAATGCGTAAAAAAATTGATGCGGGTTCATGTGGATAATCGCAAAGAATAACCCGTTTGCCGTCAGCATCTTCCAAAATGGCAAATGCCTATGCTTGGTTTGGATATATCCCCGAAAAACAAATTCCTCGCAGATAGCAGGCATTACTGCAATGGCCACAATCATGAGCCACCACGGATAATGCATCATGCCGCCAATAAATTCCGCCACATTGTTTGGGAAGATGAAATTGGTAAGCAGCACAATTCCCATAAGCAAAGGCTGCAATAATATGCTGATGGCCACAATATAAGCAAAATTAGTCCCGCCAAGGGGCATACTTGGCAAAACATCCCGCAGTTTATCCTTCCGCAAAGCCAACCAAATTCCCAGCGGCAGCAAAAAGAAGCCAACCTGCATTAGCACAACCACCCCAGGGGCAGGCACAGCAGATATGGGAAGCCCCAGCGCCGCCAGCCCCATAAAAACCAGCCCCATTATATCCCCAAAAAACATAAACCAAACCAAAAGCAGCAGCATAAAAATATTGCCGTCTTTAATGCTTCTTTTTTCTACCGTCATTCAAACATCACCTCTAATGCCTGCACTGCTTGGGGAACCCTCTCGCTGTTCACCACCAGCGCGATGTAGAGGTCGTTGCAATCTATGCCTAGTTCTGCCAGCAGCGGCGACCCGGCCACCGAAAGCCCCATCACATCAAAGGTATATTCACCCCCATGGTAATAAGAAAACTCCAGCAGCCTATCTTCATCAGCAAGAAAAAGCAGCCAGTCTGGCAGCGCGGCAACCAAGTCATGCACTGGGCGGATAAAACCCTGGCCTGCAATCTCGTAAACCCCTCGGGCGCTGGTGAGGAAAACATCAATAGAACCCATGGTCATATTAGCCACAAATCGCACCTGCAATGAGGCGTTAACTCGGGCATCGTAAGTGGCTGTGTAGGACGTAACTACTATTTGCTGGCGGCTGGGGTCTTCCACAATAACCTCTAGCCTGTAGGCCAGCTCGTTAATTTGCTCTTCGTAAAGTAGGTCCCCTAGCCAGGCGACGTGAAAATACTCGCTGCGTGCGGGGTTGATAAACCATACATTTATCAGCCCTATCACAATGGCCACACTGCCCACTATAATCAAGAATTGCATCTTGTAATATTCCCAAAAATACTGCCATTTTTCTTCCAGGGTCATGACCCTAAGCTTGGCCCATTCGGCTCTTAAAAAGTCCCTCATTCCCTGATACCGCCCAGCAGGTTGAGCGCCCGGGGCAGGGCATCCTTTGAATTTTTCCATGGTTCGCCCGCGTTCTTATGCTCAAATTTTTGTATAAACCAGTCTAAATCTTCTTCCATTTCGCGGGAAAATTCATACCACATGGGCAGCAAATGGTCTAAAAACCGTTCGCGCTTGCCCTTGCCAAGCTTATCAACCGTAGCCAAAAGCTGTACAAAATGCGGCATGCAATAACCTTTTTGGCTTTCTATCAGCCGGGCCTCATCCTTGCCTTTGCCCCAAAGGTACATAAATGTATCAAAATATCGCTGGAAAGTGCTATCCACCTTGCGGCAAACATAACAGCTATCCATAGTGGCCACCAAATGATTTTTCAGCTTAGTAGATGCACTATTAGGGTCGCGCCCAAAAAACGGCGCAGGTACGCGCCCCTTCAAAATCTTGTACATATCATCATTAACCTGCCTCACATGCGTATGTAGCATCAAAGCAAGCCCAAGCCTGTTTTGGTGCTTGTACATAGCTTCTAAATGCCTCTTGCAAAAGCCCATTTTATTAGTCTCCATACGGATATCATCTTCCATATAAGAAGGCCCCATGACAAAATGAATAGCATCCCCTTCAAGTTTATCTGCCATAGCGCAAAAAGCACAGCAACCCGGCTCGCGCAGGGCATCCAGCACAGGAATTGTGTGTATGTGGTCCATATTGCATCAACCTTTCTATGTTTAAGACCGTGGGCTTCGCCATGCCCACCAGTCTCTCATAAAGCCCGCCTCGTGAACCCGGCACGGCTTGCCGCCCGATTTCTTTCTGGCCATATTTGAAAAAAGCGGGGCAGAAAATTTTATTGTGGTACCATACGGTACCATAATTCGGGCAAAATGGTACCGTATGGTACCACATTTTGGACAAAAAACGGGTTTTTGCAGGTGCGATTGTTTGAGAAATCCAGTAAACATCAGCATTTTTAAATTTTTGTGAAAAATTTTTTTAATAAAGTTTTTTTGAGAGGTTATCGGCAAAGCCTCTAATGGTTTTTTCAATTATATATTTCCGGCAATATAATATCAACTTTTGTATTAGTTATTTGGCCAATGTAAGCGTTTAGGATTTTTTCTATTGAAGTTTTTAGGTCGTGGCGGGTGGCTGCGGATGTTGTGGTTAGGGGGATTTGGTAGGTTTCGTTGGATATTTGTATGGTGGCTGTGCCTATGGGTTGGCCGGGTGTGATGGGAGCCTGGATAGAGTGGGGGATTTCTAGGGATATTTTGATGGTTTCTTTTTCGTGAGAGGCTAAGGGGAGCGTTAGTTCTTGGTTGAAGGCGAATGATGCGCTAGGGGTGCGAGAGCGGGTTACTGGTAGGGCGCCTGCGGGGGTGCCTGCTTCTATTATGGTGTGGAAGGCGTAGTTGCCAAAGCCAAAATTTAGGATTTCTTTTGTGTCTACCCATTTTTGGTTGCGGCCGCGGTCACCCCAGCCAGATGCCAAAACTACGGAGATTAATTGCATTCCTTCGCGCTTTGCCGCGCCCACAAAACAATGGCCGGCTTTGTTGGTGAAGCCGGTTTTTACGCCGTTTGCGCCGCTGTATTCGGACAACAAGCGGTTCTTGTTGTTCATTGTGTAGCTACGGGTGTTGCTGCTGAATGTGGCGGATTTGCGGTTGGTAAGCTCCATGAAACCCGGTACATTTAAGGCATAGCGGGTGATTATTGCTAGGTCGTAGGCGGTGGATTGATGCTGGCCCGCGTCTAGGCCGTTTGGAGTCTCGAAGATTGTGTTTGTTGCCCCTAGGGCGTGGGCTTTTGCAGTCATTTCTGCACAGAATGCCTCTACGCTACCAGATAGATGTTCTGCTATGGCTATGGCGGCGTCATTTGATGATTCTAGCATTAGCGCCAGCATAAGGTCCCCTAGGCGGATTTTTTCGCCTGGGCTAAGGTACATTTTTACCTTTGGAGCGGCGGCGGCTTTTTTGGATACAGTAACGGTTTCATCTATACGGCCGCTTTCTAGGGCTATTATGCTGGTCATTATTTTTGTAGTGCTGGCCATGGCTAGGGGATTATGCTCGTTTTTGCCCCATAACACGCGGCCAGTGGAGGCATCCATTAGCACTGCCCCGGCGGCATCTACGGTTGGTGGCGTGATTTCGGCCGCCTGCGCCGCCGTGGCAGAGAATATGGATATTAACATTGCAGCGATAAATTTTTTCATACTACACCTCGCAAAATTTTGTTAAGAAGATTATTCTGTGCCAAAAATGGAAAAATCATGGTGGTAAAATATGTCTAAGAAAATTTCAAAAATAAGCTTGACTGGAATGGGTAAAAAAGGTATACTCTCAATTGCGCCAAAGATATGTAGGAATTTCATTTGTGCCCAGATAGCTCAGATGGTAGAGCAGAGGACTGAAAATCCTCGTGTCGGCGGTTCGATTCCGTCTCTGGGCATTCGCCCGGCGTGTGAAAGTACGCGGGTGTAGTTCAATGGTAGAACATCAGCCTTCCAAGCTGAATACGTGAGTTCGATTCTCATCACCCGCTGGTTCTGCTAGAACAAAATATACGGCTACGAGATGTATGTAAAAGGCTAGTATGCATTTTCGCGGAGTTAGCCACCGCAGGTGCGCGAATGGCTCAGTGGTAGAGCATCGCCTTGCCAAGGCGAGGGTCGGGAGTTCGAATCTCCTTTCGCGCTTTAGGGAAAAGTCCGAGTTTTCGGGCTTTTTTGTTTGGAATGGATTGCTCTTCTGCAAAACCTGCCTAACGCTATTGGCGTATGCGACAGAAATGTTAAAACCTGCTAGACGATTATAATGTCTAGCAGGTTTTTTTGTCGTTGTAGCAATGTCCACTTAAAAACACTCACATATAATTACTACGTACACCATAAAGGGTGGAAATGACGCACCTAGCACTTATTTTTTCTGTTGAACCAATCGTCAATCAAAGGTATCAAAGGATTGTCTTTTTTCGTATGCCTCCTATAAAACTCAATGTTTTTCGTGTGGATTTTCACACCATTATAAACAATATCCCTTGCTTCTTCCGAAAAATCAGTTTTATCAAAAACAAACATGGCATGAACTAAAATTCCGTTAATATTTATATAGCAATGTTCCATAATATGATTATAATTTTTCAATTCTGTCATTTCATGCTCATTCAGCATAGATAGAACTATTTCTTTAGAATCATAACTGATATACACATCAACATCTTCCATATCAAATACAACTCCATGTATGAAAACAGTGGTTGAGCCATCAAATTGATACTTAATTCCATTTGTCTGAAATAGTTCCGCTAAAAAGCATATTACTTTCCATTCTTGCAGCATACCACTTTACCCCCTTACATAAATTTTTCGCACGTACCATTTTCTGTGGTACTTAAGTGATTGCCTAAAACAAATTACAGTATATACTACAAACCCGCATTATACAAGGATTTTTCCGAATTAACTCACGGCACAGACAAGCGATTTTAAGCAGTTCTAAGCAAGAA
>WQVK01000043.1 GCA_009784025.1 Defluviitaleaceae bacterium
ATTTTCCGCAAGCCTTCGTCGCTAAAAACCTTGCGCACCGCTAGTGCGCGGCGGCTTTCAGCTCCTCGCCTTGCGGAAAATTTCCTGCGCTCTATGCGAATGTTTTTAGGTGGAGCGGCTATACATTTGAAAAAAGCGGGGCAAAAAACTTTAACATTATGTACAGATTAGTGAGCCGTTAGGCAAAAGCTAAGGATGGCCGTGTTTTTCGGCCCTCCTTAGCTTTTGGCGGTTTTATCCCTCTAGCGCCATCGATTCAGATATGCTGTCTGGTACTTGTATACCGGTGGCGTAGCAGAAGGCTATTATTTGGCCTATATGCATGTTTTCATGGCTTATTAGTAGGGCCATTATTTGGTGGATGTTTCTTGGTTCGCCGAAGAAGTCTATGGTTTCGGTGCCTTCTTGTTGGGTTAATTTTTGTTCTAGGGCGGCATCTAGTTGGGCCATTTTTTGGGTTAGGGTTTCTTTTGGTAGGTTTTTGTAGTTGTATTCGCCGCCAAAGTCTAGGGTTTTTGTGGTTAGGGAGTTTATTACATCTTCTTGGAAGATGGTTAGTTCGTGAGCTTGCTGGCGGATTGTGTTTAGCACCTTGCGGGGCAGTGGTTTGTCTAGGTCTGCGTCGCTTAGCTCTTCTAAAAAGCTTATGGTTGTGCTTCTGGTGAGTTTCCATTCTGCCAGTAGTGCTTGTAGTGATTCTTTCATTTGATACCTCCAAAGTTTTTTGTTTGATTGTATCATTGTTAATATGACAGCGTGTTGTCATATTTTGCGGTGGAAAAATTTATCAACCGTGGGTTATTTTTGCGTATTCGTAGATTAGCATTTCTAGCACCATAAGCATGGGTACGCTGCTGGTAAGGTCCACATCTTGTAGGCAGATTTCGTCTGCAAATACGTAGAAGTTTGCGTCGCTTAGGCCTTCTAGGGGGTTGTTGTCTGCCCGGGTGATGGACATTAGGAAAGGGCGCTCTTTCAGGTACACCCGCTCTATAAAGTCGATTAACCGGCGGTTTTCGCCGCTGTAGGATAGGGCTATTATCATGTCGCTGCTGCGGATATGGTTTACCAGGTTTTGTAGCTGGTAGGCTGTTTCTGGGAAGTACGCCCGCATGCCAAGGCCTATGAACAGCCGCTCGCTGTACTGGCCTATTGCGAATGTGTTGTCATCTGTAAGGATGTAAATATTTGGGTGGCGGCGCAGTACGTTTATTACTTTTTCCACAAAGGCCGGGGGCATCACCCGTACAGATTCCATTACGTTCTTCAGGTACATTTCGCTGTAGCTACCGCCAATAATCACATCTGGCAGGGTGGCATCGCTTTGACTGTGGCTGGTTACCAGCAGGCTGTTGATGAAATCTGCATAGCCAGAAAACCCCAGCTTTTGCGTAAAGCGGAATATAGTAGTGGTGGACAAAAACTGCCCAGCCGCAAATTTTTGGATGCTAAGGCCCTTTACCTGGGCCATGTTTTTAACCACATATTCAAAGAGCTGTCGCTCGGTTTTGTTTAAGCTGCCAAGCTTATCTGCCGTGGCCTGGAAAAAATCTATCATGGGATGCCTCCTATTTCACTGCTCTATCATATCATAAACTCCCCGGCAAACACATATATTTCAAGGAAAGGGGATGGCAGAATGACAAATATTAAAGAAAAATTAGTAAGCCTGTTATCCCTGCCAAAGGAGATAGCCCTGGACTTGCCAGTGCTAATGGCCACCGGCCGCAACGAAATTAACGTGGAGAATTATAAGAGCTTGATAGAATTTTCAGAAACCCGCATACGCATACGCACCAAGGACGGAGAGCTGGCAGTGGAAGGCCAAGGGCTAAAGCTGCGGCACATCACCACAGAGAATATCTTGATATATGGGAAGATTGCTGGGGTTTTGTATTTGTAGTTGCCAAACCAACTAATTACAAAATGTAATTAGTTGGTTTGGTGGGTGGCGCAAAGAAGGGGGAAATATGCTAAAACTATTCCAACTAGTAAAGGGCAATGTTCGTGTTCGTGTTACTGGATTTGGGCTGGAGAGGTTCTTGAACATGGCTGCTTACCATGGGATTTTCATTTGGGATGTAGAGCGGGTGCCAGAGGGAATCCATTTTAGCGTTAGTATTAAGGGTTTTAAAATGCTAAAGGCCTGCGCCCGAAAAACAAAATGCCGCAGCAAGATTATCAAGAAGAATGGGCTGCCTTTTTTCTTGTTTAGGCACCGCAAGCGCAGGCTTTTGCTGGGCGGGGTGTTGTTTTTTGTGGTGGGCATATTTATGCTGTCGTCCTTTGTGTGGGATATTGAAATATTGGGCAACGAGGCCGTGTCACATGAGGCCGTCATGGCTTTTGTGGAGGATAGAGGCCTGCGAGTGGGCGCGCCAAAATGGCGCAACAACGACCGGGATTTGCAGCGTGAAATCCTAAACAATTTTGGCGAAATAAGCTGGGCAGATGTACATACCCGCGGCACACGCACCACAATAATGCTGGCAGAGGCCATCCCGCCACAGGAAATAATAAACCGCAGCATACCCACCCATGTGGTGGCCACCAGCGACGGCCTAATCACGGCCATAGTGGCAGGGGCAGGTGCGCCAATGGTGCGCCAAAACGATGTGGTGCAGGCGGGCGAAATCCTAGTAAGCGGCATACTGGAGCTAGAACCAGATACCCCAGGCACGGCCCTGGTTTACGTCCACGCCCATGCCGAAGTTTGGGCGCGCCGCTACCATAATATAGAATTCGCCATCCCATTAAACTACACAGAAAAAATCCCCACTGGCGAAACCGCCCACCGCCGCACCATCCAGCTATTGTTCGCGGGCAACCTCCGCTTCGCCCTGCCAGGCCTGCGCCCATCATTCCAATCCTACGACAGAACCACAACCATGCACCAGCCAGGCGCAGCCGGCAACTACCCCCTGCCAATTATCCTAATAAAGGAGCATTTCACCGAATTCACCCCACAAAACCGACAGCGTACCCCAGCCGAAGCCAAAGCCCTGGCCGAAACCATCCTAACCAACCGCCTAATCCGCGAATTCGACTTCTCCGTAGATATAATCTCCCGCCAACTAAGCTTCACCGAAACCCCAGAAAATATCCTAGTAAGCGCAGAAATAACTACGCATGAACGGATAGATAAGCAGGTTGTGATTACGGTTGAATAATAACCATAATCGGATTTTTTTAAAAAATAAAGCAAAAAAAACTATAACATTGATATAATGATTCCATGCTGTAGTGAAATAAATGAGAAACGGCCTTGCCCGAGCGGCTTCTGAAACGCCGAGATAAGGCGTTTCAGGTGTTTTGCCGCGACAGGCGAGACCGATTTCGAATTATTTCACTATATAGTTTTTTGCCCTATTTTTTGAAACGCGGGTGGAGATGTGGTCAGCCAGGCCACGGCGGTTTTGCAAAAAAATGAGGAATACGAATGAAACATCACGAGGATTCGATAATCAACATGGCAGCGCATTATCAGGCAGACCCTGATGTTATTGCGCTGTTTTTGATTGGGTCTGTGGCTACGGGCACAGAGCGGGAGGATTCGGATATTGATGCGGTGGCGGTGGTTTCTGATGAAGTGTTTGAGCGGAAGCGGGCTGCGGGGGCTACTATGGAGGTTGTGCATGGCAAATGTACTTACCCGGGCGGGTATATTGATACGCATTTTTCTTGCCCGGGGCAGATGCGGCAGCTTGTAGAAAGCGGCAGCGAGCCTATGCGCAATATGTTTATGGCCGCGCGGCCGCTGTTTTGTAAAGAAGATGGGCTGATAGAGCTTGCTGCAAGTATTCCGCGCTTCCCTGCGGCAGAGCTGGAGGCCAAGAAATTGCGCTATTACTGTACCATGAAGCAGGCGTATTTGTATTTTTGGCTAATGTGCAAGCCACAGGGTTATCACAGGCATCATATCGCCAATATTATGGTGTTTAGCCTATACCGGCTAATTTTACTGGAAAATGAGGTTCTATTCCCATCGGTGCGCAAGCTGGAAGAATGTGTGATAAACGCCACAAATAAGCCAGAAGGCATAGTGCAGCAATGCCACGAGGCCCTAGCCAGCCTAAGTGACCAGGCCATAGCTGGGCTGGTGGAAACTTACGAGAGATGGACAAGCTACGACTACCCCAAGGATAGGTCTGTTGTGATAAACAATTTCAAAGACCCGTATGAATGGCAGTAGGTGGCAGCCGACAATACTCATGGCTGGCAGGTTTTACGCGAATTTCGAGCCTGTGGATTTTGATGCTCAAGCGGTTTTGATACAATCTGTGTCGTTTGATTTTTTTGACTTATTTTGAAAAATCTATAGAAAGATTCAAATTTGGGGCAAAAAGTGGTACCATACGGTACCATTTTTTAGTGTGAATGGTACCGTAGGGTACCGCTTTTCTATAAAAAAGAGTCCGAAACCCGAAACTAAAAATTAAAAAAGCCGTAAAACAAGGGCTTTTTTCAAAAAAGTAATTGCAAGAAATAAAATTGTGTTCAGCATACCTTTAAAAAAAGAAACAAAAACAGTATGATTGCGACCTGTTTAAGGAGGCGATAACAATGTATCGCCTCCAATTTTATATTCCAATGCTAAAGTTTTTTGCTTCTTTTTTTCAAATGTAACCCGAAAGAAATCGGGCGGCAGGTCCTGCCGGGTTCGCGAAGCGAACCTTATGAAAAGAAGAGGGTGTCGGGGCGAAGCCCTGACGGTTTTATAGTCGCTTCACCTAAAAACATTCGCATAGAGCGCAGGAAATTTTTCGCAAGGCGAGGAGCTGAAAGCCGCCGCGCACTAGCGGTGCGCAAGGTTTTTAGCGACGAAGGTTTGCTGGAAATTTACAAGCTCTATGTGAGGGTTTTTAGGTGGAGCGACTATAATCTACTTATCCACTATCATAATCACACCAGCGGCAGAAAGCGGCTTCTCTGGCGGGATGAGGCTGCCTTGGCGTATGCATTCTTCTATTAGCTCGTCGGCTACTATGTTGGAGGTTACTATTACGAACATTTCCCATTCGCCCAGTAGGTGCTTGGGCACGTGCTTTTTGATTTTTTTATGGATTTCGGCAGCTAGGGGGGCGGCGTGGGCGTCTATTTCGGCTTGGAAATTTTCTAGGGCTGCCCAGTAGACGTCTTTTTCGCTTACTAGTATGCGGGGGTGCAGGCTGTCGCCTTTTTTTGTGATATAGCCTTCTTCCATGGCGCGGGCAGCGGTTTCTTTTTCGCTTTCGGATAGCTGGGATAGGGGTAGGCCGCCTATGGCTCTGATGGTAAGGAGCGGTCCATCTTGGAAGACATTATCGTTGCATGAAAAATGCTTCTCTAGGCGCCGTCCGTACAGGTTGGACATGAATATTCGCTTGTAGCCGCCTATGGCGTGGTTGTCCGAACCGTCGCAGCCGTAAAAAGCGTAATCTAAATCCAGCAGCACATCGCGAACGGCCATGCCAAAGCTGTAAAATTCACGTTTTGTGGGCGTGATATCTGCAAGATGATTTTTGGCGATGGCGCTTTTCACGGCATCCGTGAAGCAATTGCTGACTCTATGCAGAAGCGGCCATAGGATTAGGCTTTCGCTTTCCGGCTGGTTTAAGAAGGGTAGGCCTAGCAAGTTGATAGTTTTTACATATTCGCAGAATTTTCGCGCTAGGGCGCGCGCACGTTCCCTGTATAGGTCGTTTGTGCTTAAAACATCCTCAATGTTTACGATTATTACATTGGCGATGTATTTTCCGCTGTCGGTTTTTCTTAGATTGCCGTAGTGCCCGTTTTCGCCGGCAAGTTGGATTTCTACCTCTTCTTCTACATACGGCATGGGCATGCCCAGCAGGGTGGATAGCTCTTTCACGCTGCGCTCTGTGTCCCGGCAAAGGTATAGCAGGCTTTGAGAAAAACTGCGCTGGGCTACCGTGCGCGGGTCGTTGCCATATGGGTTGCCCGTGCCGATAAACTGGATACTGGTGGGTTTAAGCAGTTGATTTGTTTCCATTTTTTGTACCCCTTTCTTGATGGTCTCACGAGCGGAGTATAGTCGCTGCTTTACTGTGTTTTCGCTTATACCCAGGTTTTGGGCAATGGCTGGGATTTTCAGCTCGTCCAGGTAGTACATGATGCATACATCCCGGTAGATTTTTGCCAGGAAGCTGATTTCCATGAAAATACGGCGTAGCTGGTAGCTATCGTTTTCATCATCTATAAAGCTGTCTATAGGGTTGGATTCGGTGTGTGCGCCTTCTATCAGGCCTGTGTGGGCATTGCTGTTGCGCTTTTGTAGAAAATCTGCATACACCCGCCGGGCAATTGTCCAAAAAAATGCATGAGGGTTGGATATATGGCTGTTACGCTGGGCGGCAGCCAGGGCAGTTACGACAATATCCTGGCATAAATCCTCGGCTTCATGGGCGCTGTTTGTGCGCTTGTAGGCGAAGCCGTATAGGTTTTGTAGGAAGGCTTTGTCGTGCAGCATGGTTGTGATTTCGTTCACTCGTGTCACCTCCTTTGATTTTATGGTGAAATAATTCGAAATCTGTCTCACCTGTCGTGGCAAAAACGCCTGAAACGCCTTGTCTTGGCGTTTCATGAGCCGCTCTGGCGAGACAGTTTCTCATTTATTTCATCATATATGTATATAGTCGGCCGAAAAAAGGGATGGTTAGCAAAAAACGCTTGGTAGCCGAGGGAAATTTCTAAGCTGCCAAGCGTTTACATTTATTTTGCCACGCAGGCCATCCGCCCCACCTCTGGCACATGCACCAGCTTTAGCGGTGTACCGTAAATTTCAGACAGCATTTCGCCGCTTAGGCTTTCTGGCTGGCCTATTGTCATCTGCCCGCCGTGGTGCATCAGCGCGCATATGCCCCCTAGCTGGATGGCGTGGTCTGGGTTGTGGGTGGTCATTATCACGCTGTAGCCTGTGGCGGCCATTTCTTTGATTAGTTTTATGATTTTTTGCTGGTTGCCCACATCTAAGAATGATGTTGGCTCATCGAAAAGCATGATTTTTGGCCGCTGCACTATTGCTTTTGCAATGGACACCTGCTGCTTCTCGCCGCCGGAAAGCTCTGTGAATATCCTATCTGCAAAATGGCTGAGGCCCAGCTGCGCCAGCACCCGGTCAACTTCTTCATAATCTTGGGCGGCGGGGCTGCCAAATGGCGAAATGCGCGGGGCGCAGCCCATAAGCACATATTCCAGCACCGTGAAATCGAAAACAGATTGCACCGTTTGGGAAAGCAAAGTGATAACCGAGGCCAGCTGCCGCATGGTGTAAGATGCAATGGGCTTGCCAGCCAATATAATCTCGCCGGTATCTGGCGTTTTTAGCCGGCATAAACAATCGAAAAGGGTGGATTTGCCCACGCCATTTGGCCCAAGCAGGGTCATGATTTGCCCAGCCTCAAGGCGAAAAGACACATCTGTAAACACCGTTTGGGTAGGCTTGTAGCTAAATGATATTTTTGAGACTTCTAGCATGGTATCTCTCCTGGGGTAATAGTTGGATGATAGTATAGCATAAAAGCCGGGTAAGGGTTGGGGCATTTCAACTTATTACAATTTGTAATTAGTTGGTTTTGGTTTTTTTAATAGACCTCTTTTGAAATCACGTTTTTTGATTTCAGCAGAACTCTAATTGGTTATGGGTTGGGATAAGCCTTTGATGCGGGTTCTAACTGTTTTACCCCAGCCGCGTCTTCTGCCGATATATCAGCAACATAAAAAACGGCGCGCCCACAAACCCCGTCAGTACCCCCAGCGGTATCTCTGCGGTGGTGAGGCTTCTTGCGAAGGTATCAACTATCAGCATAAAAATAGCCCCGGTTAGTATGCACACGGGCATCAGGCGCTTGTTGTCTACCCCCACAAGCAGCCGCCCAAAATGCGGGATGGCCAGCCCCACCCAGCCAACTTCGCCGGCAATGGCCACGGCCAGCACGGTTAGCACTGTGCTGGCCACAATGCCTACCCGGCGGTAGAATTTATAATTAGCCCCCAGCACTGCAGATTGCAGCTCGCCCAGGGACATTATGTTAATCCACCAGGAAATACATATGATAACCACAAAGCAAATAAGCATTGGTATGGAAATTGCCATCACTTCCTGCGGGGTGACATTGGCCAAGGAACCCATCTGCCAGAAAACGATGGAAGGCAGGGCGGTTTGTGGGTCTGCAATATAGCGCATGAATGACATGACACTACGCAGCAGCCCAGATACCACAATGCCCGAGAGTATAAGCATAATGGTGGAATCATTGCGCATTATTTTGGGGATGCTGGTGGTGATAAGCGTGGCCACCAGCCCGCCCACGAAGGCGAAAATTTGCACTTCTGTGAAGGAGCGTTCCATTATAATAGCCAGCGCCGCACCAATGCTTGCGCCGCTGGTTACCCCAAGGAAATCTGGCGAGGCCATAGGGTTGCGAAAAAGCCCTTGGTATGTAGCTCCCGCCGTGGCCAAGGCCGCCCCAATAAGCATCGCGCCTATTATCCTGGGCAGCCGTATTTGCAGCACCACAACTTCAGACACGGCCGTCCAGGTAGGTTCAATTTGCAGAAACGGAAATATTCTGCTTAGCAGGATAAAAAAAACATCACCAGCGCCAAGGTCGTAACGGCCCATGGCGATGGTGAAGATAAACAACACAAATAAGCCTACAATAAGCAGGGCAATAAGCAGCGAAAAAGACAGCTTACCCTTAGAAACCAAAGTAGTCCATTCCGAAATGCCCGCCAAAGGTGAGGCTGTACATATGCGCAACCGCAGCCTCAAGCTCTTCAAATGAAATCAAATCTGGGTGCATTTTATGGGTGGCCCACATTACGCCCAGGCTAACGGCGGCAGAGGGAGTATCCCACCAATCTGCCACGGACGGGAATTTGAACACATTCCCATCAAGCACGGCCTGTACCGGGGCAAAGCGTGGGTCTTCTAAAATATCCTCGGGCTGCAAGCCGCCAAAGGCTGTGATAAAGATATATTCCGGGTTCCAAGAAAGGATTTCTTCAATATTAACATCCACAAAAAAATTACCCTCTAGCTGGTATGCCAGGTTAAAGCCGCCTGCTGCTTCTACCAAATGAGTTTGTAACATGCTGGGGGGGTGAACCGCAAGGGGTGCATTGCCCAGCACGATGGCGGTGGGGGTGCGCTGCGCCTGTGCCACGCGCTGCGCCACTAAATCCATGTTCTGGTTAAATGCGGCGATAACCTCTTGCACATGTTCTTCTGTGCCGGCAAGATAGCCGATAATCTCTAGTGTTTCCAGGATTTTGTCAAAATCCTCGGGGTCTATTACCACGGTAGCGATGCCCAGCATTTCAATTTCATCTAAAATGGCGTGCATGTCGCCGATGCTAACTAGGAAAACATCCGGCATTACATTAGCCAGCTCTTCTATGTTTACATGGGAGTTAAGCCCGGTGGCTACGGCGTTTTCGCGCAGCTGCGGCACGGCGTCGCAAAGCATGCTGCCTGTGGCAAAGCCGCCCACATTAACGATATTATCTAGCGCGCCAGCGTTGATGGCTAGGAAAATAGCCGTGCGGCGCGACATGCCAAGGGTAAGCGGCCCTTCTGGCAGCGCAACCTCCCGGCCAATCTGGTCAATTATAACCCTATGGGGTGTGTCGTTGCTTGCTAACGGATACACATAGGCAGTGCCCCTCATGCCGCAGCCGGTAAAAAAAATAACAGCCATGGCAAAAATAATAGTGAATTTTTTCATATCATTCTCCAATATTAAAGTTTTTTGCTTGCTTTTCGATTTTGTTAGAGCTTAATCACATTAACCGAAGAAGGCGGTATCCCTTTATATCGTTTAAACAGGCGGCTGAAGTAGAATACATCTGTAAAGCCGCAGCTGTTGGCCACTTCTGTTACGTTGTATTTGCCGGTGTGTAGCATGTCTTCGGCTTGGTTTAGCCTTATTCTGTTTAGGTAGTCACGGAAAGTGGTGTGGGTTTCTTTTTTAAACAATGCCCCGAAATAAATGGGGTTTAGCGATACCGCCTCTGCTACTTCCGATATTGTTAGCGGCTCTTGAAAGCGCTCGGTTATGTGGCGGATTGCGTTTTTTATGCGTGCGTCAAAATGATAGGTGTCCACATCGTAAACCATTACGGACATTATGCGCTGCAAAATCATCATAAATTGTGCCCGGGCGCGCATTGTATGCCCCGGTGTGCGGGTTAGCCAAATTTCGCTAAGCCTGCGGAAGCTAGAAATCAAATCTGCATCACGGCCAAGGCTGGACAGCATCGGCAGCGGCATTGTCGTCTCGCCACCGTACAAATTGTGCAAAGAAAAATTGGCCACAAAGCATTCAAACTGCGCCGGGTTAGGGCTTTTTGCCGCCCGCACGGCCCCTTTGGGGATACAAAACAAATCCCCCTCGCTGGCCGCGTACCTTTCGCCATCCACAACATATACAACCTGGCCGCCAGTTATGTACGTCAAATCTATAAAATTGATTACGCCAGAATCTATCTGCCAGCTGGGCGTGCTAACCCTATGGTTAAAATAATGAAGCATGGGAATTGCATTGTCAAAAACAGTCATGTCCTTTTCCATGCTCACTCTCCCCAATATTTAATTTGTCCATGATTTCGTAATTATATCCATGTTGGGCTGCTGTTGTCAAGTTTATACTTAGGACATATCAAGAGGGATATGTCGAAGCATTAGATAAGATTTGCTTCGTGAAACGGGCACGACTTGCCGCCCGATTTCCTTATGATTGCATTTGAATAAAGAAGCGAAAAACCTTGAATTTTTATGGGATTTTGCGTTTTGCGTGGTGGAGATATGCTATAATATCGCCATAGGGCGACGGATTGCATGAAAATCCAGTTGGTCGGATTTTCCGACCAACTGGATTTTGAAAGCACATGAAATGTTTATTTTGTCCATCAGGCGTTTTGCGAAATCGCGTTTTTTGTGATTTCGCAAGAACTCTAAAAAAATATAACCAACTTCATGCCGCGCAAACAAGGGCAGGTAAAACAGCAAGTTCTGGTGGACGGTTCTTGGTTCACCTAACTATAAATTTGAAAGAAGGTTGATTATGAAGAAAACGAGTTTTGGTTACAGGGCATGGTTTCAGCCCATGGTTGGCGCGGTCTCTTCCCACCCCAATGCGGTGGTAAAGCACCCAGATTGCAATTTTGCAGCGGAAGAATGCAGCCGCGGGCTTAATGATGTGAGCATCAGCGCAGATGTGATAACCCTGGATATCGACGCCAGCTTGCCTGCCGAGGGTTATAAAATTGCCGCAAATGGCGGCAGCATCAATATTACCGGCAGCTGCGCCAATGGTATCCTCTACGGCGTGTATGCCTTCCTTGCAAAAATCCGCATGGGCGAAGATGCCAGCTCTATCAACATAAGCGACGCCCCCGCCGTTAAAATGCGCATACTCAACCATTGGGATAACGGCGACGGCAGCGTAGAGCGCGGTTACGCAGGTAGATCTTTGCTGTGGCGCGATGGAAAGCTAGGTTACGACCCTGAAAGGCTAAAGGATTACGCCCGCCTGCTAGCCAGCGTTGGCATAAACCAGATTAGCGTAAACAACGTAAACGTGCGCCCTCTTACCGCCCGCCTTTTAACAGATGCCGGCCTTGCAGACCTTGTGGAAGTGGCCGCGATTTTCCGTCCGTTTGGCATACGGCTTATCATTTCCGTGCATTTCGACAGCCCCTGCTGGATTGGTGGGCTTCAAACCAGCGACCCAGCGAGCCCCGATGTGGAAAAATTCTGGGCAGATGCTGCGGCCCGCGTGTACAAGGCCGTGCCAGATTTAGCGGGTTTTCTTGTAAAGGCAGATTCTGAATTTAACCTTGGGCCACTGGCCTTTGGCCACACCCAAGATGTGGGCGCAAACGTGATTGCCCGCGCGCTGCAGCCCTTTGGTGGCACGGTTTATTGGCGCTGCTTCATATACAATTGCCTGCAAGATTGGCGCGACACCAAAACCGACCGCCCAAAGGCCGCCTACGATACTTTCTTTCCAATAGATGGCAAGTTTGAGCAAAATGTCGTGCTGCAAATCAAGCATGGCCCATCAGATTTCCAAGTGCGCGAGCCAAACTCGCCGCTGCTTGGAGCAACTAAAAATACCCGCCAGGCCATAGAATTCCAAGTGACCCAAGAATACACCGGCCAGCAAAAGGATATGTACAACTGGGCCGTGCAATGGGAAGAAGTTTTCGATATGCCGTTCAACGAAACCCGCAGCACCCGCGACCTTGTGGGCGCAAACAAGGAAGTTGAGGCCGTGGTTGGCGTAAACAACACCGGCGACGACGAAAACTGGTGCGGCCATCTTATGGCCCAGGCCAACCTATACGCCTTTGGCCGCTTGGCCTGGGACCCCGCCCTTACCGCCGCCGCCATCACCCGGGAATGGACAGCCCTTACCTTTGGCACAAACCCAGCCGTATTCAACCCAATAGTGGATATGATGCTGGCCTCACGCCTCACATACGAAAAATACAACGCTCCCCTGGGTATCTGCTGGATGGTGTACCCGCATCACCACTACGGCCCAAGCGTAGACGGCTACGAATACACAAAATGGGGCACATACCACCGTGCAGATCATGTGGCAATAGGCGTGGACCGCACCAGCCGCGGCACAGGTTATGTTGATCAATACCAGCCGCATCTCCGAAATATTTATGCAAATATCGAAACCTGCCCGGAAGAAATGCTGCTATACTTCCATCGCTTGCCATACGATTACAAGCTAAAAAGCGGAAAAACCCTGCTGCAGCATATCTACGACACTCATTTTGAAGGGGTAGAAGAAGTACGCGCCTTCATAAAAACCTGGGAATCCTTAGAAAATCTACTACCCCCAGATGCCTACGCCCAAGTACGCAAAAGATTTGACCTACAGCTAGAAAACGCCCGAGAATGGCGCGACATAATAAACACCTACTTCTACCGCAAAACTGGCACCCCAGACGAAAAGGGCAGAAAAATTTACAAGTAAAACATCCGCTGGAGAAAAAATCAGTTGGTCGGAATTTCCGACCAACTGATTTTTTTTTGCTATCTGACAGGAAGTTGACAATGGGGGGGGGTCATAGTGAAACAATTCGAAATCGGCCTTGCCTGTCGCGGCAAAAATGCCTGAAACGCCTTGTTTTGGAGTTTGCTGTGCCGTTCTGGCGGGACCGTTTCTCATTTATTTCACTATATTGCAAAGCAGCAAAGCCGCATTGTCCCCTGCCAAAGGAGAAAAAATTTGAAGCGCAATGGAATATTTGGTATTATGTACCCAGCAATATCAACGAAACAACAGACAGGGCAATGTGCAAATAAAAATTGCAATTAATTGATAGAAAAACTTCTACTAATTTCCCCGAAAACACGCTATAATAAACCGTAGCACCTAACCAAACCCAAAAAACCAAAATTGGAAAAAATTACATTGAAAAATATTTCATATTTTTTCTAAGGTTTTTCTCCATTCTGCCCTATATATATGTGTAGGGCAAATATTATCATAAGAGAATGGAGGGGGCCATTTGGGTAAAATACAGCAATCTAACGACGCTTTGCAGCCGCAAAGCGCGGTAATTCAAATCAAATCACCAGAGATACCAAAGGCCTTCATGGGCCATTCTAAGGTTATGTATGTTTTGTGTAGCGCCATATCCAACTTTGGCCACGAAGAACAGCAGGCCATAGGGTATTTCTATTATTTGAACCTATCAGTTACAGAAATAGCCGCAGCAACCAAACTTACAGAAAACCACGTAATAAGCGTGATTATCCTATATGCAGAGCGGTTAGAAACCAAGCTTGACCTGTTCAAAAAAACATTAAAGCACGACCCAAGCGATGTGTTGCAAGTGCGAGACATACTCTTTTTAGAAGAACCTGAAAATATCCCCACAAGGCCTGATAATCTGCTACAGACATGAGGTGAGTAAAATTTCCACTGGCGATAATTTAAAAGAAAAAGGCGACATAAACAACTTCAACCCGTTACTAGAACGGCTAAACAATGGTGACAAAAGCGCTTTCGACGAGATTTATAAAAAGTGCTATGCCTCCGTTTTTTTCGTGTCTCAGAAATTTTGCTCCAACAAAGAAGACGCAGAAGAAGTAGTGCAAGACACTTTTCTTATCGCTTTTAGGAAAACAGACCAACTAAGGGGCGAAACCCTACTGGCCTATTTGCGCAAGATAGCCGTGCATGAAAGTTATCGCAAAGGCAAAGCGGCCAAACGCAGCCAAGATTTAATCACAACAACAGACGAGCTTCCGGCAGATGTTAAAGAGCTAAATGAAGGCCTGTTGCCAGAAGAAAGCCTGCAAAACAAAGAGCGCAGAACCGAGCTGCTAAAAATAATAGAATTATTGCCAAAAACCCAGCGTGAAATAGTGTATCTATACTATTTTGCAGATTTCTCGGCAGCAGAAATCTCAGAGCTAATGGGCTGCAGCACTAACAATGTATACACAGCCCTATCCACCGCAAGAAAAACCATAAGAATAAACCTAGAAAAGAAGCGTGGAAAAATCGCCAAGAAAGCTTTGCTACTTGCGCCGCTTAGTCTTTTGTTTATAATAGAAGAGCAAGTATTCGCCGCAAGCCTACCATCAGTTGCCCCCATGGCAGCCGGCCTGGTAGAACTTGCAGGGGCAGCAGCCGCCACAGCAGAAGCTGCTGGCGCCACCGGTGTGGCCACCACAGTAGCTACCGTTACCACAAAAACAATAGCTTATGTAGCCGCCGCCTGCCTAGTTACCGTAAGCGTGGCCGCAACAGCTGTATACATGGTTGCAACAAGCAACGACGATTATCTCCCCGCTGCCACAGCCGGCGAAACATATATACACCAACCGCTAACAAATGAGCCACAAGGCCAGCAACAAACATACCAGCCAACGCCTTCGCCCGCTTATATGGATGAAACAGACCAAATTTTAGCTGCCCTATCCGCCGCGCAAGGCGCGCAAGATGTAGCGACAATAATAGGAAATCACGGCTTCATCTTCTCAGACCAAATACGCGTTTTTGCAGACAAAACATACAGGTTTTACGTGACAGATGTAGGCAGAGGTGATATTCTAATAGGCACAGCGATGAATGCAAATGGAAGTGGCTGGCATATGCGCTTTCAGCATTTCCAAAACGGCAATATGCCCACAGATATCTTGCAGCTATTAGAATTTATTGAATAATATTAACCTCAAATTATTAACCTCAAATTAAATAACAAATTGGAGAAACACTATTAAGCGCCAAAACAAGGCGATTTTAACTCAGAGCATGGTAGCCAAATAGGAGAAGAAAATGCTTAAAAAAATTGCAGCTTTGCAAAACAATAACGCAAAAAAGACCATGGCAGTAGCCATGTCTATTGTGTTGCTGTTAAGCACGCTGCATATTGGCATAATCGCAGAAGGCTATTACCCAGGTTATGAAGAAAATAGTTACGAATACATCCAAGAAGAAACAGCAGCCACCAGCGAATCAGCCACCGAAAACGAAGAACCACCAGCCGAAACCACCCCAACAGAAACAAGCAGCATCAACGAAGGCACAGATGAAGAAACCCCAATAGAAAGCATCCCACCAGAAACCACCAGCATCTACGAAAATGCTAACGAAACCGACGAAACCCCAGCAGAAGCAACCCCAATAGAAACCCCAAGTATAAACGAAACTACAACCGAAACTAAAGAAACTCCAATAGAGACACCAAGCGTAAGCGAAGGCACAACTGAAACAGAAGAACCATCACCCGAAAACACACCACCAGAGATGGAAACCGCCAATGAAGGTTCTGGCCAGTCTCCAATCTGGTTTACCCTACAGGACCCAAATATGTTTATGGTGATTCTAAGGGATGGAAGAACAGCCTACCCTTACAACATTGTGCGGAGTTTTTGGATAGACAACATACATGCAGGCAATTTGCCGTACATTATGATGGATTGGCCTCAGGTGGAATGGTTCATGCCACCTGGTTGGTATGTAAGTGCTGCAAATGTGCGTTATTCAATACATAACCACATGATGGGCCACATTTTTTCAGGCGGCGAACGACGAATCCCAGATTTTTGTGGCGCATACAGGCTTCCGCTAGTTGATGCAACCATGCGATGGTACGATTGGGCTGTACCGCCCATTTTCGACCTCGTTATACTACCCTATGGGCCATACAGAAACATTACTGTAAATAAACTATGGAATGACAACAATAACATAGGAGGCATACGCCCAGATACCGTAACTATACAGCTGCAGCGTGATTATTCAAACTACCGCGCCCCAGTTGTGCTAAACGAGTCAAACCACTGGAGTCATACTTTTACAGGCCTGCAGCGCTGGTCAAGTTATGGCGCGGGGTTTGTGTACTCACTAGACGCGATAGACTTGCCAGAAGGTTACACATACATCATATACGACAGCCCCAATGAAGGGGTTATCACTGTTATCAGTACAGTGGAAATTATTGTTCTTCCAACGCCAACCGAAACGCCAACCCCAACCCCAACCGAAACGCCAACCCCAACCCCAACCGAAACGCCAACGCCGACCCCAACCGAAACCCCAACGCCAACCTCAACCGAAACGCCAACCCCAACCGAAACACCAACCCCAACGCCAACCGAAACCCCAACGCCGACCCCAACCGAAACGCCAACGCCAACCGAAACCCCAACGCCGACCCCAACCGAAACGCCAACCCCAGCCGAAACCCCAACGCCAACCGAAACCCCAACCGAAACGCCAACGCCAACCGAAACCCCAACCGAAACGCCAGCCCCAACCGAAACCCCAACGCCAACCCCAACCGAAACCCCAACGCCAACCGAAACCCCAACGCCGACCCCAACCGAAACGCCAACCCCAGCCGAAACCCCAACGCCAACCGAAACCCCAACCGAAACGCCAACGCCAA
>WQVK01000044.1 GCA_009784025.1 Defluviitaleaceae bacterium
ATTTTAATACTTTTCCCATTTCATCTTGTGCCTTGTCTAGCTCGGCTTCATATTTTGAAAATGGAAAGGATTCGGGCGGTTTTGGTAATGCTTCTTTTACGCTGTTAATAAGCATCGTTGCAAAGGTTTCCAAGTTTTTGTTTAACTCATCGGGTTGCATACTGGGCAACGATTTCTTGATACTTTCGGCGAGCGTTGTTGCGAATACGCCCAGGTTCTTGTTGAGTTCGTTCATGTCCATGTGTAACCTCCGTGATTATTTATTGTGTCTCTCGAGCGACACCTGCACTATACACCGTAATCAGTATACTGTCAACTGTGCACTGTAACTAATCACAGGTTCATAAGGGTTTCGAAATATTGCTCAAAGTTCGCACCAATAATATACCGTTTATTTTTTATGCTCATTCTTTTCATGATGCTGCTAAGGTCTACCAATTTAAGCGTGTTTAATGCCATCTTTCTCATGATGCTGAGGTTAAATGCGGCGTCTTTTTCAGTGGGTTGGCGTGTCCTCTGCCACTTCCAGCCATTGTACTATGTTGTTCATGTCCTCACCTCGTGAGGAGTATGACACATTTGTTGTTTGGTAATACTTGCTGGTTTTTTTATTCAGTTTTCATGCGTTTGTCGTGGTTTACCTTGGATACTTGGGCGTGTAAGGCTTCGAAGCGCCTTGCTTGCCACATCACTTGCTTTTTGAAAAAAATCGGGGCAAAATCTTCAACTTTTACCCGGTCATAGGCTAATAGGCTACGCCACAGACACCCTCAAGTTTGATTTCTGGTGAGGTTTTTAGGCTTTCACTGCTGCATAGTAATTCCCTCTAAAATATGCGCACAAAACTACAGGCCTTCGCCAGCCAATTCTGCATGTGATACGGCTTTTAGCGCCTAGCCTTGTGTAAATTTTACTGCGTTCTAAAGGAAGTTTTGGGGGCGAGCAAATATAAACATTGAAACTTTTCATCTGATTTATCTAAAAACAACGCATTTTCGGGATTTTTGTCATACCGCCCTCATAAAAACGAGATTTTTTATCAAAAAAATGGTACCATACGGTACCATTTTCCTGTAATTATGGTACCGTATGGTACCACAACTTCAAAGTTTTGAAGCCCGCTTTTTTCAAATGCAACCCGAAAGAAAGCGGATGGGAGGCGCGCTTATCGGTTACTGCGCTACCTGCCGTCCAAGTATCCAAAGCCTCTGACTGTTTTATCCTTAAATCTTCATCCACCGCTTAACCCGCCCAGGTATTGGCAAGGAATCTATATCCCCATGTTTAAACCCCCGTATAGCGCACATAAATATTACATACACTGTTGCACCAAACAGCAGGGCGGTTATTGTAGCCACAGTATTAGAAGCTACCCAAGCCATCATCTGGTATTTTACAAAAACGGCTAGCCCCATTACAGCGGCGGCCAGCAAAGGCTTGCCAAACGCTCCCAACAAATCTGGCATTATACCAGTATAACGTTTCAAGAACATGATATTCACAGCCGCAGCTATAACAAAGCAGATTACGGTACTTATTACTGCGCCTAGTATGTTTATTTCTGGGATATACATAAGAAAATAGTTAACCGGTATTTTACTAAGCACCCCCGCAGCCGCCCCTATCATAGGTATACTCACCTTGCCCACACCCTGCAATGCCCCAGTTAGCACCTGCACCAGCGCCACAAAAACCACACTAACAGAACCATACACCAGCAGCCAGCCACCGTCTGGGTGGCTTGGGAAAAGCAGGGCAATGAGGGGGTCTGCCAGCACAGCCAGGCCCACAGCCGCCGGGATGGTTAGTATCATGGAAATCCTAATGCTCATATTTATTTTGCTGCGCACGGCGTTATTGTCCATCTCCACTTGTGAGGTGGTTATATCCGGCAGCACTGCGGCAGAAAGCGCAATGGACAGCGCCACCGGCAATGTGGTTAGCAGCAAAAATTTATTGTTAAACTGCCCTACCAAGGCAGTAATTTCCTCGCCAGAAAACGCGTCACTTGCCCCAATGCGCCAATTGGCCATACCAATATCCAGCATAGAAGTAGCAGCATAAATGCTCATGCTAATTAAAATAGGCAGCGATGTAAAGAAGATTTTTAGCATCTGGCTGCGCCTGGTTTCGAAATTAGCATAATCTCTGTCCTTGTCGGCTCTGCTGCGCAGCTTGCCATGTACGGTAAAATACATGATGGCCACCACTGCCACCCCGGCCACCGCACCAATACCAGTACCCAAAGCCCCCCGGCTAACGGCGTATTGCAAATTGGCCGCGTCGAAGAACAAAAACACAAACCAAACCGTAAAAATCACCTTAAAAATCTGCTCTATCACTTGGGATGTAGCCGTGGGGATGGTAGTTTTCATTCCCTGAAAATACCCGCGAAACACCGCCAAAATAGCAACAAAAAACACCGTTGGTGCAAGGGAGCGTATAGCCCCGGCGGCCTCTGGCATGCCAAAAATCCCAGCAAATGTATTTGCCCCGCCCCACATGACAAGGCCAACCCCAGCCCCAATAGCCATGGCAAAAATAAATGCGGTATTAAAAAGCTCGTGGGCATTGCGGTACTGCCTAAGGGCAATGCGCTCGCTAACCAAGCGCGAAACCGCCGCAGGCAAAGCCCCAGAAGATATAGCAATGGCAAAACCATACACAAAATAAGCCGTGGTATAAAAAGCCATGCCCTCGTCGCCCATTCTGTTGGTTAAGGGTATGCGGTACAAAAAACCTATAAGGCGCACAAAAATAGAAGCCATTCCAAGTATGGCCGCCTGTTTCACAAATGAAGACTTGCCACCTGTCGGCTTCACAGTATCATCTTTCTTTCCTTAAAATACACTGGCTGCAACCCCGCTGCCTGGGCTATGTCATGGGCTTTATCTATATCGCGGCCCAGCCGCTGCATATCATGGGCATCCGAGCCTAGAGTACAGTATTTGCCTCCAAGCTGCTTAAAGCGGTGGTAGATTGGCAGCAGCTTTTGCGCCGCAGCATCTTGGTTAAATCTTGCGCTGTTTATTTCAATCGCCAGGCCACGCTGGGCGATGGTTTTCAAAAGTGAGTCAAATTCTTGCGGGTAATTCTCGTATAAAAAAAGCTGCTGTGCAGCCTGGGTATACCTGGCCACATAATCTATATGCCCGAAAGCATCTATAAAATCTGCAGCTGCTATCATTTCTCGAGCGCATTTTAAATAATCTGCAATAAAATTTGCAGTATCATCTTCCGGGAAGTTAAAATACACATCCCGCCCGTACACACTATGGATAGAGCCTAGAATAAAGTCATAATCCCCAGCTGCGGTGGCTTTGTTCTTGCTAAAATACGCAGCAGTAAGCCCCACCTCCAGCCCCAGCAAGGTACTGCTGCTTCTTAGGCTTTTATACTGGCTTGGGTAAATATTAAAATCGCATACAAAATCCCGCTGGCCGTTGTAGGCATCTGTAGTGCCTGGGTCGCGGCCTTCGGATATTACATAATCTACATGCTCTGTAAAGACAACCCCAAGTCCTTTTTGCTTCAGGGCAAATATGGCCTCACGGGGGTCCATTTCAGAATCTGGCGAAGCTAAACTGTGTACATGTGCGTCAAAAAGCATGGTTTACCTCTGGTCTAAAAAGAACTTTCTAAAATTTCTTCGCCGTCATCTTTGCTGATATCAAGGGATAGCACCACTTCAGACAGTATAATCTGCCGGGCGGTGGTCATGAGTTTCTTCTCCGCGGTGGAAAGCCCCTTGCCGCGCTCTTTTTCCAGCAAGCTACGGAACACTGTAGATACCTGGGCAAGGTCACCGGATTTTATACGCTTCATGTTTTCTTTGTAGCGCTGGTTCCAGTTTTCTTGCATGTCAACCTTGTCTGATATCGTGTTCATGGCCAGCTTAATTTCTTCCCATGGCAATACAGGGCGTACGCTATGCTGCTCGGCCTTGGCTGTGGATATCATTATCTTCAAATTGCCTACGGGAATGTTCAATACATAGTAGCTTTGCAGCTCGCCGTCTACTTCCTTTTCTTCCACATCTTCAATAATCCCCGCACCGTACATTGGGTAAACAATTTTGTCTCCTTTTTTGTACATGGCATACCTCTCGCAGGATTTTTAGCCCTGTTCTATTTTGCCCTTGGCAAAAAATTGAAATTTGGTTACGACCTGGAAATGCTGATTAGCCACCGTGAGCAGTGCAGTATCGCAAGAAACGAGCGGGTTTTGGCGCGTTTCTGAGAAACGGTATATGCGAACGTATGGATAATCAGTGTTTCCACTGATCTACTAATGCTCGTGAGGTGTTTCTTTAGGCTCTTCCAAGCCTTCGATTTCAATACCGTTCTTTTGGGCATAATCCCATAATGCAGACTGCAGGGCTTCTTCCGCCAAAACAGAACAATGGGCTTTAACCGCGGGCAACCCACCAAGCGCCTCAGCCACAGCCTTGTTGGTTACTTTCAGGGCTTCTTCTACCGTCTTACCCTTAACCATTTCTGTAGCCATGCTAGAGGTGGCCACCGCAGCGCCGCACCCAAATGTTTTAAAGCTGGCGTCTATTATAACGCCACCTTCTATCTTCAGGTAAACCCGCATGATATCGCCGCATTGGACATTGCCAACAGTGCCAACACCACTGGCATCTTCCATTTCGCCAACATTTCTTGGGTTAATAAAATGGTCCATAACCTTTTCGCTGTATTCCATGGGACATCGTTCCTTTCAAATGCAAAACCGTCGAGGCCTCGCTTCGCTTTTTGAAAAGCTTGGCGAAAAACTTTGACGTTGGATGGGATTTGGCTGTATATTTTTGGCTTTATTTTTGGGTTTTGAGATAATCGTCGTATAGGGGGGATAGGCTTCTGATTTTGGCGACAGAGGATTGCAGGGTGGCCACTAGGCTGGTGATATGGGAGGCGGTGTTGTCTATACCCAGGGAGAAGCGGATTGCGCCGTTGGTAAGTTCGTGGCCGCGGTTCATGGCCATTAGCACATGTGACGGAGATAGTGATAGGGACGAACACGCCGACCCTGTAGAGGCTTGGAAGCCATGCATGTCTAGGTGTATCAGTATGGCTTCGCCTTCTATAAATCGGAATGATATATTTACATTGCCCGGCAGGCGATTGTCTTGTGGGCCATTAAGGTAGCTATGGGGAATTGTGCTTGTTATTTCGTCTATAAGGCGGTTGCGCAGTTCGGTTATGCGGGAAGATTCCTTTGGCATCTCCTGCATGGAGATTTCTAGGGCTCGCGCCATGCCTATTATGCCTGCTACGTTCTCTGTGCCGGCGCGGCGGTTGCGCTCCTGTGCGCCGCCGTGCAGGGATGGGGTAAGCTTTGTGCCTTTTTTTACATATAAAGCCCCTGTCCCTTTTGGGCCGTTAAATTTATGGGATGACAGAGATAACATATCCACACCCAGCTCATCTACATACACTGGAATATGCCCCACTGCCTGTACCGCATCTGTGTGGAATGGTACACCTTTGGCATGGGCTATTGCGGCAAGTTGCCTTATTGGCTGGATGCTGCCTACTTCGTTGTTGGCCAGCATTATTGATACTAGGCTTGTGTCTGGGCGGATGGCTTTTTCTAGCCCGGCGGGGTTCACCATGCCGGTATCATCCACCGGTAGATAGGTTACTTCTGCGCCTTGGGTGGCTTTTAAAAATTCTGCCACATGGAAAATGCCGTGATGCTCTATGCTGGTGGTTATCAAATGGCCGCCTTGTTTTACCATGCCCTTTAGCGCCCAGTTGTCTGCTTCTGTACCGCCAGATGTGAAAAAAATCTCTTCTGGCTTGGCATGTATGGCTTCGGCCACTGTTTTTCTTGCTTCGTCTATTGCCCGGCGCACTTGCTGTGCCGGACGGTATATGCTAGATGGGTTTGCGTAAGCGTCTGCAAAATACGGCATCATCGCCTCTAGGGCTGCCGGATGCAAGCGGGTTGTTGCAGCGTTGTCGAAATAAAACCCGTGGTTCATCTATTGCTCCTTTATAACCCTCAAGGGGCGTTTATGAATGAAATACTCTCGATTATAACATCTTCCAGCGGGCGGTCGCCTGCGCTTCTAGACAATGCAGCTATTGCATCCACCACATCCATGCCTTCTACCACATGGCCAAATACAGGATGAGGGATATTGCCCTGCGCCCAAAGCCAATCTAAATGTGGGGTGCCGCCAGCGGCAAAATGTTCTGCTTCTTCTGGCAGGAATACATCACGATAGCGGATGATTTGGCCGTCTTCAAACCTGCCCACAGGGTTGTCGCCCATGGCAAGCCTTGATTCCATTTCTGCCTGGAACATGCCGCCAACATCGCTGTTTTGTACGATATAGAACTGGCTGCCCATATTACCCTGTGCATGAGCCATGGCCAATGCACCGCGGAAATGGCGAAGGTTAAAACTTGGCTCTATTTCAAACGACTGCCCCCATATGCTTTCGCCGCCGCTGCCAGTACCCTGCGGGCAGCCGCCTTGAATCATAAAATTAGGGATTACCCGGTGGAATATGACGCCATCATAGTAACCATTGCGGGCATGGGTTTTAAAATTCTCCACTGCCAGCGGTGCTTCCTGCGGAAAGAAACGCAAAGTGATATCGCCGTGGTTTGTATGCAGCACTGCCAGCTCTTCACCAGATGTAAGTGGCGAGAACTGTAAAAATGTAACCGGGTTATTTCTTAAGCCTTCAAAAATTGTGTTATCTAGTATTTGTACATCTTCCATGAGAAAATCAAGCTCCTCTGCTTCTATTGTGGCTGCGGTTTCGCTGCCCCGGTTTAATGTTAGGCCTGTACCTGGCGTGTAATCGCCGGGGGTTTCACCGCCGCAGGCAGTAACTACCAGCAGCCCTGCTAGGGCCACCGCAGGTAAAAGCCCTTTTATAAATTTTTGCATTTGAAAATTCCCTTCTGTTTGTATGTTCCAGCCCAGGGGCAAGAATATTTGCTATGCCGTAATCTTATAATATATCTCTATTATACCTCAAAAACAGCGGATTGTAACCCCCTTTATTATGTTGCAAATTTACAGCGGAAGCGGGGGTGATGTTGCTTCCTTTTCATGCAAACCCTGCCAAATTTACAAAAAGGCTGCTGTCGCTGGGTTTATGCCCATAGCATTTTTTCAAACTCGGTTGGTCGCAAGGTTGAATTTTTTTAATTAGACAAGGAACACGGTAGTCTCATTAAAACTTGCAGGAATACGGGCATCAATAAACCTCATAAACAGCCTCATCAACCGCTTTTTGCATCAGCGGTGCAAGGCCTTCCATTATCTGCCCCTCAATCCTTTCAATCACTCTTTTGTTAGGCTTATTTTCGGGATGCTTTGCCACAAACACGGTGCAGCAGTCCTCGAAGGGGCGGATGGAGATGGGATACGTTTCTATTTGCTTGGCGATATCTATTATTTCTTGCTTGTCCATTGCGGCCAGAGGGCGCAGTATGGTTAGGCTTGTAGCAGAATCTATTGCGGCTATGCTGTGTAGGGTTTGGCTGGCCACCTGCCCCACGCTGTCGCCATTGATTATGCAAAGGGCATTTTCTTTTTCTGCCATGGCGGTAGAAATATGAAGCATTGCCCGCTTCAGGAAAGTGGTTAATTTTTCTGGGTGAACATTATCCCGCAGGTGCACCTGCACATCTGAAAAATTGACTATGCCAAGCTTGATTTTGCCAGTAAATTTCGCCAGCTCTGCAGCAAGGTCGCGCACCTTATCCGCCGCTCTTTCAGACACAAACGGAGGGGAGTGAAAGTACACAGGAAGAATCTCGACCCCGCGCCGCGCCGCAAGATACCCCGCAACAGGGCTATCGAACCCGCCAGACAGCATAAGCATCCCCTTGCCGCTTGCGCCATAAGGCAAGCCCCCCGCCCCCGGCAGATAATCCACATAGAAGTACACATTGTTACGCAATTCTACCCACAGGGTCTTTGCAGGGTTATGCAGATCAACCTTAATGCCGGGCATGGTGTCCATCACGCTGCCACCAATTTCGGCAGAAATTTCATTTGAAGTAAGGGGATAGTTTTTGTTGCTACGCTTGGTAATTACCTTAAAAGATTCCACCGCCCCATGCTGCGCGGCATATTCCTTAAAAAAAACCGCCCCAATCGTTTGCAAGGTTTCAATATCCATTGCCGATGTTTTAACTGCATTACAAAAACCCGCCAGGCCAAATATTTTTCTTATCAGCGGCAGGATTTTGTTGCTATCTAGGTCTCCCTCGGTATCTTCAATTAAAAAGCGCCCCTGCTCTCTGGAAACCTTCACGCTAGGGATATGGTTTAAATTTTTGCGGATTACATCCAGCAGATGATGTTCAAAAAACGAGCGATTGCCCTTGCGCAGGGCTATTTCGCCGTACTTTACAAGCATGACTTTTTTCGTGTTCATTTCATCCCTCTGTATCCAAGCACTCGCCTAAGCTGGCTTACATTTTCTACAAGAAGCGCCTTTACCCGGCGGGCCTCGTCTATGTTGTTGTAAATAGAAAAACTAAACCTCACGGCGGCTTTTGCCCTATCTTGGCTGTGGCCAATAAGCTCCAGCCCAGATTTAACCTTCTTGCGGCTACGGCATGCCGCCCCCATAGATACATACACTTCCTTTTCTGAAAGCAGATGCACCAAGGTTTCGCCATTGACCCCCATAAATGAGATGTTCAAAATATAGGCCGAGGCATCGTCTGGCGAGTTGATAAAAACATCTGGCAGCTCGTTTATTATGTTGCGGAGTTCTGTATTTATTTCCGATATATTTGGCTGGCTGGCAGTAACGGCCTCTGCTGCTGCCGCCATTTTCAATATACCGCTTAAGTTTTCTGAACCTGGCCGAAGACCGCCCTCCTGCCCGCCACCATATAGCAGCGGATTAACCTTGAAGCCTGGGCGCAACCAAAATCCGCCCACCCCGCCTGGCCCGTGGAACTTATGCCCGCTAAAGCTATAGGCATCTACATACCTTAAGTCTATCGCCTCTTTACAAAACCCTTGCGCACCGTCCACCAGAACTACCGCACCCGCATCTTTAAAGTTTTTCGGGCATGGCATTTTACGTCCTGTCTCATGGTTAACATGTGACAGGCAAACTAGGCTTGGCCTGTCTGGCGGGATATGCCACTCTGCCATTGGCGCGATTACTGCCATGGCATCTTGTGCATTTTTTATTGGCTCTATAATGGAAGGATGCTCCCATGGCTCTGCAAAAATCACGCAACTCTGCCGAGCATGTGCCTTTGCGAAGCCCAGAATTGCCATGTTGTTTGACTCTGTGCCGCCAGAGGTGAATGTCAATTCCCTGGGCTGCACACAGAGGATATCTGCGATTGTTTTCCTGGCGGCATCCATTTTACGCTCTGCCTGTATACCCAGCCCATGTGGCGACGACGGATTGCCAAGCAGCCCGTCACCCGCCTGCCAAGGCAACTCTGAGGCAGTTGCCGCATTGTCGAAATAAATCATGCGAGCCTCCCTGCAAGCACATGCCAGCCCTCAAGCTCCTTTTGCCACAGCACATCCACTTTCGAATTTTTGCATTCTGCCAGCACTTCGTCCAGCCTTTCAGATATTATCCCCGAGGCTATAAATATTCCACCCGGTTTTAAAATTTCATTCACCAGCGGCAAAAGCTGAACTATCACATCTGCCACAATATTTGCTACCACAATATCTACCTGCCCTATTTTTTCTCGCAGACTGCGCTCGCTAAGAATATCCCCGGCGGCAATGGTAAGGCGAGACGAATCCAGGGAATTTATTTGCGCATTATGCTTTGTTGCGGCAATCGCCCCTGCGGGGTCTATGTCACATGCAAAAACATCCTCTGCTCCCAGCAGCAGCCCCAATACAGACAAAATTCCGCTGCCACAGCCTATGTCTGCCATCCTGTCACCAGGCTTTAGCCATTCTTGCACTGCGTGAATACACAGGTTTGTGGTTTGGTGTTGCCCCGTGCCAAATGCTGCGCCAGGGTCAATACGCAGGGCGACTTCGCCGGGCGCCGGGCTGTAGCTTTCCCATTCTGGCACAACTGTCACCTTGCCCATTTTTATTGGCTTAAAATGCTTCTTCCATTCTGTTGCCCAGTTTTCTTCGTTTGCAAACTCCTGGGCTAGTTGGAGGCTGCCCACTTCACCTGCATTTATATCAAGCAGCCGCCGCCTAACATCTTCTACAATAGCGTCGCCTGCGCCATCTTTCGTCACATAGAACAACACCAGCGCGCAATCGCTCTCTGCCTTTAGCAGGGATTCATCTGCATAGTCCCATGTGCGCTTTACAGACAACAAATCTCGCACCCGGCCTTTCGGGTCAACAATCTCTACGCTAGTTACCCCGGCAGCCATCAACAACCCTGTTACAACCTCTGCCCCCAAGGTGGTTGTTTCAATTGAAACCTTTGTCCATTCCATTATTTGCACCTCTTTGTTTTCAATATTTGTTATTGCGTTTTGCGCATATGTGTTTCATTGTTACAATATTCGATATTGCGTTTCGCCAGAACATGTCGACACTTTGCAATATTCATTATTGCATTTACCGTCGCGGGACACCCTCCCCGACATATCCATAGACATGATTATACCTCAATTTCTTTGAATTTTTCAATGTTTATGTTATAGTCGCTATGTTCTGTATATTTTATAGCCTGGAGAAATCATGTTTAAATCACAAAACTTATCGTTTGAATACGCCCCCCATGACAGCAACCCTCCACCACTCACACTAAAAAACATCAACATCTCTATACAAACCGGGGAATTTGTGGCAATACTTGGGCATAATGGCAGTGGCAAGTCTACCCTTGCGCGGCACCTGAACGCCCTGCTCACCCCAACCGAAGGCACGCTTTGGGTGAACGGCCTAGACACCAAGGACCCTGCCAGCACATGGGGCATTCGCCAGTCCACCGGGATGGTTTTCCAAAACCCAGACAACCAAATAGTAGCCACAATAGTGGAAGAAGATGTGGCTTTTGGCGCAGAAAACTTGGGCGTGCCGCCAGAGGAAATCCGGCGGCGAGTAGATGACTCCCTTGCAAAGGTTGGCATGCTGGCATATGCGTCGCACCAACCGCACCAACTATCTGGCGGGCAGAAACAGCGCATCGCCATTGCCGGGGTGCTGGCCATGCGGCCAAGCTGCATTGTTTTTGACGAACCCACGGCCATGCTAGACCCTTCTGGCCGCAAGGAAGTTTTGTCTGCCGCCGCAAACCTAAACAAAGAGGGCATCACCATCATTTTAATCACGCATTTTATGGAAGAAGCGGCAGTGGCCAACCGGGTACTTGTAATGGAAGACGGAGAGATTATCCTGGATGGCACACCCAGGGAGGTGTTTAGCCAAGTGGATAAAATGCAAGCCCTAGGCCTTGGCGTGCCGCAGCCCACAGCCCTTGCGCACAAACTGCGCCAGGCAGGTTTCAATATATCCCCAACAATACTCACCATAGACGAATTTATGCAGGACGAAACCGTGAAGAAAATTTTAAAAGGACAGGCAAATGCAAATAATTGAAACGAAAAACCTTACACATATCTATAACAAGGGCTCGGTTTTTGAAAAAATCGCACTGGATGATATTAATCTAAGCATTAATGCGGGAGAAATTGTTGCACTGATTGGCCACACTGGTAGCGGCAAGAGTACGCTTATTCAGCATTTCAACGGCTTATTAATGCCCACACTTGGCGATGTTTTTATAGCGGGGGATAGCACTGGCGATAAGACTAAGCTAAAAAGCATCCGCCAGAAAGCCGGCCTTGTTTTCCAATACCCAGAGCATCAGCTCTTCGAGCCGACCGTGTATGCAGACGTGGCCTTTGGCCCCACCAAAATGGGGCTTGGCCAAGATGAAATAGATACCCGCACCCGGGAGGCGCTAAAGCTAGTTGGCCTAACCGAGGATTGCTTTGAAAAATCCCCATTTGAACTATCTGGCGGGCAAAAGCGCCGGGCAGCCATTGCCGGGGTGCTTGCCATGCGGCCAGAAGTTTTGATACTAGACGAACCAGCCGCCGGGCTAGACCCCCGCGGCAAAGACGAAATACTAAGTCAGATTCAAAAAATGCACACAGAGCTTGGCATCACCGTGATTTTAGTTTCACATAGCATGGACGATGCCGCCAAGCTGGCGCAGCGCATTTTGGTGATGGAACGCGGCCGCATAACCATTGACGGCAGCCCCACAGAAGTGTTCAGCCAAGGCGAAGTCTTACAAGCCATAGGCCTAGACCTACCCCAAATAAGCAAACTAATGAACCGCCTGGCCCAAGAAAACCCAGCCATACAAAAGGGCGTCTTCTCCCTAGATGCCGCAGCAGCAGAGCTGCTAACCCTAGCCAGGAAGGGGGCGGAAAAATGACCCGCATTACCGTGGGCAACCACTACCCCACCGGCTCCATACTGCACCGCACAGACCCAAGGGTAAAGCTTGCCGGCACTGTTTTGTATGTAACCGCGCTGCTATTTGTTAACAATTTTTTGGGCTTTATTCTTGCGGCTGTTTTTATCGCCGCCTTGATAAAAATTTCAAAAGTGCCGCCGCGGCTTATTTTCCGCGGGCTTAGGATGATATTTTTCATGCTGGTGTTTGCCGCCAGCATAAATATCTTCTTTACATCTGGCCAAAATGTGCTGCTGCATTTTGGCATAATACGCATTACCACCGAAGGCCTAACCCTAGCCGCCCACATGATTGCGCGGCTAGTGCTGATTGTAACAGGCACATCTATGCTTACCCTAACATCCACCCCAATCCAGCTTACAGACGGCATAGAATCCGGCCTGCGCCCCTTAAAAGTCATAAAAGTGCCCGTCCACGATATAGCCATGATAATGACAATCGCCATGCGCTCTATCCCAAACCTCTCCGAAGAAATGGACAAAATAATGAAGGCACAAAAAGCCCGCGGCGCAGAACTAGACACCGGCAGCCTAACAAAACGCGCACTTAGCCTAGTGCCCATATTAGTACCGCTGTTCGTATCTGCCTTCAAATGGGCCAACGAACTAGCCACCGCAATGGAGGCCAGATGCTACCGCGGCGACATAAACCGCACACGAATGAAGGAAATGAAAATGAATGCAAAAGACTGGGCCGCCGCAGCGATAATGCTGGCCTCGGTGATAGCGATTGCGGGAACGCGATGGGTGATTTAGACACCCAAGACCAAGACCGCAGGGGCTTTCCCCTGCAACCCCACAAACTTTTTGAAAAAAGTTTGAATGAAACTTTAATATTTATATTTTGGAAATACAGAGGCCAACTTATGCGCGCAGGCCTCTGTGCTTTTTATTACGAAGCCTGATTCTTGGACATCACACTATGTATTAAAATCAACTTATAGTCACCCCACTAAAACATCACACAGAACGCAGGAAATTTTTCGCAAAGCGGCAGGCCGCCACGCAAGGCTTTTCGGCGATGCCAGATTATGAGAAATCTACAAGCTATATTGTGAGCGCCTGCACGTGAAACCACCACACAGAAGTTAGTTTCGATGGCCACCCAGCCACACACACAAAACCAGTGTCTGGGGCGCAAAATTTCTGTCTTTGCCACAAATATTTCAAACAACACATCGCACAACCCAAACCACCACCCCAGGCACAAAACACTCCCGCCTGGCCTCAACTTTTCAAGCAGCATCTCGCATAACCGAAATCAACTTATTACAATCTGTAATAAGTTGATTTTGGAAACCACCCGAGCCTATCGCGCCATACAACCAAAAACCCACGATAAAAAACGCCCTCTAAAGCCCAGATGCAAAGCACTCCATCCCGGCTACAACTTTTCGAACAGCATATCGCGCAGCCAAAATCAACATATTATTATAGTCGCTCAACAAAAAAACCCTTACATAGAACTTGTAATTTTTCCGCGACTCTTAATCGCTAAAAACCTTGCACACCGCCGCGCGCGGCAGCCTTCAGCTCCCTGTCTTACAAAAACTTCTTGCGCCCCACACGAGTGTTTCAGGAGGAGCGACAATACAACCCGCAACAAACTGACTCCAGCAACATCCCCAACCTACCACACAACAAAATCAAACCCCACAAAAAAAGCGCCCAGGCCAAAGCCCAGGCGCAAAAACCTTCTATCCCCGCTCTGCAATTCCAATAACCAGCCCAACAGTGCGTAAATTCTCTGGCTGGTCAATTTCCTTAGATGCAAAGGCCTTGTTCAGCGATTCTAAATAAATCGCGCCTTTCTCATAATCCACTCGCAGGCGCTTGCAATACGCCTCGCCGTCGTATACGAAAATACCCACACTATCTGGGTCTATTCTTGGTACGGCCTTCACAAACACGATATCATTATCGCAGATTTTGGGCTCCATGCTATCGCCCTTTATTGTAATGCAAAAATCCGCGCCGCGGCTTACCTGGGTGGACTCAAATTGCATTATTTCGTAATCATCATCGCTGTCGTCGCTAAGGTAGTTGCCAAGCCCCGCAGAGGCCCGCTGCTGGTACACCGGCAGCTCTACCAGGCCATCCCGCAGCTTAGATTCCTGCGCTTCGTCTGCTTTTACTGCCTGAGCGCGCTCGTATTCCTTTAGCATCACCACCTCCACCACCTCGCGGCCATGGCCGTCTAGCTGGCGATACTTCATTATATGCTCATGTTCATCGTCGTTCAAAATGGCTACCTCGTCTGCCTTTTTGCGGTTGTCGCTTACCCCAAGCAAATAGTCAATGCTCACGCCAAAATGCCCTGCCATCAGCTGCAGAACCTCAGAGTTTGGCTCGCGAAAGCCAGATTCATAATTCGCATAGGTGCTATAATTTAGTGGCAGCTGGGCCACCAAATCACGTTTTGTTTGATTTCGTTCCCGCCGCAGGTTTCTTAGCCTTTCTGCCACCATACACTTGCTCCTTCGTCTTTTTATAGTCAGCTGAACCGAAAAAGCCTGCCGTGGCAAAATGATTTTGCCGCAATACAGGGAATAACAACGCGGCGCACCTGAATACGCAAAGAAGGCACTAACGCTTTGGTTTAACTGACTGCACCAAGTATAATACAGTCGCATAAATATTGCAATGCTTTTTGTGGAATATTTCTTAGAATTTTTCACATCGCCAAAACCAGACATGTCGAAACATTTTTCTTCAATATTTTTGCAATGTTAACTATTTGTGCGCTGACCAACTACTCTCTGCGTGTAATACTTAACACATAAAGTTTCACAAGTCCAAAACAATGGAGGGAACGTATGTTTAAGAACATTGAAATTGAAAAAATGCGCCACCATCTATCTAAAACCGAGCTAGCGAGCCGCCTAAATGTGCCGCCCTCCGTTCTAGACGACTGGATATGCAAGCGCCAAGCCATCCCCGCAGAAAAACTACGCGTAATGTGGCATCTATTTGATGGCGTAAGCGTGGATTATTTGCTGCGTGAGTGTTAAGGTCATAGGCTACACCCACTTACTTTTAAAAAAACATGGCAAAACGCTTTAATATGTAAGGCAACGCAAAAGCCGTAAGATTGCAGCCCTCACGGGTCACAACCTTACGGCCTTTGTTTTTGCCCAAAACTTCATTTTACTATAAATACGGTTACGCCTTAGGCTCTGCCAAATATGCGTTCATTTGCTCTATTATCGCGTCTACATCCATGCCATGTACTACTGTGGCCTGTTCTAGTGATTCGTAGCGAGCAGATGGGCAGCCTACGCAGTGCATGCCGTGGTTCATTAGGATAACTGCAAGGCCGCGGTCTATTTCCAGGATTTCTGAAATTAGCATTTCTTTATTCACTGTTGCCATTTGTGAAACTCCTTTCATGTATTGGTTAAGTTTTTAAAGCCGGGGAAGTATCGGAAGATAACTCTCCCCTGTATTGATTCTGCCGAGACATGTGTCGCCCACCAGCGGGAGTCGCCAGAGTTTGTGCGGTAGTCACCCAGTACAAAATAGTACCCTTCGGGTATATGAAACGGCCCGTAATTGCCAGTTATTTCGCCATGGACAAAGCCGTCGCGCAGGGGGGTTACAGCGTCGTTGATATAAACCCTGCCGTCTTGCATGTTAACGGTTTCGCCCGGCATCCCGATTATTCTTTTTACATA
This sequence comes from Defluviitaleaceae bacterium, assembly GCA_009784025.1. Classification (GTDB taxonomy): domain Bacteria; phylum Bacillota; class Clostridia; order Lachnospirales; family WQUN01; genus WQVK01. The sequence goes on from WQVK01000044.1 coordinate 16,098, forward strand.
TAAATAAGCACTATCTGGCCTACGGAACACTATTATATCAAATCTTTGCGGCTGTGAAAACATGTACGACAGCCTAAATGCAATAACTCGGTCGTTTTCTCGTATTGTACCTTGCATAGAACCTGTTGGCACCACGGCATTAACTATAACAAAGGTATTAAGCAAA
>WQVK01000045.1 GCA_009784025.1 Defluviitaleaceae bacterium
CCTTCCATTTAGAATAAAAGATATGATGCTGCAATTATGCCTGGTTGCCGGGAATCTCAATATCCGAAACAACATGGATACGCGCTGTCACCTTGCCGCGGTTATACATGTTTTGTATGCCCATTACAAAGCCAGCCGCAGCTTCGGCAGTCATGTTTGGGTTAACGCCACTGATGCTACATATGGCGCGGTTTTGTTCGCTGCGTATGCGAAGCGCGGCGGATGCATTGACGATACTTGCCATTCGCATTCACCTCCTTCCTATCCATCATGGTAAACCTATTTAAAAACAGGCAAAAGCAATGCGAAAACCCGCATGTTAAGGCGGTTTTTCAGCAAAGTTTAAGCCTGTTTCAAGTTGCTTATCTTTCTTTATTAAAAACCGGGGCCCCGATGCCGCAGTATATGAAAGATGCTAGCATGGGTACGCGGCCCGGGCCGGATCCAAAGCCTGGTGCGTTACCCTCTTTCACTTGATGCGACTGGTAATACAGCTACAGCGTGCACAGGGGTTAAAGCGGGAGCGGCGCGGTCCGTTTCGGGAAAATCCCTTCCGGAGGTGGCAAGACCCGTCCATGGCGTGGAAACGCCTGTTCTGCTGTTGCGAAGTGATAATAACACGTAACGTGTATTTTGTCAAGCATCTTCATTCGCATTGTTTGTCAAGTGGCTATAAAGTAAACGCAAAATGTTAAAGTTTTTGCCCCTCTTTTTTCAAAAAGAGGGTGGGTGTGGGCGAAGCCCACGGTCCTAAGCCTTCAATCCATCTGCCAGCAACTTCATTTCCCTTGCCGCGCTTATCGTGGCTTGCGTTATTTCGGCGCCGCCTATTAAGCGGGCTAGTTCGCTGGTGGCTTCTTCTAGGGGCAGAGGGGTTACACGGGTTACTGTGCGGTCGGCTTCTAGCTTTTTTTCTATACGGAAATGAGTGTCTGCCATGGCTGCTATTTGGGGGAGGTGGGTGATACATAGGATTTGGCGGCGGCGGCTTATTGTCATTAGTTTTTCGGCTACTTGTTGGGCTGTGCGGCCGCTAACGCCTGTGTCCACTTCGTCGAAGATTACGGTTTCCATTTTGTCTGCATCAGCTAGCACGGTTTTTATGGCCAGCATTACTCGGGACATTTCGCCGCCAGATGCTATGCGGCGCAGTGGTTTTTCGGGTTCGCCTGGGTTGGGGGATATCATGAAGTCTACATTGTCGTTGCCGTCTGTGCTGGTGGCGGTTTTGCGGGTTACGGCTATGCTAAAGCTGGCGCTTTTCATACCTAGGTCTTTTAGTATGGCGGTTATGCTGCCGGATATTTTGGTGGCGGCAGCTTGCCGGTATTGGCTAATTTTGTCGCATATGGCGGATATATCTGCTACTATTTCGCGTTTTTTGGCTTTTAGCTTTTTTATTTCCAGTTCGCTGTTTTCTTGGCTGTCTAGCTTATTTGTTAGGTCTTGTTGCTTTTTTAGAATGGTTTCTACATCTGCACCGTATTTTTTCTTGGTTTTGTAGATTATGTCTAGGCGGGTTTCTATGCGCTCTAGTTCGGCCGGGTTGGCGTCTAATTCGTCGTTGTAGTTGCGTAGCTCGGCCGTGATGTCTGTTAGCATGCTGGCTACTTCTATTATGTTTGCCTTTAGGCTGTCGCAGGTAGGGTCTAGTTTTGCCAGGTCGGTTATTAGCTGGGCGGCCTTGGCTACTTGGTCCCCTGCGGCGGTTTGGCTATTGTAACTGCCGTACAGCAGTGAGATTGCTTGGGTTGTGTTTTTGCTTAGGCGGTCTACTACGCTTAGGCGGTTTCGCTTGATGGTTAGTTCTTCTTCTTCTCCGGATTTTAGGGCGGCTTTTTCTATTTCATCTAGCTGAAAGCGCCAGATTTCTAGTTGTTCTTGGCGCTGGTTGCCGCTGCCGGTTATGGCTTTTATGGCGCGCTCGTTTTTGCGGTATTCAGATAATTTTATTTCCAGTTGGGATTTTAGTGGTGCTAGTTCTTCTTGGCAAAACTGGTCTAGCATGTTTAGCTGCTTTATGGGGTTTAGTAGGCTTTGGTGCTCGTGCTGGCCGTGTACGTCTACCAATAGGGCGGCGGCCTCTTTAAGCAGGCCTACGGCTACGCTGCGGCCGTTTATGCGGCAGGTGGATTTGCCTGCGGCGTTCATGGTGCGCTCTAGCATAATTTGCGAATCGCTAACATTTATGCCCATGGCAAAAAGGCCTTCCTTTACATGGAAGTCCTCGATGTCTATTATGCCTTCCACCTGGGCAAATTCTGCTCCCATACGCACGAAATCACGCACCGGGCGGCCACCCAGCAGGAAGTTGATGGAATCCACCAGGATGGATTTACCCGCCCCGGTTTCCCCGGTAAGCACATTTAGGCCGGGGGCGAAGTTGACTTCTACCTGGTCTATCAGGGCAACATTTTGAATGCGCAAATTAGTTATCATACGGGTTCTCCGTTAGTTTTTTCACTAGCATTGAGGCTTCCTTTTCAGATTTTACCACACAGAACACCGCATCATCCCCGGCTATTGTGCCCAGGATTTCTGAAAAGTTCATCTCGTCCACTGCAAGCGCCACGGCCATTGCCATGCCGCTAAGCGTACGTAACACCAGCATATGCCCCGCATGGTCTATGCTTACTAGCACCTCGCGGAAAATACGCTCTAGCGGGTGAGCCTCGTCTTTGGATTTTGTAGAATATTTAAGCCCCGCATCTGTTGGTTCTTTAGTGAGCTTTAGCTCACGTATGTCGCGGCTGATGGTGGCCTGGGTGGTGGTGTAGCCTTCCTGCGCCAGGGCATGGGCAAGCTCGCCCTGGGTGTAGATATCACGGCTGGTAACAAGTTTGAGTATCGCCTCTTGCCGGTTTTTTTTCATAATAATTTCTTCTTTCTTAACACCGCGTAAAAATTTGTGGGGGCTGTTTTAAGTATACTTGCAGAAAACGCCGAGCGTTTAACCGTTAAACCTTGGCTTGGGGTTATGTTGCCGCGGTTGTAGCCATCTAGGAACAGTGGTGAATCTTGCCCGGGTACTATGCGCACTTCGTCTTGGGCGGAAATTACCCAGGGGCGGGAGCTTAGGCTGTGTGGGCATATCGGTGTGATTACAATCATCTGCCCGCCGGGTACTAAAATCGGCCCCCCGGCAGAAAGGCTGTACGCCGTAGAGCCAGTGGGCGTGGCTACTATAATGCCGTCTGCCCGGATATCGTCCATATGTTGGCCGTTTACATATACTGCAAATGTTTTTAGCGCGCCGGTTACCCCTACGCAAATGTCGTTTAGGGCAATGCGGTCGCTTTGTGCCAGCGGGAAATCTGCCTCTAGCATAAGCCGTTCTTCCCGGCTGTACTGGCCGCTTAGTATTTTTTCTAGGGAATCGAAACCGTCCTGCTTGTCTGCATCGGTAAGAAAGCCCAGCAGCCCCAGGTTAATGCCCAGCAGCGGTATACCCAGCGGCGCGGCCGTATGGGCGGCACGAAGCATAGTGCCATCGCCGCCCAAAACCACACAGAAATCCACCCCGGGCAAAAGCTGCCCGAGATGAATTTCTGCACCGCGGCCTTTGAGGAAATCGATTACTTGGTCCATGTAGGTGAGGCCAGGGTCTTTTTTCTCGTTGGCTATTATTGAAATTTTATGACAGGCTACGGAGCGCACGGTCGTTTACCCTATAATCTGCATTTTCTACCCATGATTCAAACAGGTCACTAAACTCAATTATGGCTGCTTCCAGAATAAATGAGTCGCGGAAACTTTCTGAAATTTCTTCCCTGGACGGGAAGCTTCTTTCTTGGATGTAGATTACTATAAACTGGCCGTCGTCTTCTTCAAAACCTGGCAGATGTACAATATGGCGGTCGCCTGTTTGCATCTCGCCTATAACTTCTGAATCATCTGGAGTTATTGCTTCATTAAACATTAAGCCTCTTGCATCAAGTACGAATGGTTCGCCACTTTCTGCATAGGCTACGCACTGTTCGCGAACAAGCTCTAGGAAATCGCGCTGGTCTTCGAACATTGCTAAGGCTTCCTCCATTGTGTCAAGGAATGCAATAACTGCATCGAAGGTTTCGAGGTTGTCACCCTGTAGTAGAATATGCCGGTCTAGCGCTTCTTCAAACTCGTCTGGGTCTATGTTTTGATCACCGTGGTAATGCATGGCCATCCTTTGGTACACTGGGGCTACGCCAAAGAAATCTACGATGCGATCCATTGGCATAAAATCAAGAGGCATATTTACTTCCATCATCCAGTTGAATGCGGTCATTTCAAAATGGGCGCGCTCTGCTTCTGTAAGGCCAACGCCCAGCCTGTCCCCGTGGTGTAACACTGTAAGGGTGTGAAGCAGGTCGTCCATAGCCATCTGGTTGGCTAAATCTATGTCGCCGTCGGCTTGCTGCATTGCACTGTCGCGGAAGAATAGGAAATCTGTGTTCTCTATCCTCTCCCCTTCAAACCTCATAATCCATTGGCGGTTTTGGGTATCCCACACTACCCAAGAAATAGCTGCAACTATTACCAGCAGCACTGCAATGGATATTACCGCAGACATCCTGCGGCGTTGTTTCAGTTGCTTTTCAATTTCCCTGTTTCTCTGTTTACGGTTTTGCATTTTTGTTCTCCTTTTATTTAAAATGTATCCAGCAGGGCTTGGTTTATTACGAAATCTGCTTCGTTAATCCAGCCTGCAAGAGTTTCTGTGAAAAGTTCATGGACGCGCAGCTGAGTGTATTGTTGCAATGCACTTTCTTCCATGATGGCTAAATCTGGCTCGGTTCTATTGTACATATACAGCACCAGGAAAATTTCGTCAAGATGCAATATGTGACGGTGGCCATTTTCCATGTTTAGTATAATCATTTCATCCTCTGGGTCCACCTCTAGGGTTTGTATCATATCCCTGGCATCCCATGGCTCTACGCCAAATTCTGGGAAGATGATGCAATACTGCTGTATTACATCCTGGAACGGCCTATCGTCTGCAAAGGCCAGCAGGGCGTCGTCCACATTATCCACCACTGCGTATAACATTGTGAAACTGCCGTATTGGTGGCCCTGGAATATAAAATATTCCACCAAAGCCTGGGAAAACTCATCTGGGCAGGGGGTGTAATCTATATGATGCTCTGCCAGCAATCCCTGCAAATGCCATATGCTGAAGAAATCCACCAGGCGCTCTGCAGTGATAAAGTCCATGCCAACCAAATCCCTGTGCAGTTCTGCCTCTGGCAGAAGCTGTTCCCGCTGCTCTGCGGTGAGAGCCATGCCCGCTTTTTCTGCATGATGCAGTATGGTTAGGCTGCGTATCAACTCTTCTATGGCCATTTCCCGGGCGGGGGCGCGGTCTGCATCTTCTGCCAAAAACATTGTAGCGTTATGGAAGAAGAACATGAAATCTGTCGCGTCCATGGCCTGCCCTTCAAATATAACCAGCCATGAATCGTCTGCAGGTAGTGTGGGCTGCGCCTGGGTTGTGCCTTCTGTAGTGGCGGACGGCTGGCCTGTTGCTTGGGGCTGGGCAGGGGTGGTATCGTCATCCCTTTGCCAAAGCAGCACCACCGCCAATGCTATGATTACAAGCCCAACTACCACCCCCGATATGATAAATTTGGTTTTTTTATTTTCCACTTCACGCCTCCTTGGTTATGCTTGTACTACTCTCAATTGAAATTAATTGCTTCAATTTGAGGTTAGCATTTGTATTTTGTTTGCAATGCTGATGGCATCTAGGCTGTAACGTGCAAATAGTTCTTCTCTTGTGCCCGCCTCTATGAATGAATCCGGGAAGGCAAAAACATGAGCGCCATTAACCCGCGAGCCAAAGCCGCCAATTGCTACGCCGTCTTCTATTGTGAAGATGTGTTTATACTCCCGCAGTTTTTCCAGCAAATTTGCATCTATTGGCTTTACAAAGCGGGCATTGTAAAGGCTTGGGTCATTGCCGCTTGCTATTAGTGTTTCCACAACTGCCAGGGCGGTATCCCTCATTGCACCCACCGATATGATGGCGATTTCTTTGCCGCGGCGGATTGTTTCCGCTTGACCCTGGATGATTGGTGGCATTTCAGTTGGTCGCATTTTGCGACCAACTGGATTTTGTGCAGAGGCTGGCGTGGAAGATTCCACATGCGCCATGCCATCTGCTTCCGGCTGCGAGGTGGATATTGAAGCCTCGCATATAGCTTCACGGGGAGCCCCCCCGGCAAGGGGGCGAGGGTAGCGGATGGCTACTGGGGCGTTTATGGTGAGGGCATGGTCTAGCATGGCCGTTAATTCTTGAGTGGTGGATGGGGCTAGTATTGTTAGGTTTGGTATATGCGATAGGTAGGCTAGGTCGTATAGGCCCTGGTGGGTTTCGCCGTCTTCGCCTACTATGCCAGCACGGTCTAGGCAAAGGATTACTGGTAGGTTTTGGATAGCCACATCGTGAAGAATTTGGTCGTAGGCGCGCTGCATAAAGCTAGAGTAAATGGCCACCACTGGGCGCAACCCCCCTGCGGCCAAACCAGCGGCAAAAGTAACCGCATGGCCTTCTGCAATGCCCACGTCGAAGAACCGCCGCGGAAAACGCTTTGTAAATTCCTCCAAGCCAGTGCCATCAGACATCGCGGCAGAAACAGCCACAATGCGCTTGTCCTTTTCTGCCAGCTTGCATAAATGCTGGCCAAAAACATCGGTATAACTTAGCGAAGTTCTAACCTTGGTTGGCTCACCAGTGTCTATATGAAAAGTACCTACGCCGTGGAAATTAGTGGGCGAGCGCTCTGCACAGTTATAACCCTTGCCTTTTTTGGTAAGCACATGCAGCAGCACCGGGCCGCGGATTTTTTTCACAGCTTCCATCACAGCCGTTAAAGCCTTTATATCATGGCCGTCTACCGGCCCAAAATACCTAAATCCCATTTCCTCAAAAAGCACACCTTGCAACACCGCGCGTTTCACCAGCGATTTAAAAGATTCCAACCCGCGGGTTAAAGGCGCACCCACCAGTGGCAAATCTTCCAGCAGCCGGTGAACCCCAGCCTTAGCCCCCAAATACCCGCCAGTGGTACGGATTTCATTTAAATGCCGGGAAATTGCCCCAACATTGCGGCAGATAGACATCTGGTTATCGTTAAGCACCACAAGCAAATCCGTATTGCTGCGCCCTGCGTTGTTTAGGCCCTCGAAGGCCAAGCCCCCTGTCATGCTGCCGTCGCCGACCACCGCAATAACCCTATCTTGGCGGCAGGCCTTCTTGCAGCTGGCCTTCTTGCAGCGGCCCTTGCCGCAGCCCCGCAAATCCCTAGCTTTAGCCAGCCCAAGCGCCGCAGAAATAGCCGTAGAACTATGCCCAGCCCCAAAAGCATCGTGAGCGCTCTCGTGCATTTTAGGGAACCCACTAAGCCCATCCAATTTCCGTAACGCAAGGAAATCATCCCTGCGCCCAGTCAAAATCTTATGTACATAAGATTGATGCCCCACATCCCAAACGATTTTATCACCAGGGGTATCAAAAACCCGGTGCAACGCAAGGGTAAGCTCTACCACGCCAAGGTTAGAAGCCAAATGCCCGCCAGTATCGCTAAGGCTTTGCACCAAAAACTCTCTAACCTCCCCAGCCAACGCCAACAAAGCCCCTGCATTCAGGCGCTTCAAGTCTTGCGGGCTGTTTATGGTAGGCAGAATATTCAAGCGTAATGCTCCCCTTATTAAAACCCTCGCCCACTTTTGAAAAGTGAGGTGAAAATTCCAAAGTTTTTTGCTTCTTTTTTTCAAAAAAGAAGGGGGGTGTCGGGGGCGGAGCCCCTGACGGTTTCATTTTTGACATTTTCACAAGAAAATTTCCATTCATGAGTATACACGAAAAAATGACATAAAAAAAGCCCCCTATTGGGGGCTAGAATTCTAGGGTTATGTCGCTGTCGTTTATTATTACGTAGGCTAGGTGTGTTGAGTCCTCTTGGGCGTTGGCGGTTAGGCTGTATTTTGCGTTGCTGCCACCTATAAAGGATAGGATATTGCCAGCAATAAGGCTGGCTGGTATGGATGCCTGGTGGTTTACGCCTTTAAGGTGCAGGGTTAGCTCGCCATATTGTTGCAGCTGGTATATTTTTGCCGCAATTTCGCTTGGCAAATCTATTTGCCGGAATGCAGCCAGCGGCACAGAAGGGTCGTCTAGGTCTATTATAATATCGAAGCCAAAATCCGGCGGGTCGTAATCTACTGGGTCGCTTGTTGTTGGGTTAAACATGATAAAACCAACGGTAGCCGCTGCAGCCACAGTTACACTGGCTATTATCCTTGGCATTAGCCTTGCTTTTGGCCTGGCCTTGTCAAACACGCCACTGTTAATCATATCTTTAACAGGCGCGATTATTTTGGCAACGTCCTCGTCGCTTATTTCGCTATCTACATAATCGTCAAAAAGACCATTCAGGTCTATTTCGTCGTGGATTTTCTGGTCATTCATGATGAAATCCCCTTCCATCTTACCTTGCAATTTAATTGGCAGATAAATATATTTTACGCCTCTGTAGATTAAGACCCACCAAGTTGCCATTTGGTAGAATGAAAATAAAAAATATTTTTCTGTGCCACGTACATTGCAAGTTACCCCCATATAATATACACTTTCGGCAGGTGATGTCAAATGACTAAGGAACAAATATTGCAATTGCTGGAAGAAAACCGAGGCAGGTACATCTCTGGCCAAGAGATAGCCAGCCAGCTTGGCATAAGTAGAAACGCAGTATGGGTTCACATAAAAACCCTGGCGAAAGAAGGCCACAAAATAGAAGCCACGCAAAACAAAGGCTACAGCCTGCTGGCCGCCAGCGATGTGCTGTCTGCGGCGGGGATGCTGCCTTTTTTACCGGGCGGAATGGCCGGGAAAATACATGTGCATGAAAGCCTGGCTTCCACAAGCCAAACCGCAAAAGAACTGGCAATATCCGGCGCAGGGCATGGCACGGTGGTGGTGGCTAACAGCCAAACCGCCGGGCGCGGCCGCTTTGGGCGGGATTTTGTTTCGCCACGGCTGGGGGTTTATTTCAGCATGGTGCTTCGCCCAGGGGAAACCATACACACGGATATAATAACCACCAAGGCAGCAGTGGCGGTGTGCAAAGCAATTGAAACCCTTTGCAACAAAAAACCCGGCATAAAATGGGTAAACGATGTATACCTAGGCCACAAAAAAATATGCGGCATACTAACCGAAGCCGTGGCAGATATGGAAACCGGCGGCATAGAGTGGATGGTGGTTGGTATTGGTGTAAACCTTACTACGCCGGCAGGGGGTTGGCCGGAAGAACTGCGTGACAAAGTAGGCGCGGTGTTTAACGCCGAGGCTACCGTAGGACGCAACCGATTTATTGCGGAGATTATCAGGTTTATGTTGCAGCCAGAAGCAAGCCGCGAACAGATATTGGCGGATTACAGGGCGCGGCTAATGATGCTGAACACGGAAGTGGACATAATAACCGCCAGCGAAACCTACCGCGCCATGACAATAGACATAGACGATAATGCAAGGCTAATAGTACAGCGCGAAAGCGGGGAGGTTTTGACCGTTTCTGCTGGGGAGGTTAGCTTGCGGCTGTAACGGTAACGCTGTGGGCTTTGCCCATGTCACCCGCGTTCTGTACAGACCCACTCTTTTGCGAATAAACGAAGCGTGACAAAAACTTTAATATTTTTTGGAAGCGATACTTATGTCGCTTCTTTTTTTGTGGCTGTACTTTGTTGGGTTGGCGCAGGAGACAAGGGCTGCTCGTTTTATATCTAAGCCACTTAAAAAACACTCGCATAGAACGCAGGATATTTTTCCTGAGATGAGAAGCTAACGGCCGCCGCGCATTAGCAGGGAGTGCCGGCTTTTAGCGTCCCGGACAAAATCTATGGCGTTTTGTTATCTTTATAACCATTTCCACCACTTGTACATATACTAAACCAAAGCAGAACGAAGGGGCCGTTTGATATGCCTGCGTATTCTATTATTGGCGGTGACAAAAGAAACCTTGCCTTAGCACAGCTTCTTGTGCGGGATGGGCATGAGGTTAAGCTTTTTGGGTTTGAGATGTACGACGGGGAGTTTTTTGTGAAATGTAAGAATTTGGCCGAGACTTTAAAGCATGCAGAATATATTATTGCGCCCACGCCGCTTGCGCTTAGCAGCGGGGTGCTTAATGCGCCTTTTCATGGCAAGAATATTTACCTTGAAGATTTGTTTCGGCGAATTAAGGGCGGGCAGGTTGTGATTGCGGGTTATGTAAAGCCAGAGGCTCAGCAGCTTGCGGCACGGCATGGGGTGAGGCTTGTGGATATGCTGCATAGGGAAGATTTGCTTATGCTAAATGCCATACCCACGGCAGAGGGCGCGCTACAGATTGCCATAGCAGAGACAGAAATCACCTTGCATAACGCCTGTGTTATGGTGGTGGGTTACGGGCGGATTGGCAAGGTGTTAAGCCGCATGTTGCAGGCTATCGGGGCTAAGGTGACGGTGATTACTAATTCTAAGCAAGCCCATGCAGAAGCCACTGCGGCTGGGCATCTTGCGGTGGATTTTGCGGGGTTAAATGAGCAGCTACCAGGGGTGGCAATAATTTTTAATACCGTACCGAAAATTCTGCTAGATGAGGCCAACCTGCCGCTGGTGCAGCGGGATAGCCTGACTATAGACCTGGCCTCGCCGCCGTATGGTACAGATGCCGCTGCCGCCCGGGAACTTGGGCTGCGAGTACTTTTTTCTGGTTCGTTGCCGGGCAAGGTCGCGCCGGTTACCACGGCTACCTACATTAAGGCGGCGGTGGAGGATATTGTGAGGAATTTTAGCCAAGGCAAACAAGAACGGAGGCCGCAAAATGGCAAACAAACTTAAACTACAGCGCGTTGGCGTAGCCGTAACCGGGTCTTTTTGCACATTTGACACAGCCCTGGAATGCATACGCGTGCTAATACATGAAGGCGCAGAGGTAACAACGATCCTATCCGCCGCAGCCTGCACAATGGACACAAAATTCGGCAAAGCGGCAGATTTCGCCGAAAAACTCACGGCCCTAACAGGCCGCCCGCCAATCACAACCATAGTAGACACAGAGCCAATTGGCCCTGGCAAACTGCTAGACGCCATGCTGATTTTGCCAGCCACTGGCAACACCATAGCAAAACTAGCCGCAGGCATAGCAGACAGCACCACAACCTTTGCCGCGAAATCCCATCTGCGCAACGGCCGCCCCCTACTTCTAGCCATCTCTAGCAACGACGCCCTAGCTGCCGGGGCAAAAAACATCGGCCAGCTGCTTAACACCAAAAACATCTACTTCGTGCCATTTGGCCAAGACAGCCCCGCAACTAAGCCCAGGTCAATAGTATTCAAGAAAGAATACGTTCTTGCCGCCCTGGTAGAGGCGCTAGAAGGCAGGCAGCTGCAGCCGCTATTGGCGTAGGGTTAAGGCCGCGGGCTTCGCCATAGGATGCCTGGGCTAGTAGGTTGCACAACAACCGGCCAGCCACTCCCGCCCGCTTTTGGCAAGACGCGCTTGCATGCATGTTTCGTACCGGCAAAATCTCTTGCAAATAAAAAAGTGGGCAAAACTACGATGTTTTTTTACGGGAGAGGGTTTAACTGGTCAGGTTTCCCCGCTGATTGGATTTTTTGACGCAGGTCAGTTGGTCGGATTTTCCGACCAACTGAATTTTTTTGGCATCTGTGCGCCGGCGGGAATTGTTAATCAAATACCGCACCAGCAGCACAAATTCTGCGGATTCAACTGCCTCACACTAACCTCACATTATAATACCGGATTAGGGCAGCACCATTAAACCGTCAAAATTTCTACCTCTTTTTTCAAATTTATCCCGCAAGAAACCGGGAGATACGAAACGAGTTTCCCAAAAGGAGATAAGCCCCTAAACCTTACTGCCATTTTTTTACATAATCCCCACCCCAAATAGTATAAACTCGCATCAAGACAAGCCTCGCCCAAGCATCCCGGGCAAAGCCTCTAACGGTTTAAAACTAGAAAGGTAGAACCCAAAATGAACCTACTCACACAAAAGACAAAACCTAAACTTGCTAACCATCCTATTATTACCCGCCGGGATGTTGCCAGCGTTATTGTTGGTAGTTTTGGGTTTTTTATTGGGCGGGCTATGGTTTTTACTTTTATTTCACCGTTGGCGCTGCCTTTTTTGGCGGTATTTATGGTGGGGGGGCAGGGGTTTTATCTTACAGCGCTGTTTCTTACGTTGGGGCTTTTTACTCGCATGGGTACTTTTCTTACGCTGCGTTATGTGCTGGCGGTGGCTATTATGTGCGGTTATTATTTTTTTGGGCAGCGGCTTGCAGGGGGCGAGGCGCGAGGCTGGTTGCGGTTGCCTGTGATCGCGGGGGTTACTAGCGCGGCAGTGTTTTTGGGCGGAATTACGGTTGCGCTGCTTTATGGGATGAATGGTTTTTTGCTGGTGGTTGTGCTGCTGGAATCTGTAATAGCCGGTGCAATGACCCTTGTTATAAAGCGCGCCCATGTGGTGCTAACCGGGCGCAGGCGGCGGGCAAATTTGCTTTCTGGCGAGGATATCACGGCCATTACTATTGTGCTGGCCGGGGTTATAGCCGGGGCTAGTGATGTTTATGTAGGGGCAATGCCGCTGCGTATTTTCTTTTCTGTCTATGTGCTTTGCATTGCGGCGTTTAAAGGCGGGGCCTCCATGGCTGCGGCGGCAGGGTTGCTGTTGGGGTTTTTTCTGCATCTTGCTGGGTACTGGGAGGCCTCTTGGGCGGCTGTTCTTGGGCTGGCGGGGCTTGGTGGCGGCTTCGCGCGGCAATGGGGGCGGGTGGCAGTTATTGCCGGGGTCGCGGGGCTTGGGGCGGTGGCTTTGCTTATGCTTGCCCCGGGTTGGATGGGTTTTTCCATGGTATATGCGGTTATTGCCGGGGGGCTGGCGTTTATGCTAACGCCTCAGGGTTTTTATTTTAACGTGGCCTCGGCCATCAACCCAGTGCTAGACAGCGCAGACGATTATATGGACAAAATAAAGGAAGAAACAACCCGGCGGCTGGATAGTTTTTCTTCGGCCTTTCAAAAGCTGGCCGACACCTTCAGCGGCCTGTCAAAGCCCAAGGCTGGGCTAAACAAAAACGACATAAGCCAGCTAATAGACGATCTTTCTACCAGGGCATGCAGTAGCTGCGAAAACTACGCCTGGTGCTGGGAAGACGACCTCTACAACACCCACCAGCAGGTTTTCACCATGCTAAACGCCTGTTCCCAGCGGGGCAGCGCCATATTAGAAGACATGAGCCCGGGCTTTCGCAAAAGCTGCAAAGCCCCAGAAAACCTACTGGCAGAGCTACGCGCCATATTCAACATATACAAGCACGACCTGCGCTGGCATAATCGCATTGCAGAAAGCCGGGAACTAATAAGCCAGCAACTGCACGGCGTAAGCGGTATAGTCAAATGCCTGTCAGACGAAATAGACATGAGCCTACGCTTCCACGAGGGACTAGAAGAAGAAATGATACTAGAGCTGCTAAAGCAGAAAATAGAAGTAACCAGCGTAATAGTGCTGGAAGACAAAACCGGCAAATACAAAGTAACCATGAGCCACAAGCCCTATAATAGCGACAAAACCCGCGAAATCCTACCCGTGCTAAACTCCGTACTAAAACGCCGTATGGCCATAGAAGGCGAAACAGAAGCACGAGGCGGCATCTGCCGCACCCGCTTCATGGAAGAAATGAAACTGCGCGTAACCAGCGCCGTAAGCCACAAGGCTAAAAGCCTACGTGGCTCTGGCGACAGCTACTCTGCCATAGAGCTGCGCAACGGCACCTGCCTGCTAGTCCTGTCAGACGGCATGGGCAGCGGCGAACGCGCCCGCCGCGAAAGTGCCGCTACAGTAGGCCTGCTGGAAGACTTCATCGAAAGCGGCTTCGACAAAGAACTAGCCGTGCGCATGATAAACTCCGTGCTAATACTAAAAAGCAGCGAAGAAAGCTTCTCCACACTAGACATCTGCTCTGTAGATATGTACACCGGCCTGGCCGAATTTATAAAAATAGGCGCAGCACAAACCTACTTATTGCGCGACGGCCGCGTGAAAGAAATAAAATCCCGCAGCCTGCCCATAGGCATGCTAAACGACGTAGACCTAGAAACCACCACCCTAGAAGTGCGCCACGACGACATAATCCTAATGCTAACAGACGGCATAACCACCGCAGACGAAAACGACAGCTGGCTTACCACCGAACTAAAAACCTGCCCCTACCGCAACCCCCAAGACATAGCAGACCATATAATGGCCGAAGCAACAAAACGCACAAACGGCGCCGCCAAAGATGACATGACCGTGCTAGCGGCGCGGGTGTGGAAGAAAATTTGAGGCAAAGACCGTGGGCTTTGCCCGCACCCACCCGCTTTTTTGAAAAAAAGCGGGGCAAAAACTTTGAAATTTTATTTTGGCGAAAAATTCAGTTGGTCGGAAAATCCGACCAACTGAATTAGCGAAATATAGCCGCTCCACCTAAAAATATTCGCATAGAGCGCAGGAAATTTTTCGCAAGGCGAGAAGCTGAAAACCGCCGCGCACTAGCGGTGCGCAAGGTTTTCAGCGACGAAGGATTGCGGGAAA
>WQVK01000046.1 GCA_009784025.1 Defluviitaleaceae bacterium
AACGATGCTTATTAACAGCGTAAAAGAAGCATTACCAAAACCGCCCGAATCCTTTCCATTTTCAAAATATGAAGCCGAGCTAGACAAGGCACAAGATGAAATGGGAAAAGTATTAAAATCCTTTGTAGCTGAAGGCGCAGTAGCGGCAAGCGTCCTTGTGAGTAGCACAGCCTATGACAAAAATGGTGTTGGCGCAAGCCTATGTGTTTTTCATACGCTGGATGATTTAGTTGAAGATGGCTTGAGTGCAGCATTAGACCCCTTCACCAACCCACGGCGCATCACTATATTAAAACTGCTCATCCCACAGGGCATGACCGCTTCAGAAATTTCAAAGAAAACAGGCTTAATCGGCGGTCAGTTATACCATCATCTTTCTTGCTTGGAAAGTGCCGACCTTATCGAAAAACGTGGTGACACCTACCACACAAAAGGTTACACACAAGCACTCTTGTGTGGTTTGAGTGCAGCGGTTGGCGGTATGAAAATCGCTAACACGGGGGATTGTTCCGTGTAAGTCTAATGTGTAGCGGAACTCAGATGTTCTGTTCAGAATATTTGAGTTCTGTTTTCATGCGTTTGTCGTGCAAGGCAAACCCTCGGCCTTGACTTAAACCCAATTATCCTCTACAATAACACCAGCGAATCCACTTTGTAGTGAAAAGGCTGTGCAGATGCATCTTTGTATCTGTGCGGCCTTTTGTGATTTTAGGAGGAATTTTTTATGAGGCTTACTGGTACTGTTGCTGCGGGCATACGCTTGCCCATTATCGGGGCGGGGGATGATCTGGTTGGTATTGTGGCAGAGCATGTTTTGGCGGCGGCTAAGGCAGAGGGGCGGCCGCTTGCGGACGGGGATATTATTGGGGTGACGGAAGGGATTGTGGCCAAGGCAGAGGGCAATTTTGTTACCATAGATGATATTGCACAAGATGTGCGGGGTAAGTTTGGCGGCGGCGAAGTTGGGCTTGTTTTCCCCATTACTTCGCGCAACCGTTTTCTTAATATATTGAAGGGGATTTCCCGCGGGGTGGATAAGCTGCATGTGCTGCTGTCTTATCCGCAAGACGAAGTGGGCAACCCGATTATGGACGCAGATATGTTGGATGAAGTTGCAGACAGCCTTGGTGGCAATATGGCCACGGCGGAAGAATTCCAGGCCGCATGCGGCGGCGCATACCACATGGCCTACACTGGCGTGGATTATATTAGCCTGTACAAAAACGCCGGACAAAATATAAGCGTATACCTATCCAAAGACCCTCGCGATATTTTGAAGCTGACCAAAAACGTGATAGTGGGCGAAATCCATGGCCGCAACAGCACAAAAAAACGCCTGCAAAAGGCCGGGGCGCAAAAGGTTTTCACCCTATCTGATATTTTAAGCGAGAGCATAAATGGCAGCGGTTGTAACCCGGAGTACGGCGTGCTGGGTTCTAATTTGTCCACAGAAAACTCGCTAAAGCTTTTCCCTGCCCGGGCCCATGAATTTGTACATGCGGTGCAGGCCTACCTAAAAGAAAAATCTGGCGCGGCCCCAGAGGTGCTAGTGTATGGCGACGGCGCGTTTAAAGACCCCGTTTGCGGAATATGGGAACTGGCAGATCCTGTGGTGTCTCCAGGTTACACCGCGCGCCTGGGCGGCCAGCCCAACGAAATTAAAATAAAATTTGTGGCAGATAATGTATACAGCGGCCTACAAGGCCAACAGCGCCAAGACGCCGTAAAGCTTGCAATAAAGGAAAAACACAACAACCAAGGAGCCTACCGCGAGGGCACAACCCCTCGGGTGTATGCAGATTTGGTAGGCAGCTTATGCGACCTAATAAGCGGCAGCGGCGACAAGGGGACGCCGGTAGTGCTGATACGTGGATATTTTGATGATATGAGCGTAGAGTAGGGTGGAGCTATAGTGAAATAATTCGAAAACGGCCTCGCCTATCGCGGCAAAACCGCCTTATTTCACTATACTATACAACTGATTATGCGCAAAAACCAACGTCAACACCAAACATCAACGGCTTGCCCGGGATTATATGCCCGCAATACTGCTCATGTATTGTGGGCTTTTTTAATGGGATTATAAAGCTGTCTATGGCGATTTTATACGGCTGCAAGCTATGGCCGCCCTGGTATGAGAAGCTACCAAGTATTATCCCGGCGGCAGCAGAGAGCTTACCTGCTTGGCTTAGCTGGCATAACATGCGATCTACTTTATAGGGTTCTTCATCTATTTCTTCCAAAAAGAGGATTTTGCCGGTGGTGTTAATTTCATATGGCGTGCCTAGGCTGGCGGCTAATAGACTAAGGTTGCCACCGGCTAGTATACCCCTAACCTGCCCAGGCACGATGGTTTTTGCGGGGGGAAGCTTTTGTGGGGGCGCTTCGCCCAAAAACATATGCCTAAAATATAATTGCGTTATTTCATGCGCAAACTGCTCTGTGGCGGGCATAGGGGCGTGGTAGGTAGGTAGCTTACATATTTGGTTGAAGGCAACATGCAATGCGGTAACATCGCTGTAGCCGATAAAGGGCTTTGGATTCTGCCGGATTGTATTAAAGTCTATATGCGGCAGCAGCCTTGCCGCGCCGTAGCCGCCCCGGGCCACCATTACAGCCTGTACGTCATCATCTGCAAAGGCGCTATGTAAATCTGCTAGCCGCAAGGCATCTTCTCCGGCTAAGTAATCGTGGGTACTGTAGCAGCTTTCGTAAATTTTCGTGCGCAGCCCTATCCCTTGTAAAATCTCCACCCCTCGGTCAAGTTTCAAAGCATCTACCGGTGAAGATGTAGCAATAATCCCAACCATATCCCCAGGTTTAAGCATAAGCAATCCCTCCTATTAGTGAAACAATTCGAAAACGGTCTTGCCTGTTGCGGCAAAAACGCCTGAAGCGCCTTATCTTGGCGTTTTAGGTGCCGCCTGGGCGAGACCGTTTCTCATTTGTTTCACTGTATGCTAATTATAATATTCAACTGTTAAAGTTTTTGTCCCGCTTTTTTCAAAAAGCGGGTGGAGGTGTCGGAGGCAAAGCCTCTGACGGTCTTATCTCTTTTAAAACTTGCATTTTGCCCATTTTTTCTATATCATACACCTATATTGTGACATTTTCTAAGAGAGGGATTTTCTTATGTCCGCAGGGAAAGAGTACGGTAATGAGAGTATTACCGCATTAAAGGGTGCCGATAGGGTGCGCAAGCGGCCTTCGGTTATTTTTGGGTCGGATGGTATTGATGGTTGCCAGCACGCTATTTTCGAGATTGTTTCTAATTCGATTGACGAGGCCAAGGAGGGTTACGGCAGCAAGATTGAAATAACCCGCCATAAGGATTTTTCTATTACCATAAAAGATTTTGGGCGCGGCGCGCCTGTTGACTATAACCCGATAGAGAAAAAGTATAACTGGGAACTGCTTTTTTGCGAGCTTTACGCAGGGGGCAAATATAGTAATAATGACGACGACGGCAACTACACGTACAGCCTTGGGCTAAATGGACTGGGGCTTTGTGCCACCCAGTACAGTTCGGAGTTTATGGACGCAGAGATTTTGACAAAAGGCTGGCGCTACAAGCTGCATTTTGAAAAAGGCGAGAATGTGGGCGGCCTAACCAAGGAAGAATATAACGGCCGCAAAACAGGCACCACAATAAGCTGGCGCCCAGACAGAGATGTTTTTACAGAAATTGATGTGCCGCTGGAATGGTACATGGATATGTTAAAGCGCCAGGCTATTGTAAACAAAGGTATTACCTTTGTGCTGTACGATGAGGCCAGCAGCGAAACATTTGAGTTTTGTTACCAAAATGGAATACAAGATTATATGCTGGAACTGGCGGGCGAAACAGCCTTTACAGACCCATATCACCTTTCCCACGAAACTCAAGGCCGCGACAGGGAAGACAAGCCCGAATATAAGTTAAAGTTTGAGATTGCGTTCTGTTTTTCTAACGATGTTAACGTGCTAGAGTATTATCACAACTCTAGCCATTTGGTGTATGGCGGCTCGCCAGACAAGGCTGTGCGCACAGCCTTTGTGTTCGCCATAAATAATTATATTAAAAGCGGCAACCATTACAAAAAAGACGAAAAAAACATCACTTTTGGCGATATCGAAGAAAGCTTGATATTAATTTCCAATTCCAACTCCACCCTGGTATCTTACGAAAACCAGACAAAAAGGGCCATAACCAATAAATTTATCCAAGATGCCATGGCAGATTACCTGCGTAAGCATTTGGAGGTATACTTTGTGGAACACAAGGCCGATGCCGATAAGTTGGCCGCGCAGATTCTGGCAAACAAACGCAGCCGGGAATCTGCAGAAAAAACCCGCGTAGCCCTGAAAAAGAAGCTGGTAGGCTCGATAGACCTAAACAACCGGGTAGAAAAATTCGTAAACTGCCGCACCAAAGATATAACGCGGCGAGAGCTGTATATAGTGGAAGGTGATTCTGCCCTGGGCAGCTGCAAGCTTGGCCGCGACGCAGAATTCCAGGCGATTATGCCCGTGCGTGGCAAAATATTCAATTGCCTAAAGGCAGATTACAACCGCATACTACAAAGCGAAATTATCACAGACCTACTCCGTGTGCTGGGATGTGGCGTAGAAATAAAATCCAAGCAAAACAAAGACCTGGCAGATTTTGATATAAATCGTCTAAACTGGAACAGAATAATAATATGCACAGACGCAGATTACGACGGCTACCATATACGTACCCTGGTGCTAACCATGCTTTACCGCCTCACCCCCACCCTAATACAAGAGGGCAAGGTGTTTATAGCAGAATCGCCCTTGTATGAAATCAACAGCGGCAAGAAAACCTTCTTCGCATATACAGAAAAAGAAAAGGCCGAAATACTAGCCAACCTAGAAAAAACCGGCGGCAAAATCGTAATCCAGCGCTCTAAAGGCTTGGGCGAAAACGAGCCAGAAATGATGTGGCAAACCACCATGAACCCAGAAACCCGCCACCTAGTACAAGTAATCCCAGACGACGCAGCAAAAACCCAAGAAATGTTCGAAATCCTACTAGGCGACAACCTCCGCGGCAGAAAAGAATTCATAGAAGAATTTGGCCACCTATACATCGACCTAAGCGAGACCGGCTAACCGCCTGCGGCGGGGCTGGCCCCGTGGTAATAGGCGCGAGGCTTTATTGTCCGTCTCGTGGCCGGTTACTGTCGCGGGATTTTAAGCTTCGTCGTTATATTATTTCCTCAGATAACACAAGAACAGGATGAACACCCTTGCCAAAACAAAAACCACAAGTCATTGAAAATCAAATAATAGAGCAGCCAATCACCAATGCGTTGGAGCTTAACTTCATGCCATATGCCATGAGTGTTATTGTTTCCCGGGCTATACCAGAGATTGATGGCTTTAAACCTGCACACCGCAAGCTTTTGTACACTATGTACAAGATGGGGCTTATTAGCGGGGGGCGGGTTAAATCTGCTGATATTGTAGGGCAGACCATGAGGCTTAACCCCCACGGCGATGGCCCAATCTATGAAACAATGGTGCGCCTTACCCGGGGCAATGACGCCCTATTACATCCCTTTGTGGATTCTAAGGGCAACTTTGGCAAACAATATTCCCGGGATATGGCTTATGCCGCCAGCCGTTATACAGAGGCAAGGCTGGACGATATTTGCAAGGAAGTTTTCCGTGATATAGACAAAAACGTTGTGGATATGGTGGATAACTATAACGCCACCATGCTTGAGCCTTCGCTACTGCCCACTACTTTCCCAAACTTGCTGGTTACGCCCAACCACGGCATAGCCGTGGGTATGGCCAGCACTGTGTGTAGCTTCAACTTGGTAGAAGTTTGCCAAACCACCATCGCATGGCTTAAAAACCCGAGCCACGACATAACCAGCACTCTTCTTGCGCCGGATTTTTCTACCGGAGGCGAGCTTATTTTTAACCCGGAGGAAATCAAGACCATTTACGAAACCGGCCGCGGCGGCTTTAAGCTGCGGGGGCGCTGGCGTTTCGATAAGAAAAACAGCTGCATAGAAGTATACGAAATCCCATACACCACCACCATAGAGGCAATAATAGACAAAATAGCCGCCCTGGTTAAATCCGGTAAAATCCGCGATATAAACGATGTCCGTGACGAAACCGACCTTAAAGGCCTAAAAATCACCATAGATATTAAAAAAACCGCCAACCCAGACCAGCTAATGCAGCGGCTTTTTAGCCTAACAACCCTGCAAGACAGCTTTAGCTGCAACTTCAACTTTCTTATAGACGGCCGCCCCAAGGTTATGGGCATACAGGAGATTTTGCAGGAATGGACAGCCTTCCGCACAAGCTGCATAAAACGCCAGCTTGCATACGATATAGAGAAAAAATCTGAAAAACTGCATCTGCTAGAGGGCCTGGCAAAAATTCTGGTGGACATAGACCGGGCAATTAAAATCATCCGGGAAACCCCAGCAGAACGCGAAGTAATACCAAACCTGATGAATGGCTTTGCCATCACCAACCCTCAGGCAGAATTTATCGCAGAAATAAAGCTGCGCCACCTAAACCGCGAGCATCTACTAAACCGCATAGCAGAGCGCGAAGCCCTGGCCGAAGAAATAAATAACTTAAAAAACACCTTCGGTAGCGAGCAGCTTATAAAGCGCCTGATAGCCACCCAGCTTAAAGAAATAGCAAAAAAATACGGCAGCTCGCGCCGCACAGAAATTATAGCCGCAGAGGATTCCCCGGCCCTGGCAGAGGAAACTTTCATAGACGATTACAACTTAAAACTATTCCTAACTGGGCAGAATTACGTGAAAAAAATATCCTTAGCCTCCTTGCGCTCCAGCGGCGAGCAGTATCTGAAAGATGATGACTTCGTAGCCCAAGAGCTAGAGGCCTCCAATAAAGACGAAATCCTACTATTCTCCAACCAATCCAATGTATACAAAATGAAAATGTACGACCTGCCAGACTGCAAAGCTAGCGCCCTAGGCGAATACCTAACCAACCTACTAGACATGGCGCCAGGCGAGCGCATACTCTACATCACCACCGCCCACGACTACGAAGGCTATATGGTATTTGCCTTCGAAAACGGCAAGGCTTCGAAAATATGTATGTCTGCATACGCCACTAAAACCAACCGCAAAAAGCTAATAAACGCATTCTCTGCCCGCTCGCCAGTGGTAGATATGCACTGGATACCAGCAGACAGCGACATATACCTACAGCGCGGCACCGACAAGGCCATGGTAATAAACTCCGCCCTAATCCCAGCCAACACATCTAAATCTAGCGGCGGCGTGATAATATTCATCCTTCGCCAGAACACAAAGCTAACCACCATGCGCCCAGCCTGCCCCGAAAAAGACGATATAGACTACTACCGTGCAGACAAAATCCCAACCGCGGGGCATTTTTTGCAGAAGCAGATGGAATTGTAAAAGACAGGTTCAAGTTTTTTGCTTCTTTTTTTCCAAAAAAAGAAGTGGAGGTGTTGGAGGCGAAGCCTATGACGGTTCTAAACAAACAAAAAGGAGGGCTAAACCATGCAAGATATCAGAAACCTAAGGGAAAACTTTGAGGCTACTAAGGCCGCTTTGGCCAAGCGTGGCGGTGAGTATAATCTTGAGCAGTTTGCAGAGATTGATAAGCGGCGGAAGGAGCTTTTGCAGAAGTCTGAAGAGATGAAGGCACGGCAGAACGCTGCCAGCAAGCAGATTCCGCTGCTAAAGAAGGAAGGCAAGAGCACAGATGCGCTCATGGCAGAAATGAAGGAGCTTTCTGAGGCTGTTAAGGCCTTGGAGCCAGATGTGCGCGCTATTGACGAAGAGCTGGAGAGCTTTTTGATGGGGTTGCCTAATACGCCACACCCTAGCACCCCAGAAGGACAAACGGATGCAGATAATCTGGAGATTCGTAAATGGGGCGAGCCTACTGCGTTTGGTTTCGAACCCCAGCCGCACTGGGATTTGGGCGAGGCCTTGGGGATGTTAGACCCTGCCGCGGCGGCTAAGATAGCCGGCGCGCGGTTTATGCTTTTCCGTGGTTTGGGCGCAAGGCTAGAGCGCGCAATCGCAAGCTTTATGTTGGACACGCATAGTTCTCGCGGGTATACGGAAGTTGCGCCGCCGTTTTTGGCGCATCGCCGTAGTATGACCGGCACCGGCCAGCTGCCAAAATTTGAAGAGGATATGTTCCATATTTCAGATACAGACTTCTTTCTGATTCCCACGGCAGAGGTGCCCGTAACAAACATCCACCGGGAAGAAATACTAGACGCCGCACAGCTACCCATAAAATACTGCGCGTATTCCCCGAGCTTCCGAAAAGAGGGCGGCAGCGCCGGCCGTGACACTCGCGGCCTAATACGCCTACATCAGTTCGATAAGGTGGAAATAGTGAAATTTGTCCACCCAGACAACTCTTACGCAGAGCTAGAGTCCCTAACCGCAGACGCAGAACATATCTTGCAGCTGCTAAAACTACCCTACCGCTGCGTCCAGCTTTGTGCAGGCGACCTTGGGGTGGCCGGCGCAAAAACCTACGACCTTGAAGTATGGATGCCCAGCTACAACCGCTATGTAGAAATATCTAGCTGTACCAACTTCGAGGCCTACCAAGCCCGCCGTGCCAACATCCGCTTTAAAGAAAAAGACGGCAAACCAGCCTTTGCCCACACCCTAAATGGCAGCGGCCTAGCCGTGGGCCGCACCGCCGCCGCTATTATAGAGAACTACCAGCAGGCGGATGGAAGCATAAAAGTGCCAGATGTGCTTGTGCCTTATATGGGCGTGGAGTTTATAAGATAAGGCCATGGGATACTTTGGCGGGCAGGCGCGAGAGGTCTTGCCAGCTGCACCACCCAGCTTAGTAATAAAGCATGCCTGCGCATATGTTTCGCGTAGGCAAGCCATGTAATGCATGAAAAAAGCGAGGCAAAAACTTTAATATTAAAGTGTGGATGATGTTGTGGTAAATTAGCTTCAACCTTCACCATGCATGAAGTTGCACGGGTAGGAATTTGCTCCCCTGCAACAAAAATAGGAGGCGGCGTTTATTTGCCGCCTCCTATTTTTCAAATTCAGTTGGTCGGATTTTCCGACCAACTGAATTTGTATCCCATTTCTCACCTTCTATCAAAGCTTCACACTGGCAAAATTTAAACAAACAAAAAAGCCAGCTGGCCACAATTGCGCCAGCTGGCTTTTTTATTCTTCTTCGGTTATAGCTGCTCCACCTAAAAACATTGGCATAGAGCGCAGGAAATTTTTCGCAAGGCGAGAAGCTGAAAACCGCCGCGCACTAGGGGTGCGCAAGGTTTTCAGCGACGAAGGCTTACGGGAAATTTACAAGTTCTATGCGAATGTTTTTAGGTGGAGCGGCTATATATCCTTGCTATCGCCTGCACGGCGCTTACGCCTGGCTTCTTCGGCCATTTTGGCTTCTATTTCTGCAATTTCTGCCCTTGGGTCGCGGTCCATATCTGGGCGATATTTTTTGAACACCCTCATTATCAGATAGGACGACAACATGGCATAAACCCCAGCCGCCGCAAATGTGAATATAATAGTCATGCCGCTAATAAAAATCACAGCAACCAGCAGCGCCGCGCATAAAATAGATGTGAGCAGATGCCGGTTGGCCATATAAAAGCTATTCTTAATAGTTTGCACAAAACCCATCTCGAACCGGGCGGTAATAGGAAAAATATAAATAGTGGCAAAAACCAGCTGCACCACAAAAACCAGCTGCATAGGCAGCATAATAACCGCCCAGCCACCCATTGCTGCCACATCTAGCGTGGTTGTAAGCAACGAAATGTTATACCAAATGGCAAACCCGGCCGCCATCACCAGCAGCCAAAGCCCCGTAGCCCGGAAGAAATTGCTCTTAAACGCCCGCCAAAAATCCCGGGTTATATACCCTTCCCTATCTGCAATCCGCCTAGTGGTTACATAAAAAATCGCCGTAGTAGCTGCCCCCACCGTGACAATAGGCAAACTAAAAACCAACCACATAATGCTCAAAATAAGCGTATCTGCCAGCAACCCGCCATACTTACTAAAAGCCCCATCCATACTAAAAAAATCCCGCATATAAGTGCCTCCTTTGTTTTATAGTACAATACCGTGGTGGCTTCGCCTCTCATAAACTTTAATGTTAAAGGAGGAATTAAGCCAACCCTGGGGATATAGTACCACAAATATGGTGACAATAAAATAAAAAAGGATTATGTCTAGGGATTGTTTTTGGGGTATGTTCATGCGTATCCCGCTGATTAGCTTCGGTGCTTGTCGAGTGTAACGCGCAGGGTGTATTCCCTGCAAAAGCCCAGCTGCGCATACACAGCATTGTAGGAGGGCTAGGTTTTAATCATTTCCTTTATGTATATATGTAAGCTTCCCCATACCCATCCCAAAAACAACCCAGACATAACAAAAAAAGGAGCCCCCCAATGCACCCATGCAAAAAATACAAACCCCATCCATCCTTGCACAACCACCACCGCAACCCCAAGGCAGACTGCCAAAGTTGCGCCTATTTCTCCCCAGCCAACTGCGGCAACCACCCCAAAACCGAAAATTAAAGCCTGTGTATGTATGTGGCAAAGCCCACGGTGTTATCTCCACAAAAAAAGGACGCTGTTAGCGTCCTCTTAGCTCTTCTCTGTTCGAATAAATTACATCCAGCAGGTCTGAGTAGTAGTTCATTATTTTTTTATGCTGGGTGTCTAGGTTTTGCATGTACTCCCTTAGTTTGCCTTCGGCTTTTTCTAGCTGTTCGTCTGCGTAGTCTATTGCGTTTAGGCGCATTTCGCGGGCGTCGCTTTTGGCTATGTCTATTATTTTGGTGGCTTCGTCGGAGGCGCGGCGGAAGATTTCGTGCTGGCTTGTTTTAAGCTGTGCATCGCTTTCGGCGATTTCTAATATACCGTTGGCATCGTGTTCTGCCTCGGCTAGTATTTTGTCCCGGTCGCTGATTATGCGCTGGGCATGGCGGATGTCGTCTGGCATGCTAAGGCGTATTTCGTTAAGTACGTCTAGTATGCGTTCCTTTTCCACCGAGATTTTGTTGCTGAAAGGGAGGCTCTTACTTTTCTCCAGCACCTCTTCTATTTCGTCTAGCAAATCTAGTAAAGCGTCCATTATCGTCTCACCTCTTATATTTCAATTTTAGTGCTTCATGCACCGGTTTTGTTATCATATTACATAATGCTTGCTGGTTTGGGTCGTGGGAGGCCACCTCGCGGATTATGCTGCTAGAAATATAGGCATATTCTGGCGCGGCCTGGATGAAGATTGTGTCTATTCCGCCACTTAGGTTGAAGTTGTAGGTGGCGTAGCTGCTTTCTGCTGCGAAATCTGCCTGGTTGCGCAGTCCACGCAGGATTGCGTCTGCGTTTTGCTGCTGGGCATATTCCGCCAAAAGGCCGGAGAACGCGCCTATTTGGATATTGCTTGTGGCAGCAAATTCATTTTCCAGCATTTTCAGCCTCTCCTCTACGGAGAATAAGCTTTTTTTGTTGGGGTTGTCAAGCACTGCAATTATCAGCTTGCTTGCCAGCCGCGCCCCCCGTAAGGCAATATCCACATGCCCGCGTGTGATAGGGTCAAAACTGCCGGGATAAACGATTATCATTGTTGCCTCCTATAAAATAGGAAGGATGCCCGCCCGTAGCTGCGCGTATCTGCCAGGGTAAGCTCCCCGAATTGGCCTAGGCCGCCTCGCTTTGCGTGGGTTGCGTCGGTTTCTGCAATTATTATTCCTTCACTTGCTAGGATATCCGCTAAGGCTAGCTCTGTCAATGTCTCGCGCAAAATAAACGGCTCTTGCGCCTCGTATGGCGGGTCCAGAAATATTATGTCGAATTTTTGCCCGCTTTTTGCCAGCTGCCCTATGGCATGGGTAGCCTTAACGCCCATAACCTGGCCATGTAGCCTCGTTTTTGTCAAATTCTGTTTGACGGCATCTGCCGCCATTTGAGAACTATCAACAAAAACAGCTTCCGCTGCACCGCGGCTTAAAGCCTCAATGCCAATGCCGCCACTGCCACAGAACAAATCTAAAAAATTAGCCCCGGCCAAATACGGCAACAATATGCTAAACAGGCTCTCTTTAGCCCTGTCAGATGTAGGGCGGGTATCCAGCCCAGCAGGTGAAACCAGCGGCATTCGTTTTGCCGTACCTGCTATCACCCTCATGCTATGCCCCCTAGTATAGTCAATATTTCGAGATAAGTAAACATATTTCTGCATTCCCTCGCTTTTTGTTTCTATTATAGCACAAGACCATTGAAACAAGTTCTTCTTTTGGCAGGAAAATGGTACCGTATGGTACCATAATTCTAAGAAAATGGTACCGTATGGTACCTCAGTTACCTCTAAAATTCCCTTTTCCAAACAACACAACACGTAAAAATCCCATAAATCCGCCATTCTTCCCTTCGATAAAAAATCAAAGTTTTTTTGCTTATTTTTTTCCCAAAAAAAGAAGTGGATGTGGCAGAGGCGAAGCCTCGGGTAGTTTTGTATTTACAGTGAAATAAATGAGAAACGGTCTTGCCCGAGCGGCACCTGAAACGCCGAGATAAGGCGTTTCAGGCGTTTTTGCCGCGACAGGCGAGACCGATTTCGAATTATTTCACTATAGCATAATCCCCACAAGCTTGTCATATATTTTTCCATACTACAGAGAAGGGGTGATTTTGTGAAGGATTTGAAGATGTTGCTTGGTGGCGAGGTTGTTCGTGGGGTAGAGGGATTGAAGGGCGTTAGGTTTGATGATGTTTCGGAGATTCGGTTGCGGGTAGACAAGCCTATGATCGTGCGGGTTGGGCTGCGGGAGTTCCGTAGCGGGTTTTATCCTGGGGTTTTGGACGTGCGTGATATTGTAGAGCGTATTGGGCAGCATTCGCTGTATGCTTTTGAGGCAGAGCTTAGGGCTGGGTATATTACATTGCCGGGGGGGCATCGGGTGGGGGTATGTGGGCAGGTTGTATTAGATGAAGGGGCTGTTGGGGGCTGGCGGCATATTGGTGGTGTTAATATTAGAGTTGCGCGGAATATTTTTGGCTGTGCGGATTTTGTGCTGCCGCATGTTTTTGATGGCAACGGGTTTTTGCATACCATGATAATTTCGCCGCCAGGTTTTGGGAAAACAACCATATTGCGGGATATTGTGCGGCAGGTTTCTGACGGGGGCTTGCAGGTGGGGCTTGTAGACGAGCGTTCAGAGGTAGCTGGGTGTTTTCAGGGCGTGCCACAAAACGATGTGGGCATGCGTACAGATGTGATAGACGGCTGCCCGAAGCATTTGGCCATGGTCATGTTGCTGCGTGCGATGTCGCCCCAGGTTATTGCCGTAGACGAAATAGGCGGCCCGGACGATGCCCGCGCCGTAGAAATGGTGCTTAACGCAGGCGTGAAGTTACTTTGCACAGCACATGGCAACAGCATTGAAGACGCTTTCGCCAACCCAGGCCTTGCGGCCATGTTACAGCGCGGGATTTTCCAGCGTTTTGTGGTGCTGCATGGGCCGGGTGGCAAGACCCGGGTATACGACGGCGCAGGTAAGCCTTCTGCGGGTGCGGTTTATGCGGGGGGTGTTGGCCATGCTGTTTAGGTTTGCGGGTGCGGCGGCGGTAATATTGGGCTGCACGGGGCTTGGTTTTTACTACGCCATGCGCGACGGCTTGCGGGTGAAGGAGCTTTTGGAATTTAAAAAAGCCCTCATGATTTTAGCTTCGGAAATTGAATACATGCGCCAGCCCTTAGCCCCGGCCTGCGGCAACATAGCCCGCCGCACAGAAGGCACCACCGCAAACTTCTTTCAAAACATTGCCGCCAACATAGAAACCGCCGAAACCGCCTACCAAAGCTGGGCAGCTGCAATAGCCACTGCCAAACCCACCTCGCACTTAGCCCCAGAAGACTGGGAAGCTCTAGACGGTTTTGGTAAGACCCTAGGCTACCTAGACAAAAACATGCAAAAAAGCGCCATAGGCCTATGCATAGATTATATCGACGAAAAAACCAACCAGCTGCAAACCCGCAGCGACAAAAACAAACGTATGTACCACAGCCTTGGCGCGATATCCGGCCTAATCATAACAGTGGTGCTATGGTAGGAGGGCAAAAATGGACATAGGCGCATTATTTCAAATTGCAGCGGTGGGCATCCTTGTAGCCGTACTAAACCAAGTTCTAATCCGCGCCGGCCGCGAAGAACAAGCCATGATGATAAGCCTAGCCGGCATAGTGCTCGTACTCTTTTGGGTAATCCAATATGTAAATGAACTGTTCACCGAAGTGCAAACCCTCTTCAACCTCTAGGTCATGCGGTGTGGCTGGCCGGGTGTAGGGTTTTAGGTCTAATCAAAGCAACAAAAAAGGCGGCCCCATACAAACTCGCCAGAGTTGTACAAGGCCGCCTTCTTTTCGTGGTGTAATTGTTCTTGATTATGCTTTCTTTGCAAATTTATTGTGGTTGATTGCCAGCAGGCCAAACAATGCAACTACCATAACTAGGCTAATTGCCATCACCGCGTATATCGCATGGTTGATAATTTCATATATGTTCAGCCCTGCAGTATTTAAGCC
>WQVK01000047.1 GCA_009784025.1 Defluviitaleaceae bacterium
AGGTGGAAGACTGATACGAAGCCACCATCATGGATGGTACTTGCATAATGTACGTGGCGATGTGGTGCATAGGGCGGATGACGCTGGAAATCTACGGCATAATTACCGTTTTAGTGCGTTTGGAGTTGAACGAAGAACTACAAGTGCGGGTGGTGTGGATTCGACTAATCCTTTCAGATGGGGCGGAATGCTGTGGGACTGGGCATTAGGCGAGTACTACACTCCTCATCGTAGTTTTAATCCACGCTTAGGAAGGTGGTCAGCCTGACCCGCATTGGGGCATCCATAACATGATTCACGGCGATAGCCCTACACTACGCAATGACAGATATATGCCTAGCGTCCACGCCATCATGCAGTCCAACAACCTTTTCCTGTTTGGTATGCATAACCCGGTGTTTTGGAGCGACCCTAGCGGATTATCTGTTGTCGCAGCAATAATAGCGGCAGCTGGGATAGTAAAGAAAGCGACACCAGCCCTATCGCTCTTTATGGCAGGAGGAACTGTAGCTGTGGCTGCGGATTTTACCATGCAAATGACGTTGGGTGGAGTGAGGTGCATTCATCAGGTCAATTGGCAAAGCGTTACGGTGTCATTTTTTAGCGGTGGAATTAGTGGTATAGCAGGAGGATTGTTTGTTGGTGCTCAGGCATGGCAGATTATAGCCACACATGCAACGATTACCGTTGCAGATAGGATAACCTATGCCAGCTGGACAGGAGCAGAGCTTACTCTTACGGAGCTAGGCATAAGCGCAGTCGTCGCAGCAGCAATTTCTGGAGCTACAATTCCATCAGACGTACAAAGTACACTTGTAATGCCTAGTGCATATGGCGGAAACAGAGTGATACAAAGATTTGTATCAGATGAAGCCGCGGCAGCGTTTATCAGAAACCTTGTTAACGTCACAGATGAGTTCATTATGGAGTTTAGCCAACAGGGGTTTGAGGTTATTCTTGAATACTTCATACTTCCCGGTAGTAGTAGATAGGAGGGGAAAGAGTATGGGCTATTCCTATACAATAACATGGGCACTTTTTCTTATGGCTCCACTTATCAGAATTACGTGTTCACATGTAGACTTGTTAAAGTTCAATCCTCCATTATGGGTCAGACGTATGCTTTTTGTAGTAAATGTGTATGAGAACAATATCGCCTTAGCCGCTATTATTTTACAGGCAGTTACTAATTTTTGTATAATTTTATTTGTTTTATCATTGCTAGGATTCTGCCCCATTTACCATATAGCTGGATTTGACATATCTACTACAGTTCTGGTTTCAGCTATATGGTTTCCTATGGTTATATTACGTACTATTTATTTTTGCGTTTGTGATGCAATAATCCGTAAAAGGGCAGATGACGAGTGGCTCAGGCGTAATCGCAAATGACTTGATGTCCACTTCAAAAACCTAATACATGCCAAAAATCCCGGCAAGGCGAGTTAATCATGGACTCGCTTTGTCGGGATTTTATTTTTCCATACATATATGCATCAAAACTTAAACTACATGGGCTTCTCCTCTTCCAGAGAAAAGACAGCTTCAAGCAGCTTCATTCTCCGTTTAACATCCAACGAATTATGCACTCTCAATATTTCCTTCTCTTCAACAGAAAGAGCTTTTATTGCCTCAACAGCCCTATCAGTTCGGCGGCATCTACATCCCTAGGGATCCTCATACGGCAATTACTTCATTTTTCACTAGATGAGTGCGTATTAAAGTAGGCATTTCCGCCTCGTCAAAATGGCATTTTACAGCATCCCGAAGCGTGTCGTGCAGTTCATTATAATTATTGCATTGCGTAAATATTGAATGCCCTACGGCTTGAGCCTCATAACCACCATCCAAAGATTCGGATATCAAGAAAATTATCTCTCTTAAAGTAGGCATAAGCAAAATCCTTTCTTTGTTTTTTTCATTATACCACAGTTGCTAGTTTTCAAAACCTAGCCTATGTCAATTATCCTCCAACGAAAAAGCAAACTCAAGCAACTTCACCCGCCGCTTCACATCCAAAGAATTATATATCCTAAATAGTTCTCTTTCCTCGTCGGAAAAAACAGTCGAATTTTCCAAATTTAAGCCTATCGAGCCATTATTAACAACAGAACACCCTGCCCGCCCTGGACAACGCCAAATACAGAGCCATTAACATTTGTTTCAAGCGTATCGCCTTTTAGAATATAATCCGTACTAACACCAAAATAATTAGCAATCTTAACAATGGCATCTGCCCCTGGCTTAGCCTTACCCCTTTTCCATTCGGAAACGGAGCTGTTACTTAAACCAACCTCTTTAATTAAAATCGCCGCAGATATGCCCCGTTGTGGCATAAGCAATAAAATTCTTTCAAGCAAATTGCGGCCTGTTTCTTTGCCTAAGCTTCGCTTAATAAAACATTCAATAGACTTCTTCTGAAATTGCGTTTTTTGCAATTTCAGAAGAAGTCTAACGTTAAAGTTTTTTACCCCTCTTTTCCCAAAAAAGAGGGTGGGTGTGGGCAAAGCCCACGGTCTTATCTCCTCAAATTCAACCGCCAATCAAGGTCACCCCTATCCAACGCCAGCAACAGCGCTTCCGCGGTGGCCAGGTTGGAGGCAAGAGGAATGTTGTGGGTGTCGCATAGGCGTAGTAGGGAGTTTATGTCGGGTTCGTATTCGCGCTGGTTGTGGGGGTCGCGTAGGAAGATTACGAGGTCTATGTCATTTAGGGCTACTTGGGCGCTAAGTTGTTGCTCGCCGCCTAAGTGGCCCGCCAGGTATTTTTCTATGGGTAGGCCGGTTGCATCTTGTATTACTTGGCCGGTGGTGCCCGTAGCAAATAACCTGTGGCGGCCAAGGATATGCCTGTAGGCTACGCAAAGGTTTTCCATTAGTTTTTTCTTGTTGTCATGCGCTACTATTGCAATATGCATCATGGGCTAATCATCCTCATCATCAAACATGGATTTTGTGCGTGGTATACCCACGTTAAGCACCATTCCTATGGCCATCATATGCACCCAAATCATGCTGCCGCCGTAGGATAGGAATGGAAATGGCACCCCTGTATTGGGCAGCATGTTGGTGACGACTCCCACGTGGAAAAATGTTTCAAAAATAATCATGCCGGCAACACCGGCAGCAATGAGCCTGCCTGTCATGTCTTGT
This sequence comes from Defluviitaleaceae bacterium, assembly GCA_009784025.1. Lineage (GTDB taxonomy): Bacteria > Bacillota > Clostridia > Lachnospirales > WQUN01 > WQVK01. The sequence goes on from WQVK01000047.1 coordinate 3,153, forward strand.
GCACGCAATGCTATTAGTATACAACGGATTATGATAAATGCAACAACCCCTAGCAAAATAACAGAGCCAATAAAGCCAAACTGCTCTGCCGCTACAGAGAAGATAAAGTCGTTATGCCCTAGTATTACGTAGGAATTATTCATGAAACCGCGGCCAGATACGCCTCCTGTGCCAATGGCAAATAAAGAGCCCTCAGTCTGGCGGAAGGCATCGCTGCCTGGGATTGGGTCTAGCAAAGTTGCAATACGCTGCCATTGCCATTCTCGCAAAACTCTTGTGATGAAAACAGGCTGGGCACGTTGTAGGTCTAGCCAGGCGAGTATGCCCACAGGGGCAGTTAGCACAATGCCGATAAGAATGGTGCGGTAATATAACCCTCCCACAAAAAGCAGTACCAGCGACACGGACAAAACCACCATAGAGGCCGAAAGTGAAGGCTGTGCAGCCACCAATGCAACAGGGGAGGCCACAAGCACCAGCAGCAAAAGCAGCCAAAGGGGCTTGTTGAATTTATCTTGAAAAGTATCTAAAAATTTTGCAAGGAAGATTATCATAAACAGCTTGGCAAATTCTGAAGGCTGCATGCTGAGCTCCCCAAAACCCGGTATAGGAATGCCTATCCAGCGGGAAACGCCGTCCCCTGTGCCAATAAACCGCACCACAAGCAAAAGCATCATCATCATGCCAAAGATATAGATATAATATTTGGCTATCCAGCGATAGTCCAGAAAGGCGAACACTATCATAAGCACCACGCCGGATATAACATGTATAAGTTGCCGTTCCCATAGCCAGTGCCAGCGGTTGGTAATGCTTTGTGGTACGGCGGGTGCGTTTATTGCGGTGTAAATCATTACCACGCCAAACACGCTTATAGCTATGGTTACCAGGGCCAGCAGATAGTCGTAATGCCGCAGGTTTTCTCTAAGCTTCTTGGCCATCTTTGTTCAATTTTCTCATTTTTTTGATGGGGATATTGGCCAGCAGCACGGGCACTGGGTTGTTGGAATCCCCGGGGGCTTGCGACATTTGGATATCTAGCTCGTTGGTGTCTATGTCTACGTATTTGCTTAGCACCATAAGAATGTCGTTTTTAATCATTTCTAGCAGGTCTGTATCGCAGTTGACCCTGTCGTGCATTAGCACTATTTTTAGCCTGTCTTTGGCTATGCTGGCGGGTTTTTTATTTTTGGAAAATAAATTTGTGAACCATTCCATTACGAACCTCCTCTAGTGCCTGACGAAGAATTTTTTAATTTTATTGAAGATGCCGCTTTCTATTGTTAAATCCATAAGAGGCACGGTTTCGCCCATCATGCGCTTTACGATATCGCGGAAGGCGCGGCCTGCCTGGGAGTTATTGTCTGCCACGCAGGGTTCGCCCTTGTTGGTGGCTATTACTATGCTTTCGTCGTCTGGGATTACGCCCAGTACATCTATTGCCAGGATTTCTGTTACATCTTCTAGGGCCATCATATCGCCGCGCTTTACCATGTCTGGGCGGATGCGGTTTAGAATTAGCATAGGGTCGCGCACTTCGGCGGCTTCTAGCAGGCCTATAATCCTGTCTGCGTCGCGCACGGCAGATACTTCTGGCGTGGTTACTACTATTGCCTTGTCTGCACCGGCGATAGCGTTTTTGAAGCCTTGCTCTATGCCGGCGGGGCAGTCTAGTAGCACATAGTCGAAATCTTCCCGCAACTGCTCGCAGAGTTTTTTCATTTGCTCTGGGGTTACGGCGTCTTTATCTTTGGTTTGGGCTGCGGGCAGAAGGTATAGGGTGGGGTAGCGTTTATCCTTGATTAGAGCCTGCTTTAGGCGGCAACTACCCTCTATTACATTTATCAAATCGTATACTATGCGGTTTTCTAGCCCCATAACAACGTCTAGGTTGCGCAGGCCAATATCTGCGTCTACCAAAACCACGCGCTTGCCTTCTATGGCTAGGCCTGCGCCTATGTTCGCGCTGGTGGTTGTTTTGCCAACGCCCCCTTTGCCAGAGGTGATTACATATACTTCGCTCATTATAGTCTCCATTTCCATCCCAATATGGCGCTGTTTAAAGCCAGGTCAGTGTCTTTGATGCCTGCTGGTGCGCGCTGTGCGCGTATGTTGTTAAAGGTTTTTATTTGAGTTCTTCTGAAGCCACAAAAAACGTGATTTCGGAAAAAGTCTATTCACAGCGCAGCTATGAAAACCTCATCCCCTCTTACATATGCGTAGGAGGGCGTATTTTTTGTGTTTTGTTCTGGCACGTAGGTGATTAGCTTGCCTATGCGTAGCTGGGTGGGGCGTAGGGTGAGTGCGGATACAAAGCAGCTTTCGTCGCCGTTTGCCCCAGCATGTGCCATGCCTTTTAATGCCCCTAATATTATTACATTGCCGTCGGCCACTACTTCGCTGCCGGGGTTAACGTCGCCGCGTATTACCACAGAACCATGGAAGTTTATGGACTGGCCGCTGCGTAGGCCGCTGTTGTAGAAGGCGGTTTCGTGGATGTTTTGGCGGGTTTTGGTTGCGGTTGGTTCTTCGGGCGCGGGGGTGATATGTTGTGGCGCTTTGGTGGCTGTGCCGCTGCTTTCTACAAAATCTACGCGCAGGTTTGTTTCTGCCATTATTATATCTAGCAGGTGGCGCTCTTCTGTTTCTGAAAGGTCACGGCCTTTAAAGGCCACGGCAGAATTCGCCCCGTCGAAGAATTTTTTGGCATTGGCCAGTTTTTCCCGCAGGGCCTCTTCAAGCTCTGTAAATTCCACAGTTTCGTCCAGCATTATGCTAATGCCGTTGCGCTGGCCTTTTACTATAACTGGCTGCTTCGCCATGGGTATTCCTCCTTGCAGAAAATAACTGCTATGGGGATTGTCGCATAATATCTGGGATGATGCAAACGAATTGTAGGATATTTTCAGTTGGTCGGATTTTCCGACCAACTGGATTTTTTGCCAACCAACTTATTTACATGTTGCAATAAGCTGAAACTGCGGTAACAGGAAAAAGCCAACCAGCCGCAAGACGTAAGCTAAAGCCTCGCTTGCATTCTAACGGTTCAGCCCCCACGCAGCGGGAGAGCCGTTTACTTGTGGCGGGCGTTCTGGTTCGTGGTGCAGGCCTAGGGCTATGCCAAGCATATCTTGGGCTATGCGTGCGGCAATTTGGCTGTACGCTGGGGTAGAGCCAAATGGCATGGCTACATATATGGCAATTTGCGGGTCATTTAAAGGGGCGAAGGCGCCGAAAGATGAATGAGAAAGCCTGCGCGGGTCTTGTTCTGCCGTACCTGTTTTGCCTGCTATGCTAAGTGGGAACCCCCGAAATAAACCTGTTGCCGTGCCGCCCACGCCTGGTTGGGTTACAAGGCGCATGCCTTCAATCACTATATCCCAGGTAGAATCTGCCACTACTATATCGGTTTCTACTGGGGCTGGGCGGTTTTGCATAACTGTGCCGCCCCGATAATCTTCCACCATTTGCACCAGATGCAACGGGAAATCCACGCCCCGGTTAGCGATAACTGCCATGCCGCGCACCATTTGGGCTGCGGTGTAGTTGTTAAAGCCCTGGCCGATAGATACTTGGGAAGTATCGCCGTCGAACCAGTTTCTGCTAGATTCTGGCGAGGCAGGGCGCAGCAGCTCGTATTGGAAGCGCTTAAATTCTGGGCCGGCCATGGTATTGCCCGTAAAGCCAGCATTGCGCAATTCTATTGGGTGTTCACCAATTTCTACGCCGGTAAAACCGTTAAGGCCAAAAAAGTCCATGTATTTGTTCAAGGTGCGTATACCCTGCAAAGTTTCGCCCCTGCCAGCGTTACCCAGCCTAAAGGCCACGTCTGCAAAGAAGAAGTTGCAGCTTACCGCAATGGCCGTAGACACTGGTATGCTGCCATGGCCGCCAGCCCAGCAGCGCACCCCTGGGGTGCCCGCCGCAGTAAACCTTGCCCTGGTAGAAATGCGTGTGGTGGGTGCTATCACGCCAGCCTCCAGCCCAGCCACCGCCGTAAACATCTTAAATGTGCTGCCCGGTGCGCGGGCTTCGCGGAAGGGGCGGTTCATCAATGGGCCGGTGGGGTCTAGCACGGTTACTCTGTGGATATATTCATTGTCTTGGTTGTTTACAAACCGGTTATTGTCAAAGCTTGGGTATGTTACGGCTGCCAGCACCTGTCCTGTGTGTACGCAAGTGATAATCACGCTGCCAGAGAATGGGTCAAGCGCCAGCATTTGCGGGGTGATTTCTCGCGCTTCTATTTTGCGCACCAAAATATCACGGGCACGGCCAGGCTGGGTGCGTAGTATGGTGCTAATCTCGTAATTTGGGTCGCTTAGCTGCCCTGTGCCAATCATGGTTAGCATCACCTTTGCCGGGGAAATACGCCTGGCGCGGATGCCCTCTACAATAAACTCACGGCTGGTATCTATGCTTGCCCTAGCCATGGTGGCCTCTGGGTAGCGGTCTATAATATAGCGGCGCATGGGGTAGGCTAGGCTATCTGGCTCTGCCTCCAATATGCTGCGGATATCCAAGTTATGGGCTTCCACAAGGGAAATAAACGCAGTCTCTAGCGGCACAATGGGGTCTGCCCGGCCGCCACGGGTAAGCCGCGCAATAACCGCCTGGCTAAGATGATGCTCTAACACATGGAAGGCCTGCATTTGCAGCTCTAGGTCTATGGTAAGAAACACCCTGTTGCCTGGCTGCGGCTCTATAACTCGCACCGGGTTGCTAATCCTGCGCCCGGCGGCGTTTACATCAAAAGATTGCAGCCCAGGCTGCCCCCGCAAAAAATGCTCCATAGAAAGCTCAAGCCCGGCCCGGCCAAACATATCCTGAGCCGTGTAGCCAAGGTGTTCGTTTTCCTCTAGCTGGGCGGCGGTAATAGGCAGCACATGGCCTAGCATATGAGACATATATCGCCCGGCCGGGTATTCCCTCAAAGTTTGTATATCCACAAAAAGCCCAGTAAAGAAATCATTCTGCTCGTCTATTGCCGCGATAGTGGCCTGGGAAACATTGTATGCAAAGATAATTGGCGTGGGACTGTAGGTATCCCAATTAAGCAGCCGCTGCATAAAAATTTGGCTGCGGAAGTTCATTATACGGTGGGCGTCCTCATCGCTAAGTTCAGGGTCTATGTTGAACTGGCGCTCCCGCAGGTATTGCCATGCTTCTTCGGCGGTGGCATACATATGGTTTGGCACTGCCATATCATGTTTCCAGCGCCGCTCTAGGCGGGTGACAGTGTCTGGGTTGTTTCCTGTGATGGTAAACTCCCGGGGGTAATCCCGGGAAATAGGCAGCGCGTCTACATATTGCTCCCCATTGCGCTCGAAAAGCAGCGCTAGTTCTAGCAAGGCATCGTTGGAAATCGCAACAGATGGATCCATTTTTAGTACAAAAGTAGGTTTATTTATGGCTAAGGGGCGGCCATGCCTGTCGTAAATAGTGCCGCGCAGGGCGGGTATTGTCTGTGTCACCTGTGCGGTGCGTGGCGGCGGCAGGCGGAAACTATCATGGTACACGATTTGCAGCTGAAACATTCTAACCAGCAAAATATAAAAAAGCACCGCAGTAAGCACCATAAGCCAAAGGATGCGGTGGGTGATAAATCTATACAAAAATCCGCCAATTTCTGCGGCGAAGCCGGGCAGATTACTCATCATCAGCCCCTCCTCCAAACAAACTTTTAAAATTCGCCTCATGCCTGGTTATTCTGGTATTGATAAAATGCATCACGGCATAAATAGGTATGGCAACAGTGGCCGTATAAACCGTGGTAGGAAGCATAATGCTGCGCACATAATGCGAAAAATCCAGCTGTCCCGTAAGCATAATCGCCATCACATAAAACCCAAACTGATGCACCAGCGACACCGCCACCACCACAAAAAACGGCATGAAATAATTATCCTTGAAAAAATCCCTAAAGGGCTTGCCACAAACATAACCAGTTAAGAAACCAAGCAGCGCAAATACGCCAATAAACATGGCCGCCAGCATATCATGCACCAGCCCGGTAAAAAATCCAAAAAGCGCGCCCTCGATATCCCCACGCAGTATGGCATAGCTAACAATAAGCACCAGGGCAGTATCAGGCATAACCCCCATTATGGAAAACTGCGGCCAAAATGTGGATTGAAGCGCAAAGTTTATTAAAATGATTGCTGCCATTGTTATTATTCTAACCACGGTCTATTCCTCGTATATAATCAGATGTCTGTCTACTGTTTCAGACGCCTCGGCAAATTGATGTGCCACAACCAGCACCATTTCGATATCAAAAAGGCAGGCCGCAGGTATGATAATGGCATGGCGTGTAAGGCCGTCTGGGTTGGGGTGTACGCTTTCCACAGTGCCCACCAGTAGCCCAGGCGGGAAGATAGAGCTATGTGGCGATGTAACAATTTCATCCCCGGGCATAATCTGCGCCTCTATTGCAATATGATCCATGCGGGTAAGCCCTTCTTGCATAAGGCGGATATTCCCGCGGATTTGCCCTATATCCTCTGTGCGCACGGCCATAACCGCCGCAGAAAAATCGCTATCTATTACAGTAAGAAACTGAGAACGGTTAGGGTGTACCTGCCGCACAACCCCCAGCAGCCCTCCATTGCCAATAACGGCCATGTTCCGCGCAACATCATTGCTAGAGCCGCGGTCTATAATAAAGCGGCTATACCATGCAGATGGGTTCACACCAATTACCCTAGCGGCCATAAGCGGCAGCTGGGCATATTGCTGATGCATTGCCAGTAGCGAGTTTAGGCGATAATTTTCCACATCGGCCTGTTGCAGGCGTTGGTTATCCAGCCGCAACCGTATTACTTCTTCTTGCAGCTGGCGGTTTTCGTCAATTAAGGCGCGATTATCACCTATAGAGCTAAAGCCGTCGCCAACCCAGCCTGTAGCGGCCGCAATCCCACGCTGTATAGGCTGTACAGCTGTAGCTAGCCCCCTTGCCACCAAAAGCGGCTCGGCATCTGGCCGCAGCGTGAAGAAAATGGCCAACAGGCATAAGCCAATGCCACTGAGCAAAAACGCTCGCTTGTATTTACCCAGTTTATCCATTAGCGGTTTACCCTGCCGTGGGTTACCAGTACATTGCTAAGTACTTTGTAATTTTCCAGCACCATTCCTGTGCCTATGGCCACGCAGTTTAGTGGCTCGTGGGCTATATGCACAGGTATATCTGTTTCTACAGTTATAAGCTCTGCCAGCCCGCGCAGGGCAGCGCCGCCCCCTGCCAACACAATGCCAGTGGCCATTACATCGCTGGCCAGCTCTGGCGGGGTTTTCTCTAGGGTAAATTTTATTGCATCAAGTATTCGCTCCACAGGTTCTTTTATGGCTTGCATGATATCTTCTTCGGATAAGGTTATGGTGCGCGGCAGGCCAGAAACTAAATCCCGGCCGCTTATATCCATTACATTGCTTGCGTCTGGGTTGTACGCGCAGCCTATGTTTATTTTGATATTCTCGGCTGTACGCTCGCCAATGGCAAGGCTATGTTCGCGTCTTATAAAGCTTACTATATGGTTATCCAGCTCGTCCCCGGCTGTGCGTAGGGATTTGCTTGTAACCACGCCGCAAAGCGACATAACCGCAACTTCGCTAGTGCCGCCACCTATATCTACAATCATACTGCCCTGAGGTTCGGAAACTGGCAGCCCAGCCCCTATGGCTGCGGCCATTGGTTCTTCAATAAGGCCCACGGCCTTGGCAGGCACGCCTGCGGATATTGTAGCTTCTTCTATGGCTCGTTTTTCTACTTCTGTCACACCGCTTGGTACGCAAATAACCACATTTGGCCTGCGTGTAAACCATCTGCGGGAGGTTGCCTTTTTAATAAAATATTTGAGCATAGCCTGGGTGGTTTCAAAGTCTGCAATCACGCCATCTTTCATGGGGCGTATGGCTACTATAGACCCAGATGTGCGGCCTATCATCTGCTTAGCCTCGTCTCCCACTGCCATTACTTTTTTTGTCGCGGTGTTTATCGCCACCACAGATGGCTCGTTTAATATAATCCCTTCGCCCTTGGCAAACACAAGTACATTTGCCGTACCCAAGTCGATGCCTAGATATGTTGTAAACATGTTTGTAACTTCCCCTTTACATATGTTGTGGACATTCTAATGAAGCCTCCACATATTTTGGTTGGGCTGCCCCCTAGTATAGTATGCCCGCCTAAGGAAAATTTAACCATATGGACATATTTTCAGCTCTTGTTTGATTATCGCATATTTTTTTGAATTTTTCAATGAAGTTTGACATTTTCCTGTTGACATTTCATTTGACAACTATGTGTGAAAAAAGTATTATCCTATTGTCCCTTAATTGGGCTTAATATATAGGAGGTGTAACATGACAACATCGGTAGTGATAATTATTGCTGCCGCTGTAGCTGTAGTATTCTGTGTAATCGGCTTTGTAGCCGGGGTAGTTTATAGAAAAAAAATTGCAGAATCTAAAACAGGTGTGGCCGAAGAAAAGGCCAAAACCCTACTGGAAGAAGCAAGGCGTAACGCAGAAGCCCGCGCAAAGGAAATGTTGCTTGAAGCTAAAGAAGAAAGCATCAAAACCAAAAGCGAGGCCGAGAAAGACGCAAAAGAGCGCAGAAACGAGTTGCAGCGTTTAGAAAAACGCTTAGTTCAAAAAGAAGAACAACTGGACAAAAAGCTAGAAAAGACAGCAGAAAAAGAAGACCAGCTAAGAGAAAAGAACGACCAGCTAGATGAAAAGCAAGCAGAACTAAACAGCCACCTAGCAAGGCAAAACCAAGAACTAGAACGTATTGCAGGCATGACAGCAGAAGAAGCCAAGGCCGCACTGCTTGCCGCAATAGAACAAGAAGCAAAGTTTGAATCTGCAAAACTTATCCGCGATATCGAACAAAAAGCAAAGGTTGAAGCGGATAAAAAAGCCAGAGATGTACTAGCCAGCGCCGTGCAGCGCTGTGCAGTAGACCATGTGGCAGAAACCACGGTTAGCGTAGTTAACCTGCCTAGCGATGAAATGAAAGGCCGCATAATAGGCCGCGAAGGCCGTAACATACGCGCCCTAGAATCGCTAACAGGCATAGACCTTATCATTGACGACACCCCAGAGGCTGTAATCCTTAGCGGTTTCGACCCAATGCGCCGGGAAATTGCAAGGCTTTCACTAGAAAAGCTTGTGGTAGATGGCCGCATACACCCCACTCGCATAGAAGAAGTGGTGGAAAAATCACGCAAGGAAGTTGAAATCCAAATCAAAGAGGAAGGCGAAGCTGCCACCTTTGAAACAGGCGTACATGGTATCCACCCAGAGCTAACACGCTTGCTTGGTAAAATGAAATTCCGCACAAGTTATGGTCAAAATGTGCTCAAGCATTCTATAGAGGTGGCCTACCTTTGCGGGCTGCTGGCTGGCGAGCTAGGTGCAGACGTTGCCCTGGCCAAGCGGGCAGGCTTGTTGCATGACATAGGCAAGGCTATAGACCACGATGTAGAAGGCAGCCATGTTTCCATTGGCGCCGGCCTATGTAAAAAATATAAAGAATCTGACCTGATAATAAACGCAGTAGAGGCCCATCACGGCGATGTAGAACCCACCAATATCATATCTGTAATCACCCAGATAGCAGACTCTATATCTGGCAGCCGCCCAGGCGCACGCCGCGAAACCCTAGAAGCATACATGAAACGCCTGCAAGCCCTAGAGGCCATAGCAGACGAGTTTGACGGCGTGGAAAAATCCTTCGCAATACAAGCTGGCCGCGAGCTGCGTATAGTAATAATCCCAGACATAGTAGACGATGCAAGCCTAATCTTACTAGCCCGCGACATAGCCAAGCGCATAGAAAGCGAGCTAGAATACCCAGGCCAAATAAAAGTAAGCCTAATCCGTGAAACTAGGGCTATCGAGTACGCGAAGTAATATGTAGATATAGTGAAATAAATAAGAAACGGTCTTGCCCATGCGGCACATGAAACGCCGAGACAAGGCGGTTCGGGCGTTTTTGCTGCGACAGGCGAGACCTGTTTTGAATTGTTTCACTATAAAACCGTTAGAGGCTTCGCCGCCCACACCTCCAAAAACTTTGAAGTTTTTTGCTTCTTTTTTTCAAAAAAGAAGGGGGTGTTGGGGGCGAAGCCTCTTGACCATTTTAGTTAATTAGCATTCTGCAAAGCTGTCGCATTCTGTGTCTTTACAGGCGTGTGGGTCTGGAGTTGTGTTGCCTACCGTTATTGTGTCTAGCGAGCAATGTTTGGCTGCGTCGTTGAATTTGCAATTTTTTACGCTACATTTAATGTGTGGGTTAATCATTTTTTCACTCCTTTTTTAATGGAAGCACAGATAATTAGGTAGTGCTTTCAGTTGATTGTTTTATTGTTGCCATTAAGTTTGTAAATTATAGTCAGCCCGGCCCCAGGAATTTTTTGGTTCAGCGAGCTGCAGCGAGGTGCTTTTATGAATAATGAACTTAGTAAATTTGTTAGGGAAATCCCAAACTTCCCAAAGCAGGGGATTTTGTTTAGGGATATCACCACCGTACTTAAAGACCCCACCGCCCTAAAAATGTCCATGGATGCCATGGCGCAGCTTACCCAGGGCTTAGAGTTTGACACGATTTTGGGCCCAGAATCCCGCGGGTTTATTTTTGGCGTGCCATTGGCGTACATGCTGGGCAAGGGTTTTGTGCCTGTGCGTAAGGCTGGCAAACTGCCTGCATCCATTGCGAAAAAAGAATATGAGTTAGAATACGGCACCGCCACACAGGAAATCCACTTGGATGCAGTAACCCCTGGGCAGAAGTTTATAATAGTTGATGATTTGCTGGCTACAGGTGGCACAGCCAATGCTATTTGCCAGCTTATAGAAGAGTTGGGCGGTAAAGTAGTGGCGCAGATATATTTTATAGAGCTTACGGGGCTTAATGGCCGCGCCGCATTGGCAGGGCATGATGTGCGGGCTGTGTTGGAGTATTGATTCGACAGCTAATGTTTTAACTTAGAGGTTTTTACAGGGAGACATAGATGTCTCCCTGTTTTGCTTTTGAGTAGAGGTGCTGCAAGGGGCCGTTATCGCAGGTGCGATGTCTAAGAATCCATCCTCAAAAAAGTGTAACAACACCCGAAGTGTGTTAGAATATGGTAAAAAGGCATAGGGGTGATACTTGATGAGGTACAGCACGGATTTAACTGACAAGCAATGGGCAGTCATCCGAGAT
>WQVK01000048.1 GCA_009784025.1 Defluviitaleaceae bacterium
GCCAGACCTAAATCCAATCGAGAAACACTGGGCAACGCTTAAGGCAAAACTCAGAAATATCTTGCATGAGTATGAGGATTTCTTCTCGGCTCTTTGTGCTTGTTTTTAAGTGGAGCGGCTATAAAGCCAGAAACGTTAGGCGGTCACGTATGGACTGTTGGTGGAGTTGCAATCAGCGTTCAATACATAACAAAACATTCCACTCAACCACTATCGCAGGAAAAAATATCAACACCTGCGGAAAAAATTGCACTTTTACAAATCATCAACTGCTGTATAATAACATAACGCGTCGCAATGCCCACAATAAGCCAGCGCGGAAAAAATGAAGGAAGGAATACCATAATGAAGAAACTGATTTTTGTACTAGCGCTGCTAATATTTGCATTCACAGCCTGCGGCGGCAATACCGAAGAACCAGCACAAGATTACACCCAAACCGACGCCGCAACAGCCACCCCAACCGAAGCCATAGCAGAGCCCGCAGCCCATATCCCCACGCCACCCCCAACACCAACCCCAGAACCCACTCCAACCCCCACGCCAGAAGTAGAGGTTACAATCCTATACTCCATGGCAGCAGACGAACATATTCAAGGGCTGGAAGAGGGTACATCCGGCGGCCTGGTATTTAACGGCACGCCATATCTGGCAGTATCTGGCGGCAACACCTCCAGCATAGTGCCAAACCCGGATGGCGGCAATTCTATTTTGGTGGCGAACCGCAATAGCAATTCTGCCGGGGTGGATATCCTTTTAGCCCCGATGGATATTACCTACGGTGCCATATATCATGTACGGATTACAGGCCGCGCTGCAGTTGGCACAATTATGCTGCTTGGGCGTACAGATACCCCATGGGGCGGCGGAATGATTCAAGAATTTGTGCCAGCCAGTGAAATATGGTATTTCGATTTCCCGCTGCCGCCGGCGCAGCTGATGGACCATTTTATTTCCCAAAAAAGAGGCATTAGGATAATGACCGTGGGGTCTACCAATGAGTATACCATAGACAATATAGAATTCGTGCGGTTAGGGGAGAGGGGCTACGATGAGCCTGTGTACCCAGAATGGGATTTGACCATCCCATCCCTTGCAGGTTCATTTGCAGAGTTCTTCCTGTTTGGCAATATATGGAGTACCCAAACCAGAATGGACACATTTAACACCAACGAAGGTTTCTTGCATCATTTCAACACCGTAACCGCCGAAAACAACCATAAAGTAGACTCTATCGCATCCAACCCAGACCCAGAGCGCTGGAACTTCACCACTGCAGACCATATTGTAGAATGGGCAGAAGAAAGCGAGCTGGCCATGGTTGGGCATACATTGTCTTGGCATGGGCAATCCCCAACATGGCTAAGTACCGTGCCAGGTACAACAGAGCCGCTAACCCGTGCAGAAGCCATAGAAAACATGCATCTGTATATTAGCACTGTTGCTGCCAGGTATTCTGGTAGGATGTTTGCATGGGATGTGCTTAACGAGGCTATTTGGGGCGCTGGCGCTACAGAATGGCGCGCAAACCCAGACTGGCGCGCATATATGCGAAGCGCAGGCCGTGGCCTTAACCCGTCTTACAACACCCAATGGTACAATGCATTTGCCAATGGGGCAGATATTGAAGCTGGTGAATGCGGCTCGGATTATGTATTTTACGCGTTCCGCTTTGCCAGAATCTACGACCCTTTTGCGGTGCTGTATTACAATGATTATAACGACCATGTTCCCGGCAAGCGCGATGCAATAGCCCAAATGGTGGTAGAAATAAACGAACGCTGGCGCGAAGACCCTCTTTATGATGGCCGGCTGCTTATTGAAGGCATTGGAATGCAGGCGCATTACGGCATTTCTGGCTGGATGACCAACCCTAGCTATGTACGTTCTGCTATAGAGCTGTATATCACTACTGGCGCAAGGCTAAGCATTACAGAATGGGATGTGAGCATAGGCGGCTCTCGTGGCGACCCAGCCCCACAAACCCCTGCACGCATGGGTGCACAGGCAGACCGCTTTGCCTTGCTTACCTCTTTCTATTTAGAATTTTCGGATTATATAGAGCGCATTACTGTTTGGGGCATGACAGACCATTGGAGCTGGGTTTCTCATGGCTCGCCAGTGTTGTTTGATGCCCAGTTCCAGGCGAAGCAGGCGTTTTATGCAGTGATTGGGGCATTGGAAGATGCCGCCCCCGCAAATATCTCTGTGCCAGAGGTGCTTACAGAGGATGTTCCAAATGCAGTGTACGGCCAGCATTTCGCCTTTGGCCTAGAAGCATTTAGAACAAACTTTGCACCAATACGCTGGCATGTTGTAGATGGCTACTTGCCAGAAGGCCTGCGAGTAGTGGCCGCTACAGGTGTAATCCTTGGCACACCTACCGAAAGCGGTAGCTTCACATTTACAATACAGGCAAGCAACGCCGCCGGAGCTGGCCAGCGAACATTTACTATGGTTGTATAGTGGACTTCTTTCGGAATCACGTTTTCTGTGATTTCAGAAGAACTATAGTGAAATTATTTCCCTACAGCCTAAGCGTTAGACGCCCGCAGCCTGTTGTTGCGGATGCGTAGCCTTAATGCGCCGGTTTCATAAATAGCGTACCTTACGCCCATGGCAACCACGGAGGAATCCGCAATGGTTACATGGGCGTTTTGATTATACGCGCCAATGGCCAGGGTGATTTGGTTAAACTGCGCCAGCAGGCTTAGCTGGCCCGGCCCATGGCTGTATATTTGGGTGGACAGGCGGCCTACCTGGCTAAAATATCCAGGGTTTGTTGGGGTGATTTGCGGCGGGGTGATGCCGGCAGCTTCTAGCTGCTGCGCCATCTCATTTAGGGCTTGCATGGCCAGGGATAGGGTTGCCCCTTCCATCTGCCCGCAAATGTAGATTGTATCGAACCTTGGGGCGATTCTGGCCAGCCTTGCTGCATCTGCTTGGCGGGGTGGGGTTGACAATATCAGGCCACTTGCGCGGGATATGCCTCGTTTATCTAGGTAGCGCAGCAGGGCATCTTCGCCGCCGGTTGGGCTGCCTGCAACCAGCACGGCTTGGCGGTGGCGCAAGATTGTGTATTCGCCACGGGCGTATAGGCTCGTGATTTCTAGGCCGCTGGGGTTGGCTTGGGTTATCACCGTCGTGGCCAGCAGCGCCACAGATAATGTAAATAGGAAGAAGCGCCGCCCAAAACCTTCAAAACCATGCATGGCATATGCGAACATCAGCAATACCAGCGCCCCCAATGCCGCAATAACAACGCTGCCTCCCCCTGTAAGAACCATCGCATGGGGTAGGGAGGTAAAGACTGCCGCGGCTAGCTCGTACATAACTAAAATAAAATACACCACCCCGGCCAAAACCTGCGCCACAGGCAGCAAAACCAAACCCACCAGCCCTACCGCTAGCCCGATAATAATCAAAATGGTAGAAGTGGGCATCACTACAAGGTTACCAATTACGCTGTATGCCTGGATTTCGTAGAAATGGAAGGCCAGTACAACATAGGTAGAAACCGTGGCCGCCACCCCTACGGAAAATCCATTGCGGAAATGCCCAAGGGCTGGCATTCTTAGCTTGGCCAGCAGCCGTTCTATAGGCACGGTGAGTATGCCAATGCCATATACCGCCCCGAAGGATAGCTGAAACCCAGCGTTAAACAGGTATAGTGGTTCGTAAAGCAGCAAAATTATGGCTGCAAAGCTAACGGAGTTTAGTAGATTATAATCCCGGTAAAGCACCCGGCCAAAAATCATAACCGCCACCATAAGTATGGCCCGCACAGTGGCCACTGCCGCCCCGGTTAGCAGGCAGTAAAGTATCATAACCGCTAGGGAAAGAACCCCAGCGCGGCGCTTTGGCAAGAATGCCTCCAAAATTTTGCTAACTGCCAGCATTACCACAGAAATATGCAGCCCAGAGATAGACAGCACATGGAAAATGCCAAAATTGCGGTAAAGCTCAATTAAATCTTGGTCGAAAGCGGTTCTGTCGCCCAGCACCATGGATTTTATTATGGCCGCTTCGCGCTGGGGTAGCACAGCGTCGTAAACATCTGCCAGCCTGTCGCGGAATTGGCGCAGGGATACTGTTAATGATGGGTTTATCCCCCCAAGGGAGACTTCCTCTGGCCATATCACCGCGTCTATTTTCTGTGAGCGCAAATGCTGGAACTGGTTGTATCCACCAGGGTTGGCGGGATAGGATAGGGGGCGTAGTTCGCCATTTACGTATATTTGCTGGCCAAGGCTTGCCCAGGGCAGATGCGGCCGCAGGTAGGCCATCACCCTTATATTGCTGCCGCATACGGGATGCTGCCCTCGTATTGTAACCCGCTGGTTGCCGCTTTGGGTGATGCCAATATCCAGCACCCGGCCGTGGAAGCCGATTTCTATGGGCTGTGTGGTGAAATTATGTAAACTATGCTGCACCCGCCAACCACCGGCCAGCCCCAGCAGCAAAAAAATAAAAACCGGCCAGTACCTATACAGCCGGAACAAAAGCAAGCAAACCAGCAGCCCAACAGCCGCGGCAATTACAAAAAGGGGCAAACCAATGCCCGCACCATGCACAGGGATATAGCCTGCCGGCAAAGGCGGCACAGGAAACAACCGCCCAGACCCAATAACTATCCCGCAAATAAGAAACCCAACCGCCCATAGTAAAGGCTGGTAAAGTGGCCTGGGGTCACGATTTGATTTGGACAATATTAGCCCCCTTTGTTTATATGTTGCAGGTTTTGCAAAAAGTTGAAAATTTGCAGAAGCAGTTGGTCGGATTTTCCGACCAACTGAAATTTTTATGAAATCCATGCCCTATGTGGAGCCTTTAACGGTTTTAAGCCTAATCCTCCAAATACTCAGCATCCACCACGTAATCCATCATTGCCGTTTCGTTAAATGTGAAGGGCAGCCTAAAGTCGCTCACGCCGTGGAATTGGTCTTGCCTGTCTGAATCTATCAGAAAGAATACGCGGTTTATATTGCCGGGGGTGTTGTGCACGGCTGTGTTTACTATGGAGTATAACATGAGGCGGGCTTGGGTTGGTGTGCCTTGGAAGCCTGTTAGGAACTCGCTGCTTAGGTTTACATATATGCCGCCTGCGTCTAGGTCTGGTATTACGCTACGCACGCGGGTTTCTGGGGGTATAAGGCTAAACATTCCTTCGCTTGCGGGGCCTTCTATTAGCCTTTGTAGGGCCAACAGCCCCATTTGTTGTATATCTACATTTGTGGCCTCGTGGATTTCTGTCACAAGGCCTTCGCCGGATTCGTCTACAAAATATAGCATGAAAGATGTGTTTGTTAGCCTGGCCGGAGATATTGATGGCGCGTTGGCTATGGTGTACGGGGTTTCTATGGTTTCGGCCTGCCCCACCCGAAACATCACGCTGTCTACATAGGGTAGGCCAGTCATGGTTAGGGTTAGCGCGGCGCGGAAAATGGACTCTTGCAAAGGCGCTTTATAGTAATATTCTGGCGAAAAATTGACCACCAGCATATTATCGTCGCCCAGGTACACATTGCCGAAGGCCTGGTAGGCGTCCAGCCCAACCCAGGTAGATGATAGGTTTTGCCGCGCCGGGCCGCTTAGCAAATGCGCCAGGGCAAGGGTAAGTTGCTGGTTGATATCGCCCTCTGGCCAAGGGCGCATCTCTGGCTGTAGCTGGCCTATGCTTGGGTTAAAAAAATACACCAGCATTGGCTCTTGCTCTTCAGGTTCGCCCAGCAAAAAAGCAGCCCCCATAATCCCGCCAAACAGCAGGATAGCGCAGAATACCGATAGGAAAATCCATTTTTTTGTAGCGAATTTTTTCATCATAAATCTCCGTTCCTGGTAAGACTACCTCCGTAAAGGTATACGAATTACAAACACCGAGCCATCGTCTGGGTTGGAAGTTACGCGGATTGTGCCGCCATGCAGCAGCACAGTGGATTTTGAAATAGCCAGCCCTAGGCCTGTGCCGCCGGTTTCCCGGTCGCGGGTTTTATCTACCCGGTAAAAGCGATTGAAAATTTTATCCTGTTCATCATCGGGTATGCCAATGCCAGTGTCTTGTATGGTAATGGACAAGAACTGATGGTCTGCATCTACAATCACCTTAACCGTACCCCCCTTGGGGGTATATTTTATGCCGTTCTCGACAATATTTGAAATGGCTAGGCTTAGCTTAATCTCGTCTGCGTCAATTTCTACCTGGCGCAGCTCTTCGTACAGCAGCACTACCTTTTTCATTTCGGCTAAGGGGTACAGGCGCTTTAATATATCTTCCACCAGCTCGTTTATGTTGGTGGGGTTAATGTTCATGCCTTGTTCGCGCTGGTCAACTTTTACAAGGGCCAGCAGGTCGTTGTTTATATTTGTCATACGCTCAACTTCAGAGTTTATATCTTGCAAAAATTCCCGATACATTTCTTCCGGCACATGCTCTTGCAGCAAAATAGATTCGCTAAGCACTTTAATAGAAGAAAGAGGCGTTTTCATCTCGTGGGATACATTCGACACAAATTCTTCGCGGGTTTTTTCCACTTGGTCCAGTTTATCCGTCATATTATTGAAGGCCGTGGCCAGCAAGGCGTATTCATCCCGCCCAGACACAGGTATCCGCAGGGAAAGCTGCCCCATGGTCATGCGCTGCACCACCTGCAAAATTTTTCGTAGGGGTGTAATTAGGCTGTAACTGGTAAAGAATACTAATACCACTACCACTAGCCCCACAGCTAAGCTGTACAGCAACAAAGTGGTGCGGATATTAGACAAGGACTCGAAAATATCTGCCGCAGAGGCAACCAAAAGAACCGCCCATATCCTACCGCTTTCGTCATGGACGCTTCTTGTTACGTAAATTGCGTATTCATCCCGGCGCACCACATCGCTGTCTGCGCCGCCCAGAGCAGATATCACCTCTGAGCTAATAAAAATATTGCCCACTTCTGAAAGCAGCGTACCGCGGTTAGAATCATCAACCACCCGCCCTGCATCATCTATTACCAAAATACGCATGCCAAGCTCGTTGCTGCGCTGGGTAATCACACTACGCAACAGCGGCAGCGTAACCCCATGCTCTATCCCATCAAACCCCTGGTTGGCCACAATGCCAGATATCCTGGCGGCATTCTCGGAAATTTCGTTAATCCTAGCCTCCAGGAAATAATTTTCTATAAAGGTGGTAATGGTTAGTATGAAAATAAGCAACGGAATTACGCTTAACGCAACATAGCTAAGCGCAAGTTTTAGGCGAATGCTATGGTACCAAGGGAGTTTTTCTGTCATGCCTAGGTTTCCTATCTAAAATAATAACCAACGCCCCATTTTGTATAAATGTACTTAGGGTCGCTTGGGTTTTCTTCTATTTTTTCACGCAGCCGCCGTACATGAACATCCACAGTGCGCACATCGCCAGTGTTTGGCCCCCAAAGCTGTGCAAGCAAATCTTCCCGGGTATAAACCCGCTCTGCGTTTTTCATTAAAAATTCCAGTAAATCATATTCCTTGGCCGTGAGCGTAATCTCCGAATCATTCACAAAAACCCGGCGGCTATTAGTGTCCACAGATACATCACGTACCGTTAGCATATGAGACCGCGCCGGCGGCGCTGGCTTCTTGGCCCTTCGCAAAATAGCTTTAATCCTGGCCTTCAATTCTAAAATATTAAAAGGCTTGGTTATATAGTCATCCGCCCCATATTCTAGCCCCATAATCTTATCCATATCATCGCCGCGGGCAGTGCACATCACAACCGGCACGGCGCTAAACTCCCTAATCATCTGGCACACCATCGTGCCCTCAATTTTGGGTAGCATAACATCCAAAATAATCAAATCATAATCATTCTGCCGGGCAAGCTCCACTGCCTCCTCCCCGTCGTAAGCAGCGTCAACCTTCATCCCATCTTGTTCTAAACTAAACTTGATACCCTTAACAATGTTCTTCTCGTCATCAACCACAAGAATGTAAGCCATAACTGCCTCCGTGATAATTATATTTTAAAACCACCAGAGGCTTTGCTTCATACACCCCCAAAACTTTAACATTGGAAATGGGTGACGCAGAGCCATGTGGTTTTAATATTTCAAAAGAAAGGATTGACTGTCATTAAAAAATATTTTGCTATTTTCCTAGTATTATATCTAGCAATTGGTCAAATTACCAGTGCTTATGCTAATGAAATTGAAAATTTGCCACAAGCGCCTGTTTATGGGGCTGCCGCGGTAGTGCTTATGGATGCAGACACGGGGCTTGTTTTGTACGGAAATGAGGCGCATTTGCAGCTTTACCCGGCCAGCATTACCAAGGTGATGACGGCGCTTGTGGTGTTAGAGCAGGCATATGATTTGCAAGATAGGATTGAGTTTTCAGAACATTCGGTGTTTTCTATCCCGCGCAATTCTAGCCATATTGCCATGGATGTAGGTGAGACGCTTACCGTAGAACAAGCGCTTTATGCACTTATGCTGGCCAGTGCTAACGAGGTTTCCTTGGCGTTGGCAGAGCATATTGCAGGTAGCGTAGAGGCTTTTGTGTCCATCATGAACCGTCGGGCAATGTCTCTAGGGGCTACCAACACTTATTTTGTTAACCCAAGCGGCCTGCCAGTGGAGGGGCATGTTACCACCGCGTATGATATGGCGTTGATAATGCGTGCAGCCGCACAGCATCCGGATTTTGTGCGGATAATTTCCGCACGGCGGTTTGATATCCCCCCCACAGAAAGGCAGCCCCTGGTGCGGGAGCTGCTAAATACTAACCGGCTTATTCAGCCAGGGGCGTTTTTTCATGAAGATGTAATAGGCGGCAAAACAGGCTGGACAACCGATGCCCAGCATACTTTGGTCACATATGCCGCGCGAGATGGCCAAAGGCTTATTGTAAGCGTGCTTCGTACGGAATCTGCCGGTAATTTTGTAGACACTGTCGCGCTTTTAGAATACGGATTTGCGCTGCCTTTTGAAGAGGTAACAATCTTCGACCCTACCATGTACGCCCAGGATATCCCGGTCATGCAGGCCATAAACGGCAGCCCCACAGAGATTGCCCGTGTGCCAATACTGGCCAACCGTGATATCACGTTTAACTTGCCAATAGGCTACGACCCAGCCTGGCTGCGCTATTATGTATCCATCCCAGAAACTTTAAGCCCACCGGTGCGGCAGGGCGCACAGGTGGGCCGGGTGGATGTTTATGTACAAAACATTAGGGTGGGGGAGATACTGCTACTTGCCCAGGAAGAAATCCTGCGCTACACCCCATCACCAGCCCAGCCAGAAACCCAGCCCACCACAACCTACCAGCCCGCCAACATTTACGCCCAAGTATACGAATATATAGAATCCACAGAGCTAATGCTGCGGGAGCTATTGCTAACTTTCGCTCTGCCACTGGCCGCATCCACCATAACTCTGCTGATAACCGTAACAGCAATGCTATCCCGCAAAAAACGCCGCATGCGTCGCATGTTACATTATCGCTACGCGAAATACCCGGATTATTATAGGTATCGGTGAAAAATTATTTGATTTTTCGAAAAAATGCGTCGCCAGCAAAACCAACTAATTACAATCTGTAATTAGTTGGTTTTGTTTTTACAAAAACACTCGCTCCGCAAAACCATTGACTAATCCCAAAAAACAGCTAAAATATAAAGCCAGCGGGGAGTTGCGCAGTTTGGTAGCGCGCTTGGTTCGGGACCAAGAGGCCGCAGGTTCAAATCCTGTTTCCCCGAGTCTAATGTGATAAAACAAAAACTTTAGCATTGGAACAAGCAAAACGCCCAAATGTTAAAGTTTTTTGCTTCTTTTTTTCAAAAAAGAAAGGGGTGTCGGGGCGAAGCCCTGACGGTTTTAATTTTTTATGATATAATTTGAAAAAAATAAGGAGGCAACAAATGGGATTTATTAGAGCATTTTCAGGGGCGCTTGGTGGCGCTTTTGCAGACCAATGGAAGGATTTTTTGCAGCCAAGGCAGGGGCTTACGGCCACCGCGGCTATTTTCGAGGCTGTTGCCCAGGGTACCAATGCGGGGCGCGGGGCTAATACTCGCGGTTCCCAGAATATTATCACCAATGGCAGCAGGATTATTGTGCCAGAGGGCACCGCGCTTATTACTATGGAAAATGGCGCGATTACAGGCTTTGTTGCAGAGCCTGGCGGGTTTGTTTATTCGTCAAACGACCCAAATTCACGGTCTATGTTTGCGGGGGATGGGATTCTTTCTTCTACTATAGGCATGTCTTGGGAGCGTTTTAAGTTTGGCGGGCAGCCTGGGGCGCAGCAGTTAGCTTTTTATGTAAACACAAGGGAGATTCCAAATAATCGCTTTGGTACCCAGGCGGAAATTTATTGGGATGACGCCTTCCTTGGCACCCAGGTTGGCGCAATCTGCCGGGGAACTTACACCATGAAGATTGTTGACCCCATCCTTTTTGTGAAAAATTTCGTGCCTGCAAAATACTTGCAACCAGGTGCGCCAATGTTCGACTTTGCAGATATGGACAACGACGCCGGTGCCCAGCTATTCAATGAAGTTGTGGGCAGCCTGTCTGCGGCGTTTTCTGGCTACACTAATGACCCCGCCAAGGGCAACCGCATGGCCAGAATCCAGCAAGACCAGATTGGCTTCGCACAGGCATTGTCACAAGCCGTAGAAGAAGGCTATCAGTGGCGTACTTCCCGCGGGCTAGAAATAGAAAAAGTGGCCATACAGGCCATAGAATACGACGAAGATACAAGGGCGCTGCTAAGCGATGTTAAGCGCGCAGATGCGCTTTCTGGCAACCGCGGCAACTCATTTATGCAACAAGCCGTAGCGCGCGGAATGCAAGCCGCCGGGGAAAACCCAGCGGGTGGCGGTGCCATGGGCATGGCCTTTATGGGCATGGGCGCAAATGCCGCAGGCGGCATGATGGGCGGCTTACAGCAGCCAGTTCAGCAGCAGCCGGTTCAACCAGCAGCCCCAGCCGCAAACGACCCAATAGCCAAGCTGCAACAGCTAAAAACCCTAGTAGACAGCGGCATCCTCTCCCCTGAAGAATTTGAAAGCGCCAAGGCCAGAATCCTAGGGGAAATGGGCCTATGATATCTGGGGATACAGAAGTTAAAATAGTCCAAACCAACGAGGGCGCAAAAGATGGCCAAAACAAATGCCCAAAATGCGGCGCCACAGATATAGCTTTCAGTATAGGCGCAGGTATGCTGCGCTGCAACTTCTGCCGGCATGAATTTGAGGCAGAGCGCGCCGTGGGTCTAGATACAGATTTAAGCAAGCTAGAGGGCAAAGTAGTAGGCTCTGGCGCGCTAAATATCGAGGCAGATGCAAGCGATATCGTAACCCTAAAATGCACCAGCTGCGACGCAGAAGTTGTAATAGACACCAACGAGTCTATGGGCGCGCGTTGCCATTGGTGCCGCAACACCCTGTCTATCGCCCAGCAAATCCCCAACGGTAGCGTGCCAGACATGGTGCTGCCTTTCAGCATAGCCAAAAACGACGCCCAGGAGCAAATCGCCCATTTCGTAAAAAAACGCCAGTTCTTCGCCCTGCCCAAGTTTAAAGAAGAATTTTGCACAGAGAATATCATGGGCGTGTACCTGCCGTATATGGTGGTGGGCATCAACTCCCACGCCAGCTTTACAGGCAAAGGCGAGCGCGAAACTCGCCGC
Source organism: Defluviitaleaceae bacterium (assembly GCA_009784025.1). Taxonomy (GTDB): domain Bacteria; phylum Bacillota; class Clostridia; order Lachnospirales; family WQUN01; genus WQVK01. The sequence continues at coordinate 11,662 of WQVK01000048.1, forward strand.
TATACCGTAGGCAGCGACAAAAACCGCCGCACAGTTTACGATGCAGATGTTTGCGAAGTAAACCGCGAGTTCGACTTAATAATAGATGGCCTTACAATAGTATCAAACGCCGCAAAACTAGACAGCTCTGCCGCCCGCACCAACAACATAGTAAACGCTATAAAACCCTTCGACCATGAAAATTGCGTAAAATGGGATGCCAACTACCTAAAAGGCTTTGCATCTGAAAAACGTGACACCAACATTGAAGACCTCACAGGTTCTGTAGTAACCAAGGCCGAAGACATAGCCCGCCACAATGCATCTGGCACAATAAAACAATATGACCGCGGCGTGAAATGGGATAAAGAAGAGCTAAAAATCAAGGGCAAGCAATGGAAAGCCGCCTACATGCCAATATGGCTATACAGTTACCAGCAAAAGAAAAACGACAGCGCCGGCCTGCTGCACTACATTGCCGTAAACGCCAGGAACAAAAAGGTAATGGGTAGCGTACCAATACACCAAGCAAAGCTGCTGCTATTTTCCCTAATAGCCCAAGCCATAGGTACGGTAATAGGCGTTATGCTAATGCTAAGCATGTTAGCCTCCCTTCACCCAGATGACGAAATAATAGCTTTTATTCCTCTAGTCCTGTTGGCCTCCGGCTTCGCCTTCTACGGCTACTTCTACAAAAAATATCGCAACACCTCTGCCCGGTTTAGCCACGAAACTGACACAAAAACCACGGTATGTAACATGGAATCCAAAGACGAAATCTGCGATAGGCTAGTGGGCGTAAGCCACTCAAAAATGCGCGGGGCTAATCATTTGGATGTGCGGTATAAATTATAAAACCGCCAGAGGTTTCGCCAGAGATGCACGGAGCGCAGGACGTGTAGTGCCATACCAGCTCCGGCATCTCCACTTCATCTTATAGGGTTTGCTTCACGAACCCGGCATTGCCGCCAGATTGCCTTCTGGTTACATTTGAAACAAAGAAACAAAAAATTTAAAAACCATAGTAAAGGCGGCCTTAAAAAAGGCCGCCTTTACATATATGAGCATGAAGGGTAGGGGAAGATGATGAAATTTATTTCACTGTATAGTCAGTTGAAATTCTCCAAATCAACTTATTACAAATTGTAATAAGTTGATTTGAGTTCAAAGCGCCTACCCACAATCCTCCGTCAAGGTTTTTAAAAAATACAAATTAAAATCATCATCATTCAATTTCCTAAAATTAAACCCATATTCTCACGTAAAACCCATATGAAAAATAAATTTAAAAAGGGTGTTGACATTATCTTAGATGTGTTCTATACTAGCACACGTCGTCCGAGAAAAGGACAGACGAGCGGAAAGAGAAAACAACGCAATTCAAAGGTTTTTTCGCCGCAAAATTGCCCCTTGAAAACAGAATAACCAAGAGAAAGAAATAGGGACCCAAACGGTGCTGAGAGATCGGTATCGTAAGCCATATTGCGCCAGCAAATATGGTTTGAAACAATTCCAAATACGGA
>WQVK01000049.1 GCA_009784025.1 Defluviitaleaceae bacterium
TCAGCCAGCTAACGCTGTCTGACTGCACCTCCTACGCTTCGCTGCGTCGGTGCAGGGCGTTCATGTAACTTCAAAATTGCTCAAGGCTTCGCCTTGGACAATTTTGAAGTTAATTCACTATACATAACAAAAAGCCCCCGCAAACCATGTTTGCCGGGGGCTTTCAATATTTACTATGCTGTACCTGGCTACGAGACATCCCCGCGGCCTAGAATACATGTTGCTGTAGAAAAACAGCTGGCTATTAGTTGCCTACTGCCCATTGGGCAATTATTTGGCCGTTGTGTTCAACCGTAATCCAGTTAACGTCGAAGCTGCTTTCGCCTGCTGTGCCTGTAAGGCCGATGTTGCCGATTAGGCCGCCTACGCCCTGAGAGCCGTCGAAGTATACGTCTATTACTAGAGTGTAGGTTTCGTTGCGTTCTACATCCACGTTAAAGTGTGCAGGAACAACGGTAGCAACTGCGTTAACGCTTACTGGGTATGAATTAACGATTTCGTAGTCTGCAGGGGTGTTAGCGCCTGTGCCGAAGATACTTGGCCCTACTGCCCAGCGAATACGCCAGCCAGCGTTAAATCTGTTGGTGATGTTGAAGGATATACGATAAGTTTCGCCTGGTACTGGAACGAAAGCTGCATAGCCTTCTTCATTACCTTCAGAGAATGGCCATACGGAAGTATCTGTGCCTGTTACTATCATAGCGCCGGCTACATCGCCAGATGCTACAAGGATACCAGGTGTGTTTTCGCCGGTTGGTGCTTGGCCTGCTGTCGGAGGTGCTGCTGGTGTAGGTTGTGCTACAGGTGTAGGTTGTGCAGCTGGCTCTACGCCAATATAGATATAAGCTGCTTGTACTGCGCCGTCCCAACGTGGGGTCGCACCAATTTCGCCTGCAATAAAGCCTAGTGGCACAAATGTGCGGCCGTCTACTATTACAGGAGTGCCCATGCCGCCGGCTAGTGGAACGCCAATTGGCAGGTGGATTTCGTCAATAATTGCTGTGTTATCTTCAAATGCGATAACTTCTGCACCAATAGCTTCACCAATTTGGCGAAGTGGTACCATTACGCGGCCGTCTTGGTTAAATGGTGCTGCGTCTAGAGTGCCTGCCACGCCGTTGCTGTGGAAAGTTGTGCTGCCAACTTCAAACCTTAAAACGGTTTCTTCAGCTGCCGATAGGCTAACTGGTGCAAAGGCTGCAAAAGCCAGGCTCGCAACAAGGGCTATAGCTGCTGCGCGTTTAAAAAATGAACGTCTCATGTTACATGTCCTCCTCTGGGGTTTTTCCCCGAATTTATTATCTCCAGCATCGCCGGAAAAAATTGATACTTCCGTGGAAAATTTATCATAATTACATTTTGATGTCAAGATGGACATATAGTAATTCCCTCACTCTGACACTTCCCCAAATTTTTTAGAAAATTCGCTTCGCGAACCCGGCGCTTCACTAAACCTGCATTCTTGCGGGTTAGTTTTGAAGCGAAATTTTTTATTAGAGTTATTCTGAAATTGCAAAAAAAACGCAATTTTAGAATAAGCAAAAGATTGAAAATGTAACTTTTCCGAAACTCCTACGGGAATTTCGGGAGAAGTCTATTTTTGAAAGAGAAATGGTACCATACGGTACCATATTTATGGGAAAATGGTACCGTATGGTACCACTTTTTTGCAAAAAACAGCCATAAATTATAACTTGAAAACAAAAAAAGCCCCAAAACAAGGGCTTTTTTGAAAAATTTAATCCTGAAAATTAATATTTTTTGATAATCCTTTTGGAAATGTCGTGGTTGACTAGATGTTATACATCCAAATTCTTAACCTCGCTGGCATATTCTTGTATAAACTCGCGCCTGGGTTCTACTTTGTCGCCCATTAGCTGGGTAAAGATTAGGTCTGCGGCTATGGCGTCGTCTAGGGTTACTTGTAGCAGGATTCGTTTTTCTGGGTCCATTGTGGTGTCCCATAATTGGTCTGCATCCATTTCGCCTAGGCCTTTGTATCGTTGGATTGGTTTTATGCTTTCACGGCCTATTTGGGATAGCAGGAGCTGGAGTTCGTCGTCGTTGAAGGCGTAGTATTCTTTTTTGCCTTTTTCTACTTTGTACAGGGGCGGCTGGGCGATGTATACGAAGCCGCTGTCTACTAAGTCTGGCATGAAGCGGTACATGAAGGTAAGCAGCAGCGTACGGATATGTGAGCCGTCTACATCTGCGTCTGTCATGATTACTATTTTGTGGTAGCGTAGTTTTTCAATGTCGAAATCGTCGTGGATGCCTGTGCCAAATGCTGTGATTAGGGCTTTAATTTCTTCGTTGCCCAGGATTTTGTCTAGGCGGGCTTTTTCTACGTTCATTATCTTGCCTTTTAGGGGTAGGATTGCTTGGGTGTTGGGGTAGCGGGCCAACTTTGCGCTGCCGCCAGCAGATTCACCCTCCACCAAGAAAATTTCACAAAGTGCCGGGTCTTTTTCGGAGCAATCGCTTAGTTTGCCTGGCAGGCGGCCGCCTTCTAGTACAGATTTACGGCGCACAAGTTCACGGGCTTTTTTGGCGGCTTCCCGCGCGCGGGAGGCCATTAGGGCTTTTTCTATAATTATTTTGCCCACGCCTGGGTTTTCTTCTAGGAAGTAGGCCAGCTGTTCAGATAGGGCGCGCTCTACGGCGGTGCGGGCTTCAGAATTGCCTAGCTTTGCCTTGGTTTGGCTTTCAAATTGAGGTTCTTCCACTTTTATGCTAATTACGGCAGTTAGGCCTTCGCGAACATCTTCGTTTGATAGGTTTTTTTCGTTTTCTTTTAGCAAATTAAACTTGCGGCCGTAGTCGTTTATGGTTTTGGTAAGGCCGGCTCGGAAGCCGGTCACATGGGTGCCGCCGTCTACTGTGTTGATATTGTTTACAAATGAATAGGTTGTCTCTTGGAAGCCGTCGTTGTACTGCATAGAGATTTCTACCATGATATTGTCATGCTTGGCCTCGCAGTAGAATATTTCTTCTGTGATTGGGGTTTTGTTTTTATTTATATGCTCTACAAATTCCTTGATACCGCCTTCGTAAAGGTAGCTGCGGTTGCGGTTAGGGTCGCGGCGCTCGTCTATTATGTCTATTTTTAGGCCTTTTGTAAGGAAGGCTGTTTCTTGCAGGCGCTGCTTTAGGGTTTCAAAGCTGTATTCTAGTACTTCAAAGATTTCTGGGTCTGGCTTAAAATGCACAAAGGTGCCGGTTTCGTTAGTGTTGCCAATTACGGCGAGTTCTTGGGTTTTTGGCCCGCGAGAAAATTTAATCTCGTGGATTTGTTTCCCATCGTGAACTTGTACAACCAGCCATTCAGAAAGGGCGTTTACAACAGAAGCGCCCACCCCATGCAGCCCGCCAGATGTTTTGTAGCCGCCGTTGCCAAATTTACCCCCTGCATGCAGCACGGTGAATATAACTTCTACCGCTGGCAGGCCGGTTTGGGTTTGTATGCCCACGGGTATGCCGCGGCCATTATCCCTTACAGATACGCTATTGTCTGGGTGGATACGCACGACAATTTCAGAACAGGCATCCATTAGAGCCTCGTCCACGGCATTGTCCACTATTTCGTACACCAGATGGTGCAGCCCCCGCTCGGAAGTGCTGCTTATATACATGCCCGGGCGCTTACGAACCGCCTCAAGGCCTTCTAGCACTTGGATATTATCTGCTGAATACTCTGTTTGTGGTATATCTTGCATCCGTATATCTCCTTCGACATTTTCTTGTGTTATGTCACAACCCGTATTATACTCGAATAGGCAGATAAAAGAAACCTTTAACTTGCGAAAGTTTGCATGCTATAGTGAAATAAATAAGAAATGGTCTCGTCAAAGCGGCATCTGAAACGCCGAGATAAGGCGTTTCAGGCATTTTACTGCGGCTGGCGATACCGATTTTGAATTGTTTCACTGCACGGCCGTTGCGTTTTGAAACAGGCTTGCGGTGCGCCAAACAAGTGATTTTTTTGGCTTTGTGAGGGCCAGAGGCTAGAAAGCCCTCGCGCGCATTTTTTTGACATCTACTCCAGAAAGGATGATAAACATGAACTATCTTTACGAAACTCACATGCACACTGCAGAAAGCAGTGCTTGCGGCAGTAGTACGGCGGCGCAGCATGTGGCGTCTTATTTAGCCAAGGGTTATACCGGGATTATTGTCACGGATCATTTTATCAATGGCAATAGCTCTTGCCCGCGGCATCTGCCCTGGGAGGAAAAAATGCATCATGTGATTGCAGGCTACCTAGCCGCAAAAAAAGCCGGCGACGAGGCTGGGCTGGATGTGTTTTTGGGCTGGGAATATGCTTACCATGGCGCAGAGTTTCTTACTTACGGGCTGGGGCTGGATTTTCTGCTTGCCAACCCGGGTTTTGACAAGTTGAACCCGCAAGACTATAGCGCGCTGGTGCGAAAAAGCGGCGGGTATATTGCCCAAGCGCATCCCTTTAGGGTGCGCTCGTACATTCGTGGCAATGTGGCGGCCGCCCCAGAAATAATAGACGGTGTAGAAGTACGCAACGCTTCCGATGATGATGAAACAAACAGGAAGGCCCTGGAATACGCGAGAAAACACAACCTGCCCATACAGGCCGGGTCAGATTCCCATGGGGTGACCAATAACCTGAGTGGCATAGCGTTAAAGCAGCGCGCGGGCAGCATCCACGATATAATCGCGGCCATAAAAGCTCGGGAGGTTGAAATAATATAGTCATGTAGCACAACTAAAAAAACGATGCGGCTGCATCGTTTTTTTCAGTTGGTCGCAATTTGCGACCAACTGGTTTTATTTTCATCACTCGGAGCTACAGAGCGCGCAAGGGGGTTTTCCCTATAACGTCTATAAGCCAAGCTGCCTATTCCTCGGCGATATCCTTCAATTCTTCCAATATGGCAAGTGCTTTCATGGGCGTGATATTGTTCACATCTATCTTGCCCACGGCATCCATCAGTTTCCGCGCGGCAATATCTTCTGGAGAGGGCTCTGCCTCTGGCGGCGGGGCTACCATATTGATTGCGCCATCCTGTTTTGCCGAAAGGCTGCCCAGCAGCCTGTTGGCCCGGGTTATAACTTCACTAGGCAGCCCGGCCAACTTGGCCACATGTATACCATGACTCTTGCCAACCGCACCTTCTGTAAGCGTGCGAAGGAACACAATATCCGTACCTTTTTCTTGGGCGGTAAAGCAGTAGTTGGCTACCCCTTCAATTTGCCCTTCCAGCTGCGTTAGCTCGTGATAATGGGTGGCAAATAGCGTTTTTGCGCCCACTTGCGCAATATGCTCTAGCACCGCCCATGCAATGGCCAGGCCATCGTAGGTGCTGGTTCCTCGCCCCAGCTCGTCTAAAATTACCAGGCTGTTGGCGGTGGCATTGTTTAAGATATTCGCGGCCTCGGTCATTTCCACCATAAAGGTAGATTGCCCAGTGGCAAGGTCATCTGATGCGCCCACCCTTGTGAATATACGGTCTATTATCCCAATCTCTGCGGCTTCTGCCGGTACAAAACTGCCTATCTGCGCCATCAGCGTAATAAGCGCCACCTGGCGCATATATGTGGATTTACCAGCCATATTTGGCCCGGTGATAATGGCCAGGCGGCGGTTGTCTGCGTCCATTGCCGTAGTGTTTGGCACAAAGGTGCTGCTACCTTTGGGTAGCAGTTTTTCTATTACGGGGTGGCGGCCGCCGGTTATGTTTATATTTGTGCCTGTGGTTACCTTTGGTTTTACATATTGGTTGCGTTCTGCAGCTTCCGCTAGGGATTGCAGCGCGTCTAGTGTGGCTATCACCTGGGAGGCAAACTGGATGCGCGCCATTTGTTCCACTGTGGCGCGGCGCAGGCTGTCGAAAATTTCGTATTCTAGGCTGTGGATTTTTTCGTCGGCCCCTAGTATTGTTTCCTCTAGGGATTTTAGCTCTTCTGTTATATAACGTTCGCAATTGGCCAGGGTTTGGCGGCGGATATAATTTTCTGGCACTTTGGCCAGGTGGGTGGTTGTCACTTCTATATAATAGCCAAACACCTTGTTGTAACGGATTTTCAAGCTGGGGATACCCGTGGCTTTTTTTTCCCGGGCTTCCATTTGTGCCATTATTTCTTTGGCGTTGGCCTTCACACCCAGCAGTTGGTCAAGCTCTTGGTTGTACCCATGCCGAATCATGCCGCCTTCCCGCACCGTGGCGGCAGGCTGGTCCAATATCGCGGCTTCAATATGGCCGTGGATGTCTGAAAGGTCGTCATATGTGCGGGCTATTTCGCTGTTTACAGTGGCTTTCACATGTTTTAGCAGCCGCTCAATTTCTGGCAAAAATGTTAGCGATGCCCGCAAATTAGCCAGGTCGCGGGCTGTGCCGTAAGTGGCGGATACACGTGCTAGGGTGCGCTCCATATCATGTATGCTGTGCAAATGTTCGCGCATTTCTGCCCGCTCTAGGGGCATTTGCGTCCATTCCTCTACAGAATCTTGGCGGCTTAATATCGCCTGCTTGTCCATAAGTGGTAGCTCCACCCAGTTGCGCAGCAGCCTGGCGCCCATGGCGGTTCTTGTATAATCCAGCACCCACAGCAGCGAGCCGCGCTTGGTGTTTTCCTTAGCTTGGGAAGTCAGCTCTAAGTTGCGACGGCTGCTGGCGTCCAGCACCATGTGAGTTTGCTGGCTGTAGCATTTAATCGTGGTAATCTGGCTTAGGGTGCTTTTTTGCATTTCTGCCAGGTAGGCCAAAAGCGCACCTGCCGCCGGGATTTCGGGTGCGCCCTTGCTTAGCCCAAAGCCTTCCAAATGCATTGTGCCAAAATGCTGGGTTAGTGCCGTCTGGGCATTGTCTGCCGCAAACGTCCAGGCTGGGGCTGGCGTGGCCTTTACCCCCGCCACATTCTCCAACACCCTTGTTAGCGGGAAATTCTCTGGCAGCAGCAGCTCCACTGGGTTAACTCTGGCAATCTCGTCTAGCAGCTTCTGCTCTGCCGCCTGCCCGCCAAAAGCAGTGGCCGGGATAGTTGTCACCATAAAAAGCCCCGTGGTAATATCCGCCACAGCCACCCCAAAAACCCGCCTATCCTTATGTACCGCCGCAATATAATTATGCCGCCCGGCCTCCAAAAAATTAGCATCTGTAATAGTGCCCGGCGTAATAACCCGCACCACCTCGCGCTTTACAATGCCCTTGGCCAGCTTTGCATCTTCAACTTGGTCGCAAAGTGCAACCCGATACCCCTTCTCTATCAACTTAGTAATATATCCATCTACAGCATGCGCCGGAACGCCGCACATTGGCGCTCTTTCTTCCATACCGCAATCCCGTCCTGTAAGCGCAATATCAAGCGCCTTAGAAGCCGTTATCGCATCTTCAAAAAATATCTCGAAAAAATCCCCTAACCGAAACATTAGAATATCGTTAGGGTGGTTAGCCTTAATACCAAGATACTGCTGCATCATGGGTGTCATATGCGCGTGCCTCCTTAATTTTAAGCGGCGGACTTGGCCCGCATCTCCACAGAATTTCATGAGATTCGCTATGCGAATTTGGCGCGGCCTGCCGGTTTGTTTCAGGTTGTATTTGGGAAAGTTTTGCAGGTTTTGAGTTTTGGGGATATTGTGGGCAAAAAGAGGGTGATTTTACGAACAATGCTGTACGAGATTATTCTGTAGCGCCTTGTAAATAGAAGCTTTTCACCTCGCTGATGCGCACCTGGGTTATGTCGCCCTGCTGCAGCGGCATTTCAGATGTAAAATGTACCAGGGAATGGTCATCTGCGCGGCCTTTGTATGCGCCGTCGCGGGTTTCTTCTACCATTACATCTAGGGTGCTGCCTATTTGGGTTTGGTTTATTTCTAGCATTATTCTGGCTATCTCTTCTGTTAGCCTGTCGAACCTATCGGCTATGGTTTTGCGGGGGATGTTGTCTGTTCTTTCTGCGGCTGGTGTGCCAGAACGCTTCGAGTACATAAATGTAAACGCACCACCAAAGCGGACCTTGCGTATCACATCTAGGGTGTGTTCAAAATCTTCTTCGGTTTCACCGGGGTAGCCTACGATTATATCTGTGGTTAGGGTTACCCCGGCGGATTTTAGGCGCAGGGCCACTGTTAGGTATTCTTCTTTTGTGTATTTGCGGTTCATATCTGCCAGCACTTTGCTGCTGCCAGATTGCATGGGCAAATGCACATGCTTGCACAGCTTTGGCAGGCAGGCTACGGCGTTTATCAGTTCTGGGGATAAATCCTTAGGGTGGGATGTCATGAAACGGATACGCTGTAGCCCTGGCACAGCATTTATCCGTTCTAGCAGTGGCACGAAGCCACCTGCGTAAGAGTTCACATTCTGCCCAAGCAGCATAATTTCCTTTACGCCGTCTGCGGCTAGGGCTTCTACCTCTTGCAAAATATCACCGGCGGCGCGGCTTTTCTCGCGGCCGCGTACATACGGCACTATGCAATAGGAACAAAAATTATCGCAGCCGAACATTATATTTACCCCGGCTTTATGGGGGAATTCTCTTGTGGTTACGGGAATGCCGTCTAGCTCTGGCAGTTCGTTTTCGTCATCTAGGCCGGTTATGTCTATCACTTGCTTGCCGGTTTGCAGGTTTTGCCAAATAAATTCTGGCAGGCGGTGGCGGTTGGCCGTGCCAAAAACAATGTTTACATAGCGGTACTTTTGCCGGAAAATATCAGTCATTTCTTCTTGCTGTGTCATGCAGCCCGCCACGGCTATAACCAGCCCAGGTTTTGCCCGCCTCAGCCTTTTTGCCTGGCCAATATGCCCAAAAACCCTGTCTTCGGCAGATTCCCGCACGCAGCATGTATTGAACAAAATAAAGTCTGCATCGGCCTGGCTTGCGGCCTCTTCGTAACCCAATACACCCAAAAGAGCCGCCAATTTCTCTGAATCGCGGCTGTTCATTTGGCAGCCATAAGTACGTACAAAAAAGCGTAGGGGCTGGCCTTCACGCTTTTTAATTTCATCATTATATGATTGTATCAGGTAGCGGTAATCTTGCATCATACGGCTATCATTCCTTAATTTTCGTCGAATGATACTAATCTCAAATTAAAACAACGAATTGGAGCGGTACCCTAAAACGCCGAGACAAGGCGTTTTGGGGCGAACTTGCCGCGAACAATGAGTCGATTTTAATTGAGATTGGTATGATATTGTACTAGTAAAATGTCGTTTTGACAAATCTTATGTGTAAAACCGTCAGGGGCTTTGCCCCCGACACCTCCACTTCTTTTTTTGGAAAAAAAGAAGCAAAAAAACTTTAACATTTTTATAGGGGAAGATGAACTGGATGGGGGGTGAAAAAATTCAGTTGGTCGGATTTTCCGACCAACTGAATTTTTCCGGCATGGGTGAAGCGGCTATAACGTTAGCGGAATTACTATAAAGGGGGTAATGCCAGCAAAGGCAGCAACCCAACCCTACAGATACCGGTTAACATCCTCCTGCGTAACTCCAGGGTGTAGCGCGATATTAAGCATCCCGGCCACGATATTTGCCAGCCTGTTCATTACAGCATCTACTTCCTTTGGGGTTACAAACATATTGCCCGGGCTTAAAATTTCTGTTATCAGCCCGTATCTTTCATCCCCTTGCAGGTTGCCCAGCATATCTGCAAAGGCTGCGTCTGCGCTGCCTTCTAGGGCTGCCGCCATAGAGGCCATCATTTTGTCCATGGTGTCGTTAACCAGCGTGGCGGCGTCTACCACTGTAGGTACGCCCACGGCAATTACCGGCACGCCCATTGTGGCCTGGTTTATGGGCTGGCGGCGGTTGCCCATGCCCGCCCCAGGGTTGATGCCCGCGTCTGAGATTTGAACCGTGGCGTTTATACGGCCGGTGCGCCGGGCCGCTAGGGCGTCTATGGCTATAATCAGGTCTGGTTTTACTTTTTCTGCCACGCCTTTTACAATTTCTGCGGTTTCTATGCCGGTTATGCCCATCACGCCAGGCGCGATGGCGCTTACGCCGCGTAGCTTGCCGTGTAATTCTGGCGGCGTGGCATCCCCCATATGCCGCGTCACGAGAATTTTCTCGCATACTTTAGGGCCTAGGGCGTCTGGAGTCACATAGCGGTTGCCCAACCCCACCACCAGCACCACTGCGTTTTCGCCCAGTTTATGAAGCTGCCCAAGCTTACGCGCTAGTATTTTTGTGATTTCCTCATGGGCCAATGGGTCATTTTCCTTCATGGCCTCGGCCTCTAGTGTGATATAATTGCCAATGGGCTTGCCCATGGCCTGGGCGCCGGTTTCGTTTTCCACGCTAACCCATGTTACTGTGGCGCCAAGCTGCTGGTCTTCTTCCACCAAAATTTCCACCCCAGAAATCTTGCCGTCGCTCTCGTCATGCAGGCATTCCCGCATTTCTAGGGCTAGGTCTGTGCGTATGTTTCTATTCATTTTCATCACCGCAAATAGTATGCGTAAAAATTTCACTTCCAATTCATGAAAAAACATGCTATACTCACATTCGCTGTCAACCTAAAAAACAAGCCAGCCCCCACCGCGCATAGCCATGCGCGCCCGGAGGCAGAGCCGAGGAAGCGAGCAGGGCTTAGCCCGGCGCAGCGGCGGGGCTTGGGGCAGCGCCCCATTCCAATTAGAAAGGATGGTGAGGAAATGAAAGCGGCTATCCATCCGAATTATTATGATGCAAAAGTACGATGCAACTGCGGCAATGAGTTTGTTACAGGCTCTACAAAAGAAAGTATTGTTGTGGAAGTATGTAGCAAATGCCATCCTTATTACACTGGTAGTCAAAAGCTTCTGCTAGAAGCTGGTGGGCGTGTAGAGAGGTTTAAAAAGAAATACAACAGAGACTAATAAATTCGCGGCGAAGCTGGCAACCCCAGGTTTCGCCGCTTTTTTGTATGCCTGTGAAATGATAATTTTGGGGCTATTGCAAAGTAGCGAAGCCGCGTTGTTATGCAAACTGAAAAATATGCCAAACATATAAAATACCAAGCAGCGGCATAATATGATAAATACAAGTTTAACAAATTGGAAAATAAAATTCGTGACATTTTCCAAGTTTTATGGTTTAATGTGGTCTGTTAATATATGGGGAAGAATGTATGTGAAAAAATCACCCATGAAAATATCATACAGAAAAAGAAAGGATTGAATCCTAATGAAAGCAATGAGAAAACTCGCACTATTCATGGCATTAGTGCTGGTGATGGCGATGGTGCCAACGGTGACTATGGCTAACCCAAACTTTACAGTTACATTTGGCCCAGGGGTTACCGCCCGCACATCACCCGGGGCAATCAATGTAGTCAACAACACGACTGTGCCTGCTACCACATGGGTTGAGTTTACAACCCCAGTGCCTGCTGGTGCAGTAGCAGAGTGGTCAATAAACGGGAGTGTTTTTGGCAACAGAGGCGTTAACCCGCTAATGCTACAAGTAAATGCAAACACTAATGTACAGGCTCGCATTGTGGCTGGTGGCCATGGCCACGGCGTGACTTTTATTGACACTGTAACAAATGTAAATGTTCCAGTTAATGCCGCACACACCCTGCAAAGAAGTTTCATGGTTAGCGGCTGGGGTGCTACCACCAACTTTACCCATGTTACATGGGAATGGCAAAGGTTTGGTGGCACAGGGCTATGGGATTGGAACTGGGCCAATAGAACTGGCAGGATAGAGCGTGCCAACCTTAGCGCTACTTTGTGGAATCCGGTAACCTTACATCTTTCGGCTCATCTTTCACATGCAGACCGCGGCGGGCAATGGCATCTGGTTGTTCATGTATACCAAGGCGGAACCCGCTTGACAACAGACCAAAGCCCTCCAATTAACGTGTCCATCGGCGGTGCCGGAGGTGGCGGCTGGTGGGGCGACGCTGGCTGGTGGGGCGATGGTACTTGGTGGACACAAGGCGGTGGCGGTGTTGGCGGCTGGGAAATCCCACAAGGCGGCATTGGTACTACCATAATCCCAGGCCGTGACCCAAACCGTGGGCAAGATGACAGGCCTCCGGCAGGCGCACCTGGCGGTGGGCCCGCACTAAACCTACCAGTGTGGACAGGCGGCGAGCCTACGCTTGCAATGCCTGGTATACCTTCACTTCGTCTTGTAATGGGGCAAATAATCTACACCCATTGGGGTATTCCAATGACAGCCGACGCAGCACCATTTATAGACCCACAATATGACAGAGCAATGGTTCCGCTACGTATTATCGTAGAGGCACTAGACGCGCAAGTATCATGGATTGGCGCTACGCAAACTGTTGTGATTTTCCGCCACGGCACAGAAATCCGCCTTACAATTGGCGAATCTTTGCCAGGTGGGCTGGGTGTGCCTGTTCTTGTGAGCGACCGCACCTTTGTGCCGCTGCGCTTTATCTCTGAAACATTTGGCGCAAACGTGCGCTGGGATGCAGCAGCTCAGGCCGTGTATGTATATCGCGGTGCATAAGCATTCCGATAGCCGATGTTAACACTTGAGTAGAGTGTAATATATGTAATTTTATTATGCAGTGAGGAAGGCTGTGGAAACGTGACCGGGTTGGTCGCGTTTCCGCAGCCTTTTTTAATGGTGGAAATTGTGCTGTAATTTCCCGGCGAGACCGTTTTCGAATTATAGCCGCTCCACCTAAAAACATTCGCATAGAACTTGTAAATTTCCCGCAATCCTTCGTCGCTGAAAACCTTGCGCACCGCTAGTGCGCGGCGGTTTTCAGCTTCTCGCCTTGCGAAAAA
>WQVK01000050.1 GCA_009784025.1 Defluviitaleaceae bacterium
AGCAATTTTGAAGTTACATGAACGCCCTGCACCGACGCAGCGAAGCGTAGGAGGTGCAGTCAGACAGCGTTAGCTGGCTGAGTAATTAAACTGGACGATTTTCCAGTTTAATTACTATAGTATGACGGTTTATACACAAAAGGAGGACGGTATGAAAAACCCATTCATAGGTAAGCAAATTCGTACGTTTCAGGATCAGGGCAGCAAGGTTTGGTGGTTTTCTGCTGTGGATGTTTGCGCGGCGTTAATTGGCTGTGGCCAAGACGTGGCCAGAACATATTGGCTTGTTAATAAGCTAAGGTGGCAGCTGGATGGAAAACAACTAATTACAGATTGTAATAAGTTGAAAATGAAATCCCGGGATGGAAAGATGCGTTTTACAGATGTGCTTGATATTACACAGGTGCTTTATTTGATTCAGATAATCCCAAGCCCAGAGGCAGAGCCATTTAAGCGGTGGCTGGCCGAGGCTGCGGCGGCTGGCTGTTTGGCTGCAACGCAACTGGCCGAAGCCGGCGAGGCTAACAAGAAAATTATCCTGGACGAGATAATTGCCACCGGCAGCAAGCCTTACGAGATGTTGGAAATTACCCGCACGCCAATATATGGCGAAATAAATGAGAAACGGCCCAGCCCAAGCGGCACCTAAAACGCCTAATACTAATCTCAATTAAAATCGCTTCATTGTTCGCGGTAAGTTCTCCCCAATTCGTTGTTTTAATTTGAGATTATGAGAAATAAGGCGTTTTAGGGTGAACTTGCCGCGAACAATGAGGTGATTTCATTGGTATAAATTAACAAAAGGAGCATCCCATGAAACTGATCCTAGCATCTGGTTCACCCAGGCGGCAGCAGCTGCTAACCCTGGCAGGCATTCCTTTCCAGGTAATAGTAAGCGACGCCGACGAAACCATAGATGGCCACCCGGCCTACCAGGTAGAAACTCTAGCCCTGCGCAAGGCCCATGCCGTAAAACCAACCGCCCCAGAAGACGCAATAATCCTAGCGGCAGATACTTTGGTATATATAGACGGCCAGGTGCTGGGCAAGCCCGCCGGCCCAGAAGAAGCCTTCGCCATGCTGCAAAAGCTGCAAGGCCGCCAGCATACGGTATACACCGGGGTAGCCCTGTTGCACAGCGGAGGCGAAACCAGCTTCGTGGACGCAACTCAGGTGTTTTTTCGCCCCCTTTCTGGCGACGAGATAAATGACTACATCGCCACAGGCGAACCATTCGACAAGGCCGGGGCATATGGCATACAAGAGCGCGGCGCAACCCTGGTAGATAGGGTGGATGGCGATTTTTACACAGTGGTGGGGCTGCCGATAGCCAAGGTATGGGCGGCGCTGCGGGGGATTGCAAAATCAAACTAGCACAGGCATTAGAATGTATGAAGTATCATTGCCAAGAACTGCCCTAGGATGAAATTCTATGTATCAGGGGCACAAGATGAAGAATTAATGCTGGTAAAACAGACGCACAACTTATAAGGTCTGAGAAGTATGTAAACCTTCGTTTCAAAAGAGACAAGACTGATAAATTTGTAGAAAAAATATGTATGCGCGTATCTAAATACAAAAATAGATACTAATAGAAATTATGAAAAGATGGTCTCTAACATGCAAGCCCAGAAGAAGAGGTATGCAGTATGAATAAAGTCATAAAGTGGATTATATTGGCAGCTTTAACGCTGGCAATCTTCGTTGTGATAGTTGAGGTAGGTAACAATTTCGTAAACACATCATACACAAATTTCTGTGACCTAAGGAACTCGAAGCAAGCCTGGATATCTCAAACAATAGACATCACCGACAACCGTTATAGGTTAGGCGGCATCGGCAATATAGGCATGGGCTCAACCAGGCAGGATATCGTGGGCGCGATAAGAAGGCGCAATATACTAATATGGCTTTTTTATGATAATTCCCCGCGCTCCAACTACCGCTTCCTAAATGAACCCCATAACCTCCCTGGCTCGATCCCGGGTTTTTATCGCGCGCGCACCTGGAGCGCAATAGAATTCCTGTTCGACGAAAATGACAGGGTAACGAAAATACGAATCACTCCAATGCACTAACACTAAAAGAAGGAGCCACTCAGCTGCAGAGCAGCAGGTGGCTCGTCCAAATCAGTTTCCATGCATAACATATATTAACTCCAGGTTATGATGGAATAAATCGCGCAAAGCTCACAGCCAGTTAAACCGAAAACAATCTGCTGGAGCTGAAAATTGGCGATGATGGTATGAAAAAATTTATTACTACCGCAAGGCTGTCATATTTTCATGCTCTAATACCGTCTGTAAAGCCCAATAACTTTCCCAAGCACATCGCAATCTGGCACGATAATTGGCTCGAATTCTGGGTTTGCTGGGGCAAGCTTGATATTCTTGCCGTCGCGGTAAAATGTTTTAACCGTGGCAGAATCCTCTAGCAGTGCTATAATAATATCGCCGTCGTTGGCCAGGTTTTGTTGGCGCACTAGTACCATATCCCCGTCCATTATGCCTTCGTCGCGCATGCTGTCGCCCTTTACATGTAGCATGAAGCAGTTGTCATTTTTGATATAATCGATGGGGATGGGGAAAGTATCCTCAACATTTTCCTCCGCCAAAATGGGTATACCGGCTGCCACGCGCCCCACTACAGGTACATTAACAATCTCCCTGGTAGAAGTGTAAAAATTTTCTTCCAATACTTCTGTGCAGCGGTTTTTGGCCTTGCTACGGCGAATATAACCCTTACGTTCCAAAGTTTCTAAATGTGAATGCACTGTAGACGTAGAGCTTAACCCAACCGCATCGCAAATTTCCCTTACTGTGGGCGGGTAACCATTCTTCCTAATTTCCGCCTTCAAAAAGTCCATTACCATCTGCTGCTTACTAGTTAATGGTTCGCGCATGTGGATCCCTCCTGATTTTTTCTAAGAATATATCACAAAATATTAAAATATGCAAACAAATGTGCGTTATAGTGAAATAAATGAGAAATGGCCTCGCCCGAGCGGCACCCGGAACGCCGAGATAAGGCGTTCTAGGCGCTTTTGCCGCGACAGGCGAGACTAATTTCGAATTATTTCACTAGACTTCTTCCGAAATTCCCGCAGGGGGTTTCGGAAAAGTTACATTTTCAATCTTTTGCTTCTTCTGAAATTGCGTTTTTCGCGATTTCAGAAGAACTCTACTATAGAAGTTTAAAACCATCAGAGGCTTCGCCGGCCACGTCACTACCCGCTTTTTGGAAAAGCGGGGCAATAACTTTAATATGGGGTGATTTTTTTGGATAAGTTGTACATAGACGCTAAGGTGATTATTGAGAATGTTATTGCCCGGAATATGCCGCAGGTGGCTGTTAGGGAGGCGCTTGCGGGCCATCGGTTTGGGCGGCGGGTTTATTTGGTGGCTATTGGCAAGGCTGCATGGACTATGGCTAAGGCTGCGGCGGAGTTTTTTTGCGGCGGGCTGGCTGGTGGCGTTGTGGTTACAAAATACGGGCATTCCCAGGGGGCGATACCTGGGCTGGATATATATGAGGCGGGGCATCCCATTGCAGATGCTAATACCATTGCCGCTACGGAGGAATGTATCCGCCTGGCCAGTGGCCTTGTGGCTGGGGATGAACTGCTGTTTCTTGTGTCTGGTGGTGGGTCTGCACTTTTTGAGGCGCCTTTGCCGGGGGTTAGCTTGGAGGATGTGCAGGAGATTTCTGCCCGGCTGCTGGCCAGCGGTGCAGATATTGTGGAGGTTAACACCATTCGCAAGCGGTTTTCACGGGTTAAGGCTGGGCGTTTTGCGCAGCTGGCTGCACCGGCGCGGGTTTTTGCTATTATGTTGTCTGATGTTTTGGGGGATAGGTTAGATTCCATCGCTTCTGGTCCGGCGGTGGCGGATGAATCTACTTCGGCAGAAGCCATGAAAATCGCGAGAAAATACGCCCTGCCTTTAACGGCTATTCAGCAAGAATACCTGTGCCAGGAGACGCCAAAGCATATATATAATGTAGAAACAGCAATAATAGGCAGCGTGAAAACCCTATGCACCGCCGCCGCAGAAGCCGCCGCAAAGCGGGGCTACAGCCCTACGGTGCTAACCTCAACCCTAAACTGCGAAGCCGCAGATGCAGGCAAAAAAATAGCCGCCATAGCCGCAGATATCCAGGCGAGCCGCACTTACAGCAAGCCCTGCGCGATAATACTGGGGGGCGAGACCGTGGTAAAACTAACAGGCCGCGGCAAAGGCGGCCGCAACCAAGAGCTGGCTTTAGCCGCGGCAAAAGGCATAGCCGGAATGCCCGGCACGGTTGTTTTCTCCCTAGGCTCGGATGGCACAGATGGCCCAACAGATGCGGCAGGAGGCATAGTAAGCGGCGAAACCATGGCTAAGCTGCAAGAAGCTGGTATATGCATAGACCAAGCTTTGGCGAATAATGATTCCTACAACGCCCTAGCCCCGGTTGGCGGGCTGATTATTACCGGGCCAACTGGGACTAATGTGAATGATGTAGCGGTGCTGTTATGTGCAGAATAGGCGGGATGATATGATGAAATTTAATAAAGAAACAGTTTTATTGCATGGTGGCAGGAAGATTTATGTTTTGCGGCCTACTAAAGCAAACCGCAGTATAACTGCTGCAAGCTGGGGTGGAGAGTATGTTACCATAGGCAACGGCGATGGTTACACCTGCCTCGCAGAAATTTTCAACGCTGCAAGGTAGCTTGATGAAAATGAGCTTATTTATGTAAATATCGATTTTCTGCCGGGAGCAGGCTTTCAAGAGGCCTGGCCAAACTATTGCGATAACCAATATGGGGGCATAGCCATATTTAATTACTGTTCTACGCAGATAAAAACAAAGGATATCCTACGGGCGTTGAAGGCAACATCTGTAGAATCACAGGTTACGGAAAACAATGTGAAACCCGTCCGCGAGTATTTAGAACTATGGGTTGTAAACAGGAGACAAACAGTTAAAGAGCATAGCGGGAAAATTATAATAAGCGGCAATCGAGATGCAGTTGAGGCCTTAACCATATCATGCCTCAATTTAACAAAAAGCGGAAATGATCCAGAGCTAAACCAATGGCATATACATCACGACTGGAAAGAAAACACATCAAAGAGCTTAGGTATTACATTATGCTACTGGCATTCGGTAGCAACATAACCCCAAAATATAGTTTTTAAAAAAAGAAGTGAATATGTGGCAGCCAAAGCCGCTAACGGTTTTGTAGCGAAATAATTCGAAAACGGTCTCGCCTGTCGCGGCAAAAACGTCTGAAACGCCTTATCTCGGCGTTTCAGGTGCCGCTCGGCCGAGACCGTTTCTCATTTATTTCACTATAAAACAAAGAAAGAGATTTTGTTTTTGAAAAATACTTAATCACGGCAATTGAGTGGAATTATTATATCCTTGCAAAATTCAGTTGGTCGGAAAATCCGACCAACTGAATTTTTTTCACAACCTAATCCTAGAATCAAAATTTTTGGAGGTATGGTCAGCGAAGCCTCCAACGGTTTTACCCACCCCCATTTGACATTTTCCGCAGAAAAAACTATAGTTGATTATAATTAGGAGGCAAGTTTAATGCTAAACAATTTTAAATCCACTATAAACTTTTTCAAGAAAAATGCTGGATTTAGCCGCCTGCTTTCCGGGATGTTCGATGTTTATGTGCATTATGGTAGGTTGTACGGTGCTGTTGTACTGGAGAAGCCGTCCAGGGAAGAAGAAGCGGCATTGTCGGAATTTTTTAAACGGGATTATTATGACCAAGCGCAGATACGGATTTCTTTGGCAGAGTTTGACCGGCAGCTGCAAAGGATGAGCCTGTCTGCCGTAACCCTTGAAGATTTGTTGCGGGAGCTTAGGGGTAAGATTCCTAAGGTTGTGGCGCATGTTCCCCCTGCCACCACCGCCCAGGCAGCGCTGGAGGCTAAATTTTTTCCCCAATATACAGGTAGCCGCGCCCAGCCGTGGTTGCAGGATATTTTGCGGGATATGCGCCGCCACCACCGGCCGCTGGCAGAGCTGTACAGGGCCAACCCTCAAGAGGCAATAGACATGCTTATGAAAGTGGCCAACGGGGTTAATATGATAGAAGAGGGTTCTGCCCGGAAGATATACATGCGCGAGTTTTCCAGGAAAGTGCTAGGTGTCCCCTATGGTTTTGGGGCGGGCGAGAAGTACGGCGCGCTTTTTGCCAGTGCGCTGGCGTATTATTTTAGCGATGTGGATGATTATTCTCGCTTGTATGTAAGCGCCGGGATTTTGCACCAGGGCGTGTTAAGCCATGTGATGGCCAGGGGGCTTGCGGCAATAAACCACGGCGGCAAGGAAAATATGCCACTAAAAGCCTACCGCAAAACCAACGAAACCTGTGTGCTAACCCTAGAAAACCTATGCGAACTAGCCGCCGTAAGTACCGCAAATGGCGTGGCCTATGTAATAGAAGACCCACAAGTTTACGCCTCTGTAACAGAAAGCGTGGATATTGAAGATACAATAATCTGCCCAGGCAACGCCATAAGCCCAGCATTTGAAGTGCTGTTAACCATGCTCAACGACGCCGGCGTGACCGTTTTTTACGCAGGGCGGTTCGAGTACCGCAGCCTGGCCTTTGCAGATATGGTGGCCAAGATTTTTGGTAAAAGGTTCAGAACCTGGCGGTATTCTAAGGCGGATTATAATATGGTAATGGAATCTGGCGTATACTTTATGCCAGAGAAAGGTGACCCAGAGCCGCTGCACCACGAAGATTTAGCGTCA
This sequence comes from Defluviitaleaceae bacterium, assembly GCA_009784025.1. Classification (GTDB taxonomy): domain Bacteria; phylum Bacillota; class Clostridia; order Lachnospirales; family WQUN01; genus WQVK01. Next base: position 6,766 of record WQVK01000050.1, read on the forward strand.
ATATTATCGGCAATGATGAAAACAGGTAAAACAGGCTCGTCTGTAAGCCTGGCTCCATTGTTGATTGAAGATATAAAGGATTAAAATTTTTTGCCCATCTTTTTTACAAAAAAGATGGTGGGTGTGGGCAAGGCCCACGGTTTTATAAAATAGGAGGCGACAAAATGAGCGAGAAGAAGCCACTCAACCGGGTAGAAGTAGTAATAGGTGGCGAGATTGTCACATTAAAATCTAAAGAAAAACCCGAGTATCTGCAAAAACTAGCAAGTTATGTGGACCAAAAAATGCGGGCAGTAAAAAAGCATAGCCTGCCAGCTTCCATCGACGACAATATAAAATCCTTGCTGATTGCCCTAAACATTGCCGATGATTATTTCAAAACCAAGCTGGCCCTAGAAGCCAAGGAAAGAGAACTGCGCAAAACAAACCAAGAGCTTACAGACCTGATAAAATCATTCGATTCCAACAAAGATAATGTGCTAACCCTAGCCCTTACGCCGCCCCAGGTCATGGCAGAACCGCGCAAAGGAAAGGCGGCCAACAAGTGACAGTACCGCAAAAGCTAGCTGCCCTAAGGGCAAAAATGGCCGCAGCCGGCATAGATGCATACATCATACCCAGCGGCGACCCACACAATAGCGAATACATGGCAGACCATTGGCTGGCTAGGCAATGGCTGTCTGGCTTTACGGGCTCTAGCGGGCTTGTGGTGGTTCTGCAAGGCCAGGCCGGGCTGTGGACAGATGGCAGGTATTTTATACAGGCAGAGAGGGAGCTTGCGGGCTCTGGCATAAGCCTGTTTAAAGACGGCGAGCCAGGCGTACTTGGCTATCAAGATTTTTTGAAAGAAAATATACCCGCAGGCGGCAAAATCGGCTTCGATGGCCGGGTGTTGCCTTTGGCCGCATTCACCCAGCTTAAAGCCAAGCTGCCGGGTGCAAGCTATGCCTACAGCCAAGATATAGTAGGCAGCCTATGGGATAACCGCCCGCCAATGCCATCAGCCCCCGCCTTCTACCACGAAGAAAAGTTCGCCGGCAGCCGCGATAAGCTACAAATCGTCCGGGATGAAATGCAAAAAAAAGGCATAAACTATTACCTAGTGGCCGCTCTAGACGATATCGCATGGTTGGCTAATATCCGCGGCTGTGATATATCAGAATCACCGGTGGCGTATTCCTACGCATTGGTTACGGAAACGGATGCCCATTTATTTATAGAGCCGCATAAGGCTGCGGAAATCCAGCCACGGCTTCCGGCCTTCCAGTTCCACGGCTACAGCGATATCGTGGCTATGTTGAAATCTCTGCCCCCAGGTGGCAAAATCCTGCTTAACTCTGGCAGAACAAACATGTTGCTGGCAGAAGCCATATCCAGCGGCGTGGAAATTACTACAGACCCAGACGAAGATATCCTGCCCCTGCTAAAGGCCGTGAAATCACCAGAAGAAATCGCCAACACCCGCAACGCGTATATCCGCGAAGGCGTGGTGTTGGTAAAAATGCTAAAATGGCTGGAAGAATCCCTGGCCACTGGCGAAACCTTGCATGAAGGCGATGTAAGCGCCTTCATAACCGCCCAGCGCCAGCAGCAAGAAAATAGCCTGGGCGACAGCTTTGAAACAATTGCAGCCTACGGCGCAAACGCCGCCCAAATGCATTACCACCCCCAAGGCCGCGGCGCAGAAATTAAACGGGAAGGCTTCCTGCTAATAGACACCGGCGGCCAATACCTAGATGGCACAACAGACACCACCCGTACCATACCTGTGGGTAACCTAACCCCACAAATGAAGCGAGACTTCACACTAGTGCTGCGTGGCATGATACGCCTGTCCATGGCAAAATTCCTGCAAGGCACAACAGGTCACGCTCTAGACATGTTGGCTCGCCAGCCGATATTGGCAACATTTCAAAACTACCGCAGCGGTACAGGCCATGGCATTGGCTACTGCCTAAATGTACACGAAGGCCCGCAAAGTGTATCCACTAGATGGATAAATACCGGTATGCAACCAGGTATGATGGTTTCCAACGAGCCAGGCATATACAAAGAAGGCCAATACGGCATACGCACAGAAAATATCATACTAGCAGAAGAACTCTGCCAAAACAGCGATGGCGTGTTTCTGGGTTTCGAAACCCTAACATTCTGCCCTATAGCCCCCGAAGCAATAGACTACAGTCTGCTACTGCCAGATGAACAAGATTTCCTAAGCGCCTACAACAAGGCCGTAATACAAAAGCTAACACCGTTCTTGAATGAAGGAGAAGCTGCTTGGCTTAAATGTAAATGTGAATAAAGCCGCCAGTGACCTGGCCTTCGGCACTTCCAAAAATTTTTATAAGTTTCGCTTTGCGGCCCGGTTTCTTTTGGGTTGCATTTGTAGAAGTTTTGCAAAAAGGGGCGGGTAGGCGAGTATTAAGCCTGATATGATTAAAGGAGATAATAAAATGCTTGAATTTTTACGAAAAATGCAATTGAGGGGAATGGTTACTGGTTTTGTGCTGGGTTTGGTTGTTATGGCCGGGGTAACTGTGCTGGCCAGTACAGTTAGCAGGGAGATTACCTACGGGGTTAGGGTTAATTTAAATGGCCGGCTCATGCAGTTTGACGAGGATAGCAGGCCCTTTGTAATGGAAGGCCGTACATTTTTGCCGTTGCGTGCCCTGGCAGATGCCATGGGGATGGATGTTTCATTTAACCCAGACACTAACACGGCTTATTTGAATACTGTTGAAGCTGTCACCGTTAACCCTGTGCCGGTAGCCCCGGCCCCAAGCCCAGATAGCGGGCCAGATACTCCCCTTTGGGAAACTGCCGACGCTAGGGTCTTTACCGGCGATGGCGATGATGTTGTTGCGCTTTCGGCATTCCCAGAGGCTTATGTTTTTGTGATAACCGGCAACGATGCGGCGCGGCATTTTTCTGTGCGGGCTCATGGGTATAGAAGTAGCCTGCTGGTTAACACCACCGCGGCCTATCACGGCATAACCTACGCCCAAGGGCAAGACACCGAGACCCTAGAAATAACCGCCACAGGCAACTGGACAATAGTGCAAAAGCCCCTTAGCGCAACCCGCAGCATATCTGCAGGGGAGACAATCACAGGCAACGGTGACGAAATACTAAGAATACTATCCCACGGCCAAACCGCCACAGTAGAAGGCAATAGCGCAGGCCGCCACTTTGCAGTGCGCAGCCATGGCGCGCGCCGCAGCTTGTTGGTTAATACTACGAATGAATACTCTGGTCGTGTGATGCTGCGCGGGGAGTATACTATGTTGGAAGTGACAGCGGTTGGGGATTGGACGATTGCGTTTGAGTAGAGTTGTTCCACCCGCTATCTACCGGATGAGAATATTGTAAGAGAACGATGCGGCTGCATAATGCGGCCGCATCGTTTTTTTTGTATGCTAGAGAAATAAAGGCGGCAAAATTGCGGTGTTTTTTCTGGTTGGTTTGAGCAGAAACAGGTTGCTGTTGCCATGATGGCGTAAACCCAGGCCCTATAAAATTAGTACCACCGCAGAATACGCAAACGCCCCCATATATCATGCGTGAAGCCAAAGGCAGGTTGCCTAGTAACGGTGCGGCAAGTAAACACACCTTAATAATCTCAAACAATTCAGTTGGTGCCAAAATGGCACCAACTGAACCCCACAAAAACCAAATATATCAAAGCGCTACCCTAAATCCCTCCCCACAACAGAAAAACAAAGTCTTTTCCCTCTTTCTTTAAAAGAAGAAGAGAGTGAGCGGCCGGCAAAGATTCTGCCGGTCTTTTTAAATCTCCTACATATTTTTCCAGTATATTTCTTCCACCATAGGAAATGCTTGTATTATTAAGTATTCGGAGGGATAGGTATGCACAGCAGCAAAGTTGAGATTTGCGGCGTAAACACCTCAAGACTACCGGTATTAAAGGGAGATGAGAAAAGGGTATTGTTTGAGCGCATTTTGGCGGGGGATGAAGAGGCCAGGGAGCAGTATATCTTTGGCAATTTGCGCTTGGTGCTTAGTATTATTCAGCGGTTTAATAACCGTGGCGAGTATGTGGACGATATTTTCCAAGTGGGTTGCATTGGGCTTATTAAGGCCATAGACAATTTTGACGTGACCCAGGGCGTGCAGTTTTCCACCTATGCTGTGCCGATGATAATAGGCGAGATTCGGCGGTATTTGCGGGATAATAACAGCATAAGGGTAAGCCGTTCGCTGCGGGATATTGCCTACAAGGCCCTAGGCGTGCGGGAAAGACTAACCAACCTGCATGGCAAAGAGCCAACAATAGAAGAAATAGCAAAAGAGCTAGAGCTGCCCAAAGAAGATGTGCTGCAGGCCATGGATGCAATCCAAGACCCTGTAAGCCTGTTCGAGCCGGTGTACAGCGACGGCGCAGACGCAATTTTTGTAATGGACCAAGTCTCCGACGAAAAAAACACAGACAACCGCTGGCTAGAGAATTTATCCCTAACAGAAGGCCTAAAGCGCCTAGGTAGCCGCGAAAAGATGATACTCTCGCTGCGCTTTTTTGAAGGCAAAACCCAGATGGAAGTAGCCGACGAAATAGGCATAAGCCAAGCCCAGGTTTCCCGGCTTGAAAAAAATGCATTAAAAAATATGCGGAAATATATCTCTTGATGAAAAATTATGCTATAATATCCTTGAATCAAGTGGCCGCAGCTGGAAACCAAAGCTTTCCAAAAGAAATGCGCCATACATCATTCATATTTTTCGTAATAGGAGGCGAATTGCATGGAAGTTTTAAGAGTATCTTCAAAATCAGAACCAAAATCCGTGGCAGGGGCTATCGCAGCCATTCTCAGGAACGGGGAAGTAGTGGAAATCAACGCAATTGGTGCAGCCGCTGTTAACCAGGTGGTAAAATCAATAGCAGTAGCAAGGGGCTACGTGGCCCCAAATGGCATAGACCTAGTATGTATGCCGGCGTTCTCCCAGCTGGAAGTAGACGGCGCAGAGAAAACATCCATTAAGTTTACTGTAGAAAAAAGATAGCAGATTAGTTGAGAGTTGAGGCTGGAATGGTTATACTGTTCCGGCCTCAATTTTTTTGCGCAAAATACACGTATATAATATGTAGGTTCTCGGTCAATTACGCAATGTTTGCTTCGCATGTTTCATCATAAAAACTGTTTAAAATAATTTTGTAATAATCTTTAACAAAATTTTGCAATAAAGAGTTGACAAGAGCGGATCGGCTGTGCTAATATTTGCAAGAGCAGGAGAGAATACCTGTGATTTGTATAGGGGAGATACAAAAAGCGGGGGCGATTTTATCGTATCCGCGCCGATTGATGCTACCTTTATGCACATTCGGCGGTAAGATGGATATGGTGACATCGTTTTTTATTTTGACCGCGACAAGGTAACACCTGGAACATAGCTAAC
>WQVK01000051.1 GCA_009784025.1 Defluviitaleaceae bacterium
CTCCGTTCCGGCAAACGGACAAACGGAATATACCTTGCATTATACCACAAACCCCGGTCACTGTCTGCCACAAAACATCCATTTCATGGTTTTGCTGCTTTCCTTTTCGGGCGGTGGAGAGCCGCGTCAAAGGTGAGTATCTTGGTAATGAGCTTTGTTTCCAGTCTGCGCCGCAAGTCATCGTCAACGCATAAATGGGGGTTGCCGTAGCCGTCATAGAGCTTTCTTGTTGCCAGCACAGCAATATATCCCTCATAGTGCTTTAGCACCGCATGGATAGCGTCACCGTCACCGTCCGCCGCCAATACAATAACGGGGTACGGAAGTAAGTTACTTGTCTTGGCTGCCTTGTTCATTCGCTATGTCCACCTCCATCATTTTTCTAAGCTCCCGCAACGTACTTGTCCGTTGGTATTGGACGGTAGAACGTATTAGGTCAAGCGTTTCTCCAATCTCCCCATCGGATAATTCGAGGAAATAGGACAGTAGGATAATGTCGCGCTTTTGCTCCGGCAGGGCTTTAATTTGTGTATATGCACATGAAAAATAAAAAGCCGATAACTGTGATTACCTCACAAGTTATCGGCTCTGCGTCTAAGCGTCTGGCTCTTTGATAACGGATATGTTTAACTGCTTGACATTCACTAAACTTTCCTTTTTACACTTGGGGCAAAACAGAGGAAAGTTTACAAGCTCTGTATCCTCTCGGATTTTTAATCGTGTTTTGTTTTTACATTCAGGGCAGATTACCCACTCTGCCGTATTCATAAATCTACCCTCCCACCTATTGTTTCTAAGTATGGTTAAAATTGATTTTGACCTCTGTTCCTACACCGAGCTTGCTTTTCAGTGATAACTTCCAGCCATAAAGTGAACAAATATGTTTGACAATTGAAAGCCCTAGTCCCGTACCGCCATTTTTAACCGAGCGGCTTTTTTCTACACGATAGAAGCGTTCAAATATGCGTGTTTGCTCTGCGGGCGATATACCAATACCGTTATCTGAAACAGTTAGGCACACGGCATTTTTATTATTCTCAATGGTTACGGTAATTTTGCCGCCATTATCGTTGTATCGCACAGCGTTCTCTACAAGGTTTTTGACAAGCTCATAGATATGTTTTGGCTCGGCGGCTGTTATTGCGTCTCCTGCGCTTTCAAAGGTAACGCCCTTTTCTGTGATTGCAAATGTTATAGCTTCGCGCACTTCGTTTACGATTTTAGCAAGGGAAATGGGAATAGGGCTTATTGTTTTGGCATTTTCTAGCTCCGATAATTTTAGCATATCGTCGATAAGCGACATCATACGGTTAGATTCACGGGATATGCCATCAATATATTTGTTGATACTATCGTCCTTGTTGTTAATGACGGTCAATTCGTTAAAGCCTTTTATGGCAGTAAGCGGGGTTTTAAGTTCATGTGAAGCGTTGGAAAAAAACTCTTCTTTCCGTTTTGCGCTTTCGCGGCTTTCGGTAACATCCGAAAGCACGACCATTGTTAGCCCAGTGTCCATTAGCCGCTTTATCGTAACTAAATAAATTTTACCGTTTAACACAAGTTCAAACAAACTACTCTTGGCTTGGGTTACACAATCTTCTACCGAATTTATCAGTACATTACTGTTTGTTAAGTAGGTCAGTTTTCTATTGATTATATTAGGCGTAACATCGAATATATCTAGCGCAGTGCCGTTCATAAGTGCGATATTTGCGTTTTCGTCTATGATAAAAAGCCCATCACCGATATTGTTTAGAATATAGGATAGTTTATCTTTTTCATCATGCAGCGCGTTAAAACTGTTTTGTAAAATGAGGGCAATATCGTTAATGCCTTTTGTTATTTTATCAATTTCCTCATAGCTGCCAGCAAGAGGGCGGGGTGAATATTCGCCGTCCGACAATTGCCGCAGATTGTCTGCAACAGAACGAAACGGCTTTATAACACGGTTTGCCACACGGCGTACAAAAAATAAGCAGATTAACATAATGGCAAGCAATAAGATGATAAGCGATGGCAAAACTTGATATAAATAGCTATCAATTTGAGCTACAGGGATAGACGCACGAACAAAAACATAATCGTCTCCGCTATCAACTCGTAGTGCATAGTAAACCATATCTGCGCCAAAGGTATCAGAGTGACGGATATAAACATGAGGGGTACATAGAATCCTCTTGCAAATCATCTGCCACCTCCAATTGATATTTTCCCATGATAAAGTTTACCACACCGTGAATATAATACGCAATATGTATCAAAAAACAAACTCATCAAAATTTGCCACCAGCAAAAAAAATCCAGTTGGTCGGAAAATCCGACCAACTGAAACCACACAAAAAAGGACCACCCTAACAAAATGGCAGTCCTCCTCTGTTCCACAATAAAAACTTCAAAGTTTTTTGCTTCTTTTTTTCAAAAAAGAAGGGGGTGTCGGGGCGAAGTCTCTGACGGTTTTAAAAAGTTTCAAAAATATTAGTCAAACTTATCCCCAGCAAGTGCAGCCTGTGCGGCAGACAGCCTGGCTATTGGCACGCGGAAAGGCGAGCAGCTTACATAGTCTAGGCCAATGGATGCGCAGAAAGTGATGCTGGATGGGTCGCCGCCGTGTTCGCCGCAGATGCCTATTTTAAGGTCTGGGCGGGTTTTGCGGCCTTTTGCTACGGCTATTTTCATCAGTTCGCCTACGCCGGTTTGGTCTAGTTTGGCAGTTGGGTCGCCTTCGTAGATTAGTTTTTCGGTGTAGTCGTTAAGGATGCGGCCGGCATCGTCGCGTGATAGGCCGTAGGTCATTTGTGTAAGGTCGTTTGTACCGAAGGAGAAGAACGCCGCTTCTTGGGCGATGTCGTCTGCAATGATACATGCCCTTGGTATTTCTATCATTGTGCCAACCACGTATTTTAGGTCAATGCCGGCAGCGGCAATGAGTTTTTGTGCTGTTGCATCTACGATACTTTTTACATATTTTGTTTCTTTGAAATCGCCCACTAGCGGAATCATGATTTCTGGCCTAATATCGAAGCCTTTTGCTTTTTTCACTTCGATGGCAGCTTCGATGATGGCGCGGGTTTGCATTTCTGCTATTTCTGGATAGCTAACGGCCAAGCGGCAGCCACGGTGGCCCATCATTGGGTTAAGCTCGTGCAATGCTTCGGCTTTGTTTTTTACCTCTTCAACAGATTTGCCCATGTCTTTTGCAAGCGCAGCAAATTCGTCGTCTTTAGTGGGCATAAACTCGTGTAGCGGTGGGTCAAGCAGGCGGATGGTAACGGGGCGGTCGCCCATTACTTCGTAGATGCCTGCAAAGTCTTTTTTCTGGAATGGAAGAAGCTCGTCCAAAGCTGCGCGGCGCTCTGCTTCTGTATTTGACAGAATCATCTTACGCATTTTTGGAATACGGTCGGCTTCAAAGAACATATGTTCTGTACGTGTAAGGCCGATGCCTTCCGCGCCAAATTCCAATGCTTTTTTAGCATCTTTTGGAGAATCTGCGTTTGTGCGCACGCCAACTTTGCCTGGTACTTCTGCAAGCCAGCCCATGAACTCTTCAAAATTGCCAGAGATTTCAGCTTCAACGGTTTTGATATCGCCTTTGTAGATGATACCTGTTGTGCCGTCTAGTGAAATGAAATCGCCTTCTTTAATTGTTTCGCCGCCAAGGGTGAATGCTTTGCCATCTGCAGCAAATTTAATATCTTCGCAGCCAGACACGCAGCAAGTACCCATGCCGCGGGCAACTACGGCCGCATGGCTTGTCATGCCGCCGCGGGCAGTAAGGATACCCTGTGCAACTTCCATGCCGATAATATCGTCAGGTGAAGTTTCTAGGCGTACAAGGATAACTCTTTCGCCTCTTTCCTTAGCTACAACGGCGTCATCTGCGTTAAAGTAAGCTTTGCCGGCAGCTGCACCTGGTGAAGCTGGCAGTGCTTTGCCCATTTGATGGCCGGCTTTTAATGCTGCGGTATCAAATGTTGGGTGAAGCAGCTGGTCAAGTGATTTAGGGTCAACTTGTTTAATAGCTTCTTGCTTTGTTACAATGCCTTCTTTAACAAGGTCAACGGCAATTTGAAGTGCGGCTTGTGCAGTACATTTACCATTTCTTGTTTGCAGAATGTACAGTTTACCTTCTTCTATTGTCATTTCCATGTCTTGCATGTATTTATAATGCTTTTCAAGGCGAAGTGCGATATCCATAAATTCTTTGTATATTGCTGGGTTTTCTTGCTCTAGTTGTGTAAATGGCAGTGGTGTACGCACGCCAGCAACAACGTCTTCGCCTTGTGCGTTCATCATATATTCGCCATACACTTTGTTTTCGCCGCTGGCAGGGTCACGGGTGAAAACTACGCCAGTGCCGCTTGTTTCGCCCATGTTACCAAATACCATTGCCTGTACGTTAACGGCTGTACCCCATTCGTAGGGGATATCATGCATACGACGGTAAACGAATGCGCGTTCGTTATCCCAAGATTCAAATACTGCTGTAATTGCGCCGTAAAGCTGCTCTTTCGCGTCTGTAGGGAAATCTTTGCCCTGGTCGTCGCGGTAAATTTTCTTGAACAGGTCAACGATGGCTTTCCAGTCGTCTGCTGTCATATCATCGTCAGATTTATAGCCTTTATTTTCTTTGTAAGCGTCTAGGTCATGCTCAAATTTATGCTTAGAAACGCCAATAACAACGTCTGCAAACATCATGATAAAACGACGGTAAGAATCGTATGCAAAGCGGTCGCCTGCAGCTTTGGCTAGGCCTGCTGCGGCTTCATCGTTAATACCAAGGTTAAGAACTGTGTCCATCATGCCAGGCATAGAAGCCCTAGCACCAGAACGCACAGAAACCAAAAGCGGGTTGCTGCTGTCGCCAAATTTTTTACCTGTGATTGCTTCAAGCTGGGTAACACAATCGTCTATTTGCTTTTTAATATCTGCGGAAAGTTGCTTGCCGCTAGAGTTGTAAAGAGTACATGCTTCTGTAGTTACAATAAAACCATCTGGCACAGGAATGCCCATGCTAATCATTTCTGAAAGGTTAGCGCCTTTGCCCCCAAGGAGGTTTTTCATGCTGGCGTTACCTTCTTTGAACATATACACGTATTTATGAGACATGTCGGTAGACCCCGTTTCTATTTAAATGGGGCTCTGCCCCAAGCCCCGCCACTTCGCCTGGCAAAGCCAGGCTCGCTTCCTCGGCGGCTTTTGCCGCCTGTGGGTGCACGCTGTGCGCACAAATGGCTGGGTGTGGTGCAGGCCAATGGTAAATGTTGCTGGGATGAATTTATGCTTGGTTTGATATTGGGCTCTGCCCCAAGCCCCGCCACTGCGCCTGGCAAAGCCAGGCTTGCTTCCTCGGCGGCTTTTGCCGCCTGTGGGTGCACGCTGTGCGCACAAATGGCTGGGTGTGGTGCAGGCCAATGGTAGATGTTGCTGGGATGAATTTATGCTTGGTTTGATATTGGGCTCTGCCCCAAGCCCCGCCACTTCGCCTGGCAAAGCCAGGCTTGCTTCATCGGCGGCTTTTGCCGCCTGTGGGTGCGCGCTGTGCGCACAAATGGCTGGGTGTGGTGCAGGCCAATGGTAGATGTTGCTGGGATGAATTTAGAGTTTGGTTTGATATGGGGCGAAGCCCCGGCAATTTTTTATTGGAGTTCTTCTGAAATCACAAAAAATGTGATTTCAGAAGAATCAACCGAGTTAAAATAAAACTTTCCGAAATTAAAGAGCGTAATTCCGAAAGAAGTCTATTACTTCAATGTTGCTTTTGCGCCTACTTCGGCTAGTTTCTTAACTATTTCTTCGGCTTCTGCTTTTGGTGCTGCGTCTTTTAGCATTTTTGGTGCGCCGTCTACAAGTTCTTTTGCTTCTTTAAGGCCTAGGCCTGTGATTTCGCGTACTACTTTGATTACTTTAATTTTTTCTGCACCAACATCTGTTAGTTCAACGTCGAAGTCAGTTTTTTCTTCTGCTGCTTCGCCGCCGCCTGCTGCTGGGCCTGCCATTACTACGCCTGCTGCGGCGCTTACGCCAAACTCTTCTTCTGCTGCTTTAACAAGTTCGTTAAGCTCTAGCACAGAGAGTTCTTTTATGGCGTCTAGTAGTTCTGCTGTTGATAGTTTAGCCATTTTTAATTTTCCTCCAAAATATTTTTAGGTTATTCTGCTGCTGGTGCTTCTGGCTCTTCGGCCGGGGCTTCAGCTACTGGTTCTTCTGCCGGGGCTTCGGCGGCTGGTTCTTCCGCTGGAGCGGCTTCTGCTGTAGCCACTTCTTCAACTGGAGCTGCCTCTGCTGCCGGGGCTTCTGCTGGTGCAGCCACAGCTGCCGCAGCTTCCTCTGGCGATTTTTCTGCAATAGCGTTGATAACGCGCGCAAAGCTTGATAATGGGGACTTAAGCGACCCAAGAAGCTTGGAAATAAGCACTTCCCTTGATGGGATATCCGCGATTGCCTTGGTTTTGGCGGCGTCGTAAACCTCGCCGTCCATGGCAGATGCCTTAAACTCTAGGCTTGGCATTGCCTTTAGATGCTTAGAAATTTGCGCGGCTGCTGCGGTTGCGTCCTCGTAGGAGAAAGCTATCGCGGTAGGGCCAGCAAGATATTCCTTTAGCCCGGCGAAGTCTGTGCCTTCTATAGCGAATGCTGTCATGGAGTTTTTGTACACTTTGTAGTCGATATTACCGACCTTGCGCAAGGATTTACGCAGGTTGGTATCTTCGGCCACGGTAAGGCCGCGAGCGTCTACAAGCACAACGGACTTGGCACGGCTAAGCCTTTCCTTGATTTCGGTAACCACGGATTCCTTAGCTTTACGGTTTTGCTCTAGGTTTGCTGATACGGTTGTCATTTTTCACCTCCGTCTTTTAATGGGTACGCGGGAACATAAAAATGCCCCGGGCTTGAAACCATAGCCTGGGGCATACATATATAAAAGCCTAGCTTAACTAGGGCTAATATTCTACGCACTGTCCGCCTCGGTAGGATTTACGCACAAAGCACCTACTGTCTATGGCTTGAGTAGTATAGCTTGGATGCTGGAAAATGTCAACGCCTGGTGGCGGGCGATGATATGATGGTGTGGATGTGGGTTTTTGTACGCCTCTTGCCCGATTTTTTTGAGTGGAATTGCTATATCTGCATAGGCCGCCAAATGTAGCAGCGTATAAGCTTATTCGCCAGCCAACATTAAACGCCAAATCTAAACCCGGCCGCGAGACGTACACTACCACCTACACCATCACCCCCACGGAACCGGCCCTCCGCCTAGGAGGTTGTGAGGCCTTTTTTTGCGTAAACTATGGCGAATAGGATTGCTAGCACTAGTATGTTTGCCCACATTATTGCGAAGGATTGCCATAGTGGGGTGTCAGTGCCTATGGTGATGTAATCTGCTATGATGTTTATTTGCTGGCTGTAGAAGATGTTTAGCGCCCGCGCTACATTGTCGTTGAATTGTGCCATCATTGGGCCAAAGCCTAGAACCATTGCAATGGGCATGGCAAGCGCCGTGGCAGATTGTTGACCTTTGGAGATAATGCCGATGGCTGCGCCCAAAACGATAGAAGCCGTAACGCCAGACAGCATTGCCCCCATGAAGATGGCAAAATCCATGCCGCGAAATTCCCCTACAAAGGCGAAAGCTAGGGATGTAAGGGCGCTAACGAAAAGTATAACACTGCCCACGCCAACCAGATATGCAGAAGGCTTAACACCAGCCATAATTAAGAAACGCAGGCTGGTTTTTTCTTTATCTTCTGCGATGATACCGGCTACTGCGGGGATAAGTGCCATGCCGGCGAACATGCCGGCCATCATTGTAACTAGATTGGGCATATTGGCTGCCATTGCGTCAAAAAAATCTTGGCCTATATATGGTGCGAAGTACAAAATATCATCCATCATTGCATCTGTGCCAACGAAGCGGGTCATCATGAATGCCATGAAGGGGAATATCAAAAATTGAATTAACATTTCGGGGTTTTGTACCGAAGATTTGAATTGCTTTTTAAAAACCGCTTTTACTGCTCTCATTCTAAGCCGCCTCCTGTCAATTTTACAAATACTGATTCTAAATCCATCATGGTTTTTACGGAGTTATGGCGCTGGCAGATTTCTTCTGGTGCGCCTTGTTCTATTATTGTGCCTTTGTGCAGCAGAACTACCCTGTCGCAAAGATGAGTGGCTTCTTCCATGTTGTGGGTGGTAAGAAACACCGTAGAACCTGCATCCCGCAGCTCGCGGATTAGCTCGTGTATGCCACGGGCTGTCATGGGGTCTAGCGCGCTGGTTGGTTCGTCTAGGAAAAGTACCTTTGGCGCATGCAGAACGGCCCTGGCCAGCACCAGCCGCTGGCGCATGCCTTTTGATAATTTTTCTACTACTGTCTTTTTTGCATCTGTAAGGCCTACTTTTTCTAGTGCCTCTAGGGTTCTGCTGCGCGGGATGCCGTAGATATCTTCGAATACGATAAGATTATCAAGGCAGGACAGGCGGTTAAAAAGCCCGTCATGCTCTAGCATTAGGCCAATTTCGTTGCTGCCTACGCTGGTGTACGCTTCGCCGCTGTCTACTTCTAGCTGCTTTGTTAAAATATTGATGATGGTGGTTTTGCCAGCCCCCGAAGGCCCCAGCATACCAAAGATTTCCCCGTTGTGGGTTTCGAAGCTTACATCTTTTAATACATGATTAGCCCCGAAGGATTTGCTTACATTTTTCATACTTGCGCTTATCATTGATTGCTTCCTCCTGAATTTAAATATATTTGCAATGCTTCTTTTATAAATGAATCTACATGCTCTTGGTCTTTTCTGGCTGTGTTGTTTGCTTGTTCTGCAAGCTCTAGCATTAAGCGGTAGTCTCCGCCGCATACTTCTACCATGGTTTTCCAAAATTCTTTTGCGAAAGCTTGCGTTTCTGGGCTGTTTGGCTGGAAACCGCTTTCAAGCAGCTGGGCGGCTTTTGCCCCGTGGATTTCTAAAGGTTTTAGCAAGCAATCTATTTGATTTGACGCTAGTGTTTTGTGGGGTTGATTTCTGTTGTAGTCATTTACCAGAAAAAATTCCAGGGCTTTTTCCATGAAAGTATGGGATTTAACAAAGGATTCGTCCCAGTTTTTATCGGTACTTCCCTTTCGTGTTTGGTTGCTTATTTTTAGCAAAAGCTCTATATTGCCGTTTGATACTTGCAGCATCAGCTCCCAAAGCTCTTTGGCATATGCCTGGCCCTGTTTGCTTTCTGGCAGTATGCCTTTTTTTGCATATTCTGCGGCCATGTCTGAAAACTTGTTGTAGGCTGCCATCAGCTTATCTGCTGTTTCGACATTTGTATGCTGGCTAAGGTAATCTATGGTGTCGTTGTCTAGATATTTAATCATCCAGTAGTTTTTGTTTTTCATTTGCAGGTTTGCCAGAATCGCGGCGTATTTTTTGAAGTCTACTACATCCATTTGGGCGATTTCATCCTTTAGGGTTTCTATGTCATTTAAGGATGTTGTTAGGTTTTCTATATTGCTGCGCAGGCCTGCGGCATGGCTGGATAGGGCGTTTATTACATCTGCCGGGCTGTCTAGCGAGCCTAGCCGCTCTTTTATTTCCTTTAAAGAAAGGCCCACATCCTTCATCATTAGTATTTGAAACAGCTTGGCCATGTCCTTGTCGTTATATAGCCGGAAGCCGCCGTCGCTTTCTGCAGATGGGCTAAGCAGGCCTTCCTTATCGTAATATTGCAGGGTGCGTACGGTTACGCCTGCTTGCTTGGCCAGGTTGCCTATGCGCATGTAGCCTTCGGGTATCGCTTTGTAGTTTTCCATATGTCCCTCCTTTTGTGCTGCGATGATTGTATTATAAACCATTACGCTAGCGTCACAGTCAAGGTCTTTTTTTGGAAAAAAATAAAAACATTTTTTATTTCGGGGTTGGCATTTGAGAAAAACCTGATGTTTGCTGGATTTATTCAAGTGGAGGTTTGTTAAAAACCGGTTTTTGAGCAAAAAAATGGTACCATACGGTACCATTTTCCATGGATTATGGTACCATTTTTTTGTTTGAAAATACATTTCATGCAAATTTGCTTTTGAAAAAATCACCTAGTTTTGCCGTCCGCAAGAATCATTGACAAGCAATGGCATTTGGAATACAACAACTCATTTAAAAGTGTTGTCATTACTTTCACTATAAGAAAACAGCCTATCGTGGGAGATACAAAGTGAAAGCTTTGAAACCAAGCATTTGGCGGTTTTTTATTCTATTTGACCTAGCCAATAAATCCCAATATAATGACAATATCAAAGGGCAAGGCCACATAAAAACATTAGAGTTTTGCCCCGCTTTTTTAAATATAACCCGCAAGAAACCGGCTGGTAGCGTCGGGTTCGCGAAGCGGACATTATAAAAGCGGGCTGGTGTGTGGGGCAGCACCCCACGGTTTTGCCTTACAAAAAAGGAGCTATAGCATGATTAACTTCCTTAGCACTTACAAAGGTACTTTGCTGGAAAGTTTTATCCCCGCCGGGTGGGATATGGCGCGCATTGATGCCTGCTGCCTAAATGGCGTGGACGATGCCCTTACACGCCAGGCTCACTGGCATCCAGATTTTGCCCCCATCGCCTGCGACAGCGTAGAAGATTTCAACATGATGATGGGGCATGAAATTGCAATGGAAATCCGCCGCACTGGCGAAGAAGGCCTCAAGCTGGCCATGATTGCCCCGGTAGGGCCAATGGGCATGTACCGCTGGGCGGTGTTCTTCCTAAAAGAATGGAACATAAGCTGCGCCCATGTTTATTGCTTCACAATGGACGAATGGAGCGATGGCGAGGGTAATACCCTTGAGGCCAGCAACCCAGGCTCGTTTGAATACGCCATGACCAACGCCTTCTTCAACAAACTTGGCGAGCTGACCGTGCCACCGGCACAGCGCAACTTTGCCACCAAAGAAAACCTGCCAACCTATGCCGAAAAAATAGCCGCCCTTAAAAAAGACGGCGCAAAACTAATAACAATCTTTGGCATAGGCCGCTGCTTTCACATTGCCTTCTGGGAACCCCAATACGCCGCTGAATACGCCAGCGTAGAAGAATGGAAAGCCCAAACCCACCGCATAGCAGCCAAGCTGCACCCCCTAACAATAGAACAAAACGCAATAACCAGCTTCCAAAGCCGCACCACCCTAGTAGCCTGCACAGCCAACACCATAGGCCCAGGCCTATTCCTACAATCTGACCGCATTATAGGCGGCGCAGACGGCTACATGGGCCGCGGGATGCAGTGGCAAGGCCTAAGCCTAGGCGTGACCCTACGCTACAAGCCAGACCCATGGGTAACCTCCAGCTTCATGCCAACCCTACCCGGGCGTCTGTTCTTTTTGAAAGAACTGGCCGGACCGTTGCTGCCGGATGTGAATTAGTTGACAAAACCGTCAGAGGCTCTGCCTACGACACCCCAAAAAACTTCAGAGGTGGAATATATTTCTATTCCACCTCTGAAGTTTTTCGATTGTTTTCAAAAACGACGACTTGTCCATATGTCATAACATGACGACAATTCGTTATGTGTAGCAACAAATAAATCAGAATGCCGAAAAGTGTATCAAAATGAATATCGTATTGTGTATTGCATTTTTTCGGGGGGGGGGGGGGCGGGGGGGCGGCTCCAGCTGCCACCTCCCGCCGACCTCCGCCCGCCACCTCCCTCACCGCGTCGTGTTATGTCCACGGCACCCACAGCCCCCGCCGTATCC
>WQVK01000052.1 GCA_009784025.1 Defluviitaleaceae bacterium
GTAGGCGATAGAATTAAAAGAATCCGTAACATGAGAAAACTCACACAGAAAGAGCTTGGCATTGCCCTCGGCTTTGAGGAAAAGACGGCTGATGTGCGTGTAGCGCAATATGAGTCCGGCACACGGACACCCAAGGAGGACGCACTTAAAAAGATTGCAGAAGTCTTGGATGTGAATTATCGTGCGCTTTACGAGCCAACGCTCTATGCGGCAGAAGATGTAATGTTTACATTGTTTGAATTGGACGAACATTACGGTATACGCCTCCTTGATGCGGTTGAGGAAGAAGGTTATTCCAAAAAAGTTACCTCTATAAATTTCAATTCCAATCTGCTCGAAGGATTTATGAAAGAATGGCAACAACGAAAAAAAGACCTCGCTGATGGTGTTATCAGCAAGGCCGAATATATGGAATGGAAGGTCAACTGGCCGCAAACTTGTGATGATTGCGGTAAATTTGAGCCAAAGAAACAATGGCGCAAAGAGTAGACCCAATAGGTATGTTTGTTATCAAACTGTTATCACTTCACATAAAAAGACCCCGCAAAGCCTTGATTTGACTGGCCTTACGGGGTTTGTTTTCTTACTCCCACTCGCCTGTGACGATGGGGTTTGCGATATATTGCTGGTTAAGTCTTGTTCCAACCGGTCAAATTTTCACATCAGCTAAATTATAATTCCATCCCCACAACCTGTTCATAGTCAACCCTGGGAAACAACTCCCCAAAGCCAATATCCTTCACATTAAGGTTAAATTCCTTATTGGATAGGAAGCTGACGCCAATTTCTAGGCGAGTCGCGCCCTTTGGCCGCTTGGGCAGCCCATCAATTTTCACCTGGCCGATACTTGTGGCCTCACCGCTTGTGTTACGTTTTTCTAGTGTGAAGCTAACCTCGCCGCTTACGGCCTCGTTCACCAGCACAAGTTTTGGCTTATGCTGCTGCCACCAAAATGAATTACGCTCTACCAGCGGCAAAAATGCATCGCCACTTGTTATGCCGATATCGCCGGTTAGCTGATGCCTGTCTTCCAGCAGGATTTCAGGCAATTCTGCTATGCCAAGCCGCCTGGCCGCCACCAAGGCTGCTCCCTCGGTCACTACCATTTTCGGGTTTTTGTAAAATTTAGCAGCCGGGAAAAACTCTGCCACTGCATCCCTGGCCCAAAGCATCTCGAAACCGCCGCCCACGCACATGATCAGCCCCACATCCCTGGGGCGTATGGGCTTGGCGGAGAGGCTTTTATCCAGCACATCATTTATAAAGCCGTTAAACCCGCGCAAATACGGGAAAACCAGCTCTAACACCTGCTTATGCTCGATTGTTTGTTGCACTGGAGGATATAGGAAATTAAAATACAATTTAATGGGCTTTTGCCGGATACCTTTTTGAAAAAGCATATCCTTATGCTGGTGGGTAAAGCCCAGAACATGTTCATTTAAACGGTCTGTTTCGCTATCTAGATATGATTCAAACAGTTTTGATACTTCCTGGTTAATGGCGGCCACGCTAACGATATTATTAAACACCGAAGACATGCTGGTGGCCACAATACGGCCATCCACTGCGGCTACCTCGTACAACCCGCCACACAGCTCACGCCCGCCAAAATCCACCACTAATGCCAGCTCTTTATCCATTGGTGGCTGGCGATAATGGGAGGCCAGCGCGCATTCCCGGTCTGGTACTAGGGCAATCAGCTCTTTTTCGTAGCCGGCTATTTTAAAGGCGCGGGTTAATTCCTCCTGGGCCTGCTGGCTCAAATATGCCGGAATAGCCGCCACAATGCCCACAATCTCGCCATTTGGGTTGATATTCTTTACATTGGACAGGATTTCCTTGATAAACATGCCCAAAATATTTGCCACACTAATAGAGCGACCATCCACGTCTATATGGTCGAAACGGCCAAGTCTTTCCACCATGGCGGTGATTATTACGCCATTATTTGCGCCGCTATTTAGCAGCGCGTATTCCCCAAACACCCATTCCTTATTCTCTGCAATATATTGCATAACCGTGGGAATAGACGGCTTTCCATAGCCGCCACTCAGGTCAATCACCTCTGCATCGCCGTCTGAAATATTGTAAAAAGCGATGCCGGTACTATGGTTGCCAATATCCAGGCCAATGATGTAATACGCCTCGTTTGCCTTATCCGCGGCGTTTAGGTTTTTGTAATTTTTCCAGTTCAAAACCTCACCTCGCCGCTATAACATTTGCCCTTAGCACAATTTGCTCCCCATACCTGTAGCCAGATGTAACCATCTTTATTATTTCACCCTTTTTAAAGCCTTCCTGCTTCTCTGCAACAAGGACCTCATGCTCTTGGGCATTAAAAATCTCATGAGCCTCCGGGCGAATCACTGTTATATTACTCTTCTTCAAAATAGTTTCCAAAACCTTAAAAGTCTCGTCTAAAAGCTTAGCAGCCTCAGCCGCTACCTCCCATGCAGAATCCCGCAGCCGCGCCACGCTATGTGTCAGCAGCTCTTCATAGGTGCAAACTTCGTATAGCAGGACTTCTTTTTTAAATTGAAGGGCTGCTTTTTCCACTTTATCCAGGTTTGATTTGATTTGACGCTGGTTTTTATCCCGGGCGGGCTTGCAGAAATCCTCATCCCAGCAGGCATCCAAGAAAACGCCTATGCTTTCGGCACTCTCCGGGGTTGCGGCAAACCATGCCACCTTTACTTTCTGCGCGATATCCTTGCGTTCATCTTCATGGATTTCCGGCTTGGCCATGGCGAAGTTGCGTATTTTTTCCTGCCAGGTCTCGTTAAATTCCACAAAACTGTCTGCCATGCTTTCTATTTTTATGCCAATGGTTTCTATTATGCCCTTTAAAATGTCAAGTTGCTGAGCTTCTGTGGCTTCTTGCGGTGTCGTTTTGCTAAGTTTATCCAAAGTTTTGGCAAAGCTGGCCTTGATTTCCTCCGCTAGAAGCAGATTGCTGCTTATTATTTTTTTCATCTGATACGCCGCCTGGGCAGAATCTGTGCCAAACCTTGCAAAAAGGCCGTTGGTTTGCTTCACTAGGGCATTGGAAAAGCCCCTGCAATCCTTATTTACAGAGGTTGTTGGTTTTATTTTTACAGCATCAAGGATTTTTGCAAATTCCTCTTGGCTTATAAATGGTGATGGCCTAAACGGCGGTGTACTAAGCAGTTTTTGCAGCTCGTCCACCAATGGGCCAGTCTGCTGGTACAGCTCCCGCAGTAGGGTTAGCAGTTTATGGATTTCGGTTGTTTTATCGAGTTTGGCGGCTTCTAACGGCGGCACTTGCACCTTTATTATATTGCCAATTTCCTCCCATTCTCGCTGCAGAAGCTGGGTGCATTCCCTTGCGTCATTTCTTGAATGAATATCGTCCAAGCTGGTTAGGGCTTGGCGTAGGCTGTCCTGATATATTTCGTAACATTTTTCTAAGTATTGGCCTATAAACATGGTCTTTGGCGGCTGGGACGCCAGCACCGCATATTCCAACCAGCGGTTAGTATTTTCACAATCACCGGCAATCTGCACCGCGAGGCTATCCAATGCTTGCCCCATGAAAGCACAAGCGTCAGCCACAATTCCCTGTTTCTCTACAGAAACAGGATTAGCGCCGCCACCAGAAATCTCTTCAAAATCCTTCAACCGAGACCCCAACACCTCTGAAATCCCAGCCAAAAGCGCGTTTACTTCTGCGTTATCGCCACGGGCCTGCTGGGCATGGGAAATAACGGCCCAATAAACCTCCATCATTTTAAGCAGATGGACATAGGCCTCCTCATCCTTACTCCCAAGATGTGCAAAGCGAGCCACATCACTAGAAAGTTGCCCCCCCATTGCAGCCTTGAAATGCATAAACATTTCCTCAACCTGCTGGGGCATACTCTCCTCGATGGTGGCTTTCAATTTCTGCCATCTATCCCAAAGGATTAGGCATTCCTTGCCGTTTTTCTTTGCCATGGTATCTCCTTAGGCCATGGGGGCTTTTGTCCCCACACCCCCGCCCGCTTTCATAAATTCGGAAAAGCGAGGCACAACCTTTAACATTTATGGGGAATGTCGGAGGCAAAGCCCCCGTGGCCTTGTATTATCGCTACTGATAAAGCTCGTCCACAGATAGTTCTGTTACCACGCCGTCTGTTGACAGGCTTCGGGCGGTTACTTTTAACATATTGTCTTGGCCTACATGGAACACCACTTGCACGGTTTCTTTGCCCCGTGGGCCAGATGGGATGCCCCGCAAGGACGTACCTGCCAGGCGTTTCATACCGTCTTGGTTTACGTTTTGGTTTTTGTCATCTGAGGTTTTTGGCTTGGTACTTTCGTAGACGACTATCGCCATGCTGGTTACATCGTCGTAGTTGGTTACTAGAGGTTCTGAGGCGTCTATTGTTAGGCCTTCTTTTGGTATGTCTAAGCCAGCTGCTACCACTTCCATAAACCTACGGCCAGCAATTTCTAGGCCAATTGGGTGGATTGTGCGCTCTTGCACCACTGGCCCACGCACGGTTGGCATCATTATCATATTGCAATAATACGCCGCACCCTGGGAAATACTTAGTGCCGGGCTGATTTTAGACTTAAATGGCTCTTTGCCAAAACGCTCGGCAATTTTTTCGCTTACATATAATATAGAAGAGCTGCCTCCCACAAGAAAGATTTCATCAATATCGGTTTCCTTCAGCTTGCCGGCCTCTAGGCAATGGTTTACACATTCTAGGGTTTCGTCTATTAGGTCTGTTACTGTTTTGTCCCGAAACTTTTCGAAAACCTGTTGGCTGTCTCCAAGGGGGTTTTGCCGCCTATGGCTTAAGAAATCATCCCTGGTTATCTCCATGTTAATGTTAACGATGCGTGGCTCTTGGATTAGGGGAGCTAGGGTTATTTTTGTGGATTTTGTTTGGCTTAGGCGTTCTTTGGCCTGGATGGCGGCTTGTTGCAGGCGCACCAAGGCTACTTTTTTCTGGCGTTTAGATACGCCATCATCTGCATCTTCGTCGAAGAGGTCTATTTCTTCGCCAGTTAGCTTTTTAAATTCTTCGTACACAATGTCCATTATAATTTTATCCATATCATTGCCACCTAGGTTGTTGTCGCCGTAGGTGCTTACTATGGAAATAGTGGGTTCGCCCGCTTCTTCTGTTTTAACTTCTAGCACGCAGGCATCAAAAGTACCGCCGCCAAAATCGTACACCAGCACTTTTTTGTTAGCGTCTTCGTTTACTGCGTAGGATATGGCGCTGGCGGCTGGTTCTAGGCGCAGGTAGATATTTTCTGGGTCAAAGCCTGCCAATTGGGCGGCTTCTTTGGTCATTTTTTTCTGCTTGTCTGTAGAGTTGGCCGGCACGGTAATTACGCAGCCAGAGAACTCGCTGGTTATGCCAAGTTCTTCCTGTGCGTATTCGTCGGCTTTTTGTTTTAGGTAGCCCAAAATTTCTCCCGCAATCTGCTGGGGGGTAAATTGATATTCTTTATCTTCTACAGAAACCGTCAGTTTGGCATCTGTACCCAAATGGCGCTTTATGCTTAGCACCGTAGACATTGGGTAAATTATTGCAGCTTCTTTTGCCTGCACACCAAAAATCCGGGAAAGTTTATTTTCATCCTCTGGGTCTGTTTCAAACTGGATTGCAGTTGGGAAAATATTACTGCCGTCTATGGGGATTGTTTCCGCTTCCCCCTCGGCAAAATTGTAGATGCTCACTACAGAGTTGGTCGTGCCAAAGTCGATTCCTAGAAATAATCCTCTTTCTGTGTCTAGTCCAAGTGTTGCCATGCAAATACCTCCTTTGAATTAAATGGGACGCTGCTTCAAGCCACGCCGCTACGTGGGCAAAGCCAGCTCTGCTTCCTGCGGGTGCATACTACATATGCACATGATTATATAAAGAGATACGTAATCAAACGAATTTTGTTGCAAAACTGCATACTAGCTCCAAATTAAACCATATCTGCTTGCCGCAGCAAAACCGTGAAAAACACAGTTTCTCTCTGCCGTCTGGCTAGGCATGCTTAACCAGGGAACCTCTTAATTATAACCCTTCCTAAGAAAAAAATCTAGGCTTTTGTCAAATATTCGAACGTTCGTTTTGTTTTTGTTAGAAAAAAACATTCTCAAAGTGGTTTGACTACTGCCCTTGGTGGATATATAATTGCCTCGAACAACGACATAGTCTTAGAAAAAATACACTCCCTGCGGCGGTAAAAGCTGGAGCAAACCCGCCAAAATGCAGGGGTTTTATTAAAGGAGAGAAGAATATGCAGTACATCTTAAAAAGAGACAGCCGGCAGGCGCCCTTCGATGCAACAAAAATCACCTCATGTATAGATAAGGCCTTTGAAGCTGCAGGGGGCTACAACGGCGAAAGCCGTCATATTTCTTTCTCCCTAACCATGGAAGTGCTTAAAAAACTCGAAGCAGAATACGATGGCAAGCCCTTTTCAGTGGAAAATGTGCAAGATATGGTGGAAACAGTACTTATTGAAGGAGGCTTTGCCAAAGTTGCTAAAGCCTATATCATCTACCGCCAAAAACGCACGGATATTAGGGAGGCCAGAAGCGAGCTGATGGACGCAGTGGCAGAAATTGTGCGGGAAACCAACAAGGATAATGCAAATGTTGGCAATTCCCCATCTGCTAAGGTTTTACAAATTTCCGAAGCTGCTTCAAAAAGCTACTATTTAAAACGGGTGTTAACCCAAGAAGAAGCCGAAAAACATTTAGACGGGGATATTTACGTACAGGATTTATCCTGGTACGGCAAAACTCTCACATGCTTGCAGATTCCACTGGCTAATCTGCTTAAAGATGGCTTCAACAACGGCCACGGCAGCATAAGAAGCCCAAAGAACATCCGCTCTGCGGCAGCTTTGGCGGCTATTATCCTACAATCTAACCAAAACGACATGCATGGCGGGCAAAGCTACGCCTATTTTGACAGAGATATGGCCACCTATGTAGAAATCGAGCGCAAAAGGCAGGAGCGTATTCTTCGCAATACACTTGAGGAACTTAAGCTTACTTCATCAGAAGAAGAAATTGAAAAGCTGGTGGACAAGCATACCTACAACGAAACCTACCAGGCAATGGAAGCATTTATTTATAATTTGAACACCATGCATTCCAGGGCGGGGGCGCAAGTGCCATTCTCCAGCATTAACCTTGGCACAGACATTACCCCAGCCGGCCGCATGGTTGCGGAATGCTTCTTGCTGGCCTACGAAAAAGGCCTTGGCAAAGGCGAATCGCCAATTTTCCCAAACCTGGTGTTTAAGCTAAAATACGGCATAAACTTTGACGAAACCGACCCTAACTATGACCTGTTTAAGCTGGCAATGCGCGTGGCTTGCAGGCGGCTTTTCCCCACGTTTTCGTTCTGCGATGCAAGCTTTAACAATATCTACGGCGACGAAGAAGTAGCCTATATGGGCTGCCGCACCCGGGTTATGGGCAATGTAAACGGCCCGGAAGTGACAGACGGCCGCGGCAACCTTAGCTTTACATCCGTTAACCTGCCCCGCCTTGGCATCCGCGCCAATAAAGAAATCGGGCTTTTCTATCAGTTGCTGGACGAGACTTTAGACTTTGCCATAAACCAGCTGGTACGCCGCTACGATTACCAAAAAAACATGCGAGTGAAGGATTTCCCATTCCTTATGGGACAAAAGCTTTATGTAGATAGCGAAGATTTAAAGCAGGACGATACCATTGAAAAAGCCATCAGGCACGGCACATTAAGCGTAGGTTTTATCGGCCTTGCAGAATGCCTTGTGGCACTTACCGGGCATCATCACGGCGAGGATACCGGCAGCCAAGCGCAGGGAGTATCAATAATAAGCCATATGCGCCGCCGCTGCGACGAAGCCAGCAAAAAACACGGACTAAACATCTCGCTTATAGCCACCCCGGCAGAGCAGCTTAGCGGCAAATTCACTAAGCTGGATGTGGAAAAATACGGCGTAATCCCCGGTATTACAGACAAAAAATGGTATACAAATTCCTTCCATGTTCCCGTGGAATGCAAAATAACCGCCCTAGAAAAAATCGCCCTGGAAGGCCCGTACCATCAGTTCTGCAACGCGGGGCATATCTCGTATATAGAGCTAACATCCGCCCCGGGCAATAATATAGAGGCCTACGAAGAAATAATCCGTGCCATGGCAGAGGCAGACATGGGCTATGGCGCAATAAACTTCCCGCTAGATATATGCCGCGATTGCGGCCAGCACGGCCTGCACGGCCAAGAAAAATGCACCGTTTGCGGCAGCGAAGATATTAGCCGCGTGCGCCGCATTACTGGTTATCTTTCCACACTAGACCGCTTCAATGACAGCAAACTAGCGGAGGAAAGCAAAAGAGAAAAACATTATGGGGTGTAAGACTTGCAACTATCCGGCATAACTTATGAAAGCTTAGTTGACGGACCCGGCATCCGGGTTGTGGTATTTGCCCAGGGCTGCGAAATGTCCTGCGGCAACTGCCACAACCCAGAAAGCTGGGACAAAACCAGCGGCCGAAAGTACACAGCGCAAGAAGTAATTCGGCTGGTAAAAAAACCAGGCCCAGGCAAGAGAAGGGTACGAGGCATCACATTCTCTGGCGGTGAGCCTTTTTTGCAAGCCGCAGACTTTGCCAAGGTGGCAATAGATGCCAAGCATCAAGGCTGGGATGTAACCACCTACACAGGCTTCACTTACGAAGACCTAGCCGCTCAAAACAACCCAGGCATACAAGAACTACTAACACACACAGATTACCTTATAGACGGCCGCTACATACACGAGCTGCGCGATATAAACCTAAAATTTCGCGGGTCAACCAACCAGCGGATTATCGACATGAACAAAACCCGCGAAGAAGGAGTAACGGTAACCATTCCTGATGATGTAGAACTATAACTATTTCCAGCAACTTTGACTGACTATACATACGGCAAAGCTGCTTTGTTTTGCGTTTATGAATTCAGTTGGTCGGATTTTCCGACCAACTGAATTTTTTGCCAAGATAGAACTGCAACCTCCAAGCTTCTGTGTTTTGTTTTCGGCTTAAATGCTACTATAATTGACGGTAACAATAGCCCCAGGGCATAAAAAACCTCCCATCGCTTCATCCACGATGGGAGGTTTTTTATTTACCCAAACTCCACTTAACTAAAACTGATAAAAATCCAATGCTAAAGTTTTTTTGCTTCTTTTTTTCCAAAAAAAGAAGTGGAGGTGTTGGAGGCAAAGCCTCTAACGGTCTTAATTCTTCTATTTCCGCACTATCCGCATAATATCCCCAACAATCGAACTGCCTGTTGCCAGCTTCCCGGCGCCTTGGCCGTAAAACATTACGTCGCCGGTGAAGTTACCGGTTACTAGCACTGCGTTGTACACGCCGTCTATGTTGGCTAGAGGGCTATCTTTGGGGATGCGCATGGGTTCTACTTTGCAGGTTACTTTGTTATTTTCTAGCTTGGCATGGCCTATTAGTTTTATTACGCAGCCGTCTTCGTCGGCTTTTTGTAAATCTGCTAGGGTTATTTGAGTTATTCCTGTGGTGGGGATATCTGTCCATGACACGTTTTTGCCGTGCTCGCCGAAGGCTAGCCAGGCCAGTATCGCTATCTTGCGGCAGGTATCGTGGCCTTCTACGTCGCTGGCGGGGTCGCGTTCTGCGTAGCCTTTGGCCTGGGCAGATTTTAGTACGGCGTCAAAGCTTTCGCCGTTCTTTTGCATATTGGTAAGAATATAGTTGGTTGTGCCATTTAGGATACCTTTTATTTCGGTGATTGTGTTGGCGGCCAGGCATTGGGTTAGCGGGTGGATTATTGGAATGGCGGCGCAAACGCTGGCTTCAAAGAGGTATTTGCAGCCGTGCTTTTTTGCAAGCTCGATAAGCTCTGTGCCGTAGGTTGCCACCATTTCTTTGTTGCTGGTTACAACGCTTTTGCCGGCCATAAGCAGCGCTTTTGTGAACTCGTAAACAGGGCTTGTCCCACCCATTGCCTCTGCCACAATGGTGATTTCGCTATCGTTTAGGATATCCTCAAAGTTGGCTGTTACAAGAGCTTCTGCAGGATGCCCCGGGAACTGGCGCAGGTCTAGGATTCTTTTTACATTGATAGGCTGGCCGCAGTTTTGGCTGATGCCTTCGGCGTTTTCTATTAGAATGTCATAAGCCCCAGAACCCACTGTGCCAAAGCCCATAATCGCTACTTGAACCATATTTATCTCCTCGTTTCTTCTAAGTTGTACGGTGTGGTTTGGTACACATGATAGTTTAACCAATTGGAAAAAAGCAAATTGGCATGTGCGCGCCATGTTAGTGGCGGGTTTTTCTCCGGGTTATCGCCAGGGAAATAATTGTACGGCACGGCCGTGGCTGCGTTGCCAGCCAGGTCCCTAAAATACTCTGTGGCTAGGGTGTCTACATCGTATTCCATATGCCCAACCACGAAAATTTGCTTGCCTTTTTCCGATGCAATAATATGCGGGCCCACCATTTCGGATTTAACTAAAACCTCTAGCTCTGGGCAGCTTGCAAGCGATTCTTCGCAAACTGTACTCCACCTAGAATGAGGTGCAAGGAAAATATTATCAAACCCGCGCAGCAACATTTTTCGACAGTTTAACACAGAGTGAGGATACACTCCCGAGTATTTTTTGTCCAGTGGCAATTTGCCCACGCCATAGTGATAATACAGCCCGGCCTGCGCACCCCAGCAAATATGCAGCGTAGATGTAACATTCACCTTAGACCATTCCATAATCTCACACAACTCTGGCCAATAAGAAACGTCTTCAAAATCCAGATGTTCTACAGGTGCGCCCGTGATAATAAGCCCGTCAAACTTCCTGTCACGCACCGCAGAAAAAGGCTCGTAAAAAGCCAATAAATGCTCTGGCGCAGTATTCTTAGGCTCGTGGGTATCCAGCTTAACCAGCTGAATATCAACCTGCAAAGGCGTATTACCCAACAACCTTAACAGCTGCGTCTCTGTAACTATTTTAGTAGGCATCAAATTCAAAATCATAATCTTAAGCGACCTAATATCCTGCGTAATAGCCCGCGTTTCTGTCATAACAAAAATATTTTCACTTTCAAGATGAGCCGTAGCAGGTAGCATATTGGGAATTCTTATTGGCATTTTGTTGCCTCCTTTATTTTAACCATCATATATCTTTTACAAAAAGTTTGAAGACAGCCCCTGGGTTAACCTGACTGTTATAAAAAAAGCCCACAGGGGCTTTGGTTACATGTCATCTTCCTGGCAGGTTATGCCCGGGGGAGTTAGCACCGTGCGGCTGCCGGTTGCTGGGTTTCAAAGGGCCCTGTTCCCTCCACCACTCTTGATGTTTATTAGACTTCGTTCGAAATGACGCTTCTTATGATTTCCGAAGAGTCCTGTTAAATTATTTGGGAGAATAACATAATGGGGGCTTGTTTGTCAAGACAAAAACCTTGAATAATCACGACAAACGCATGAAGCTCTATCCATCGGAACGCTTAACCGAATTGCGCTATAAAGACATTTTTTCAGCGGACGGCAAGTTCCTTATAATCATCACGTTCACGCAGTGAATCAAACAA
>WQVK01000053.1 GCA_009784025.1 Defluviitaleaceae bacterium
ACTTATCGGTTTAGAAGCAATCGGAGAGCCGGATACATCGAAAGGTGTCCGTCCGGTTCGGAGGGGGCTGTCCCAAAAACCTGCCATAGTGATATGGTAAGGCGTTGGGCTTCCACCCTACCCGTACATATAGATTCAGAAATCCCGGAATATCTGTTTGGGGATGATTACCGTATTGCCCAAATATTAACCAACCTCCTGTCCAACGCCATAAAATTCACACCAGAAAACGGCGACATTGCCATCATGGCAATCCTTGAATGCAAACAAGACGATATATTTACCATCCGCGTTACTGTTAAAGACTCTGGCATTGGCATGGATGAAGAAGAACAGGACAAAATATTCAGCATATTCCAGCAGGCAGAGGCCAGCGCATCCCGCAAGTTTGGCGGTAACGGCCTTGGCCTTGCAATATCCAAGCGTCTATTAGAACTGCTTGGGGGTGACATTTGGGTAAACAGCACAAAGGACCATGGCTCGGAATTTATCTTCGAACTTAACCTAAAACCCTCCACCGAGGAAGCCATAGCCGCAATCCGCGAAGAAAAAAACCTAACCAATCACGACTTTGCCGGCAAGTCCATCCTGGTAGTAGATGATGTAAAAATCAACCTAGAAATAGCAGAATCCCTGCTAGAATCCCTAAACCTAGAAGTAACAACCATAACCAGCGCCCAGGGCGCCCTAGACCTTTTCGCCAAAGACCCAAATCGTTTCGACCTTATACTAATGGACATGCAAATGCCAGAAATAGACGGCATAAAAGCCACCGAAATACTACGCGCAATGGACATCCCAAAAGCAACAACAATCCCTATAATAGCCATGACCGCAAATGTATTCAAAGAAGATATTGACCTATGCTTAAACGCAGGTATGAACGGCCATATAGGCAAGCCAGTATCAATATCCGAGCTATCTCGCGTGTTGGCTCAGGCTTTTGATGGCTGACAAGACCGTCAGAGGCTTTGCCGACCGCATATTCAAAAAACTTAATTTCATTTCTTTAGGGGGAAGTTATGGGCGTATGTACAAAAGCAGCTTTTTTGGTGGCAATGCTTATTTTTTTGTCGGCTTGCGGGGTTGGGGATGCAGGCAATAACATTAGCTTGCAGCAAAGAATCGATAATTACATTGAAGAACATGGCCAAAATATAGCGGGTTTGGCTATCTCGGTATTTACAAAAGAAGATATGGTTTTGGAAATAGAATACGGCTACGCAAATATAGAAGCGGGACTGGCTATTGATGCGGGCGCAGTGTTTGAATGGGGCGCGTTAACCAAGCAGCTTGTGTGGGTAAGCGCAATGCAGCTTTACGAGCGCGGGGAGCTGGATTTACATGCAAATATATTCACATATATCCCAGAGGCAAATTTCCCAAACATCGTATATCCAACCACCATGTTTCACCTGATGCATCATGCCGCCGGCTTCGACGATTATGTAAATTCCGGCTTTGCCAACATGATAGTTGGCGAAGCTGTGCCAGCCCTAGATGCGCTTATTATAAGCATGACCGCAACCGAACATGCCGCCCAAAACTGGCAGCCTGGCCAGCGGGTAAGGTACAGCATATACGGTACTCTTCTGGCCAGCTACGTGGTTCAGCAGGTGGCGGGCGTACCCTTTTATGAATATGTACACTGCAACATTTTTGCCCCGCTTGGCATGCATCATACCGCCCTTCTGCCAGATATGGCAGACAACCCATGGGTACAGCAACAGCGCAAAAACATAATGGTATACGATATGTGGGGCTTGCAGTTTTTCCAGCGGCGGCAAATGCTAGCCTACCCTACTGCTGCCGCCGTTGGCACTATGTCTGACATGGTCAGGTTCGCAAGGGGCTTTTTGCCAGATAAAAATGGAAACTCTGCTCTATTTGCACATGCGGAAACATTATCCATGCTGCACCCATCCCGTGAAGATATTCTAAACACCTCCCAATGTGAACTGCTGCACATGAACGTGGCATTTTTTTACGGCATTGGCATTCTTGCAGATAGCAGCGATGGCTCAGAACCCGCCAGGGTAGTTGGCCACATTGGGGCGACAGCCGGGTTTCGGGTGTTTTGGTTCATTGATATTGACGCGGGGATAGGCATGGTTATGGGCGAAAACACAACCCACGGCATAGCAAGCGCAAGCAGATTCCTTAGGTTTTTCACTAATGAAATACCAGCCCTGGCATCACAAATCTAGCTGCCGCACAAAAAAATGGTACCATACGGTACCACTTTTTCACCCTCACCTCACTCATAAAAAACAAAAAAGCCCGAAAATTCGGGCTTTTCAAAATCGCAAAACCTAAAATATTAAAGTTTTTTGCCTCGCTTTTTTTCAAAAAAGTGAGTGGGCGTGGGCAAAGCCCACAGTTTTACAACTACGTCCTCTTAATAGTTCCCCAAGTACGCTTATGCTTCCCGTAACGGAAGAACGCCTGCATGCGGCAGAATAGCAGCAAGTAACGGAAGAATACAAATTCTAGCAGGCATATCAAGAAACCTTTTAGCACATCCTTTACAGATAGTTTGAAACTTTGCTGGTATATATGCTGGGAGTATATTGACAGGCTTAGTATTACGCCAAACACAGAATACACCAGGAAGAATATTATCATGAAACGGATGTTAAGCAAGCTAAGGTGTGCTGCGGCAAATATTGACAACACGCCAAACACTTCTATTATCGGGGATAGCAATTCAAACAATAAATAATAGATGAATGAAAAAAAGCTTACCATGCCAAACCTAATGCTTAAAAACATCTGCCAATGCATTGTCATACTTTGGAAAAGACCCATATGCCAGCGGCGGCGCTGGCCAACCAAGTCTTTAATTTGCGATGGCGCTTGGGTTAGGCACACAGCACTGGAGGCGTAGCTCATACGATAGGGTATATTGTTGTTGCGGCAGTATACGTGGGTTTTTAGGGCTAGCTCCATGTCTTCGCCCATATGGTCTACTGCATAGCCACCTGCAGCCACTATTATGGATTTTTTGTACAGGCCAAACGCGCCAGATACTATTAGGTTGCCGTTAAAGGTGTCAAACAAATTGCGGCTGCCAAGGAATGTACGATCATATTCTATAGCTTGCATGCTTACTAGCAGGCTTTTGGGCAACCGGTATTTTATTGCCATCCCATTTTCCATTTCTACACATTGGGATATAAGAATCATACCACCTACAGATACTGTGCTGTCATCCTCTAGCATCGGTTGCACGATTTTTTCTAGGGAATCCTTTTGCAGGTATGAGTCTGCGTCCATACATATAAAGTAAGGGTAACTGCATGCATTAATGCCCATGTTAAGGGCGTCACCTTTGCCGCCATTTTGCTTGCGTATAAGGATTATATTAACATTACCCACCCTTTGCTCGTACACAAATTCCATGGGCTTGCATGGGATTAGATTGTTTATGGGACGGTTGTAGTTTTTCATTTGAAACTCGTCTATTAGCAGCTGGGAAGTCTCATCCTTAGAGCCATCGTCTACCACAACAATTTCAAAAAGCCTGTAATCTAGTTCCAGCAGAGATTTTACGCTTTTTATTATAACCGGAGCTTCATTATACGCAGGCACGATAATGGACACCGGGATAAAAACATGCATAAGCTCGTTTCTTAGCGTTTGCATACGGTCCCTAGTGCGTAAAGTGTACGCCCCTGCAGCTACTGCCATAAATGAGTAGGTTGCATACACAAGCAAATATAGGATAAAAAATATACTAGCAACATAAACAACTTGCGATAATATGCCTATCATTTAGCAGCTCCACCCACTCTAATTTCTTTCCCGCCTGCATGTTCTAGCTTATATTGTAATATTTGCAATGCATCATTGTCATGTTCAATCAGCTCGTTAACCATATCTTCAGAATATTCCCCAAGGTTAACAAGGGATGTGATGGCATTGTACCTTACATGCCATTTATCACTTTCTAAGGCCGCTTTCAGGGCCGCTGTTGTTACCGGGCTTGGATATGCATCCAGCACAAAAGCCGCCACTATGGCAAAGTCGTAGTTTTCTGTTTGGCTTAGGTATTCCAATAGTATTGGATGCACCTGGCTATATATATTTTTCCTATAATAACGCATGATGGCCAGGCGTATTTCTACATTGGCAGAAGGGTTTTTTAGCACCGGCAAGAACTCTTCGTCAAACGCCCCAGAGCACATTGTAATAAAATTGACCACACCAAGCATAATATTTGGGTTCCATATTCTATGGTTGCTCCATAGACGCTTGGCCAAATCTTCCTTGTTGCCCACAAAGCATAACAACTCATCCGCCAGCAGTTTATGGTGGATAAAATACCGCCTCTCACTAAAAAACTGCAAAACATTAGCAACCCCGTACATATCCCCAACATGGCTTAAGGCCTTTAACACGTTAACTCTGCAATAAATGTCGGAATCTTCTATGTACGAAACCATATTGTCCACCGTACCAGAGCTGATGCCGTCAGAATTTTTTGCCACTTGCGGGTATTGGGATATAAAAAATGCCAGGTATGCCCGCTCTTGGGTTCTTCTATCCCTATAGTCTGCGGTCAGGTATACAAACACATCATTTTCAACCAATTTAACCATGTATCTATCCAGGGCAGCTGCGTAATCTTCATTTTTAATGCGGCCCAGCGCATTGGAGTATGCGATAAGCTGCTCTACATTTCTTAGATATCTACGCAAGTTTTTTTCATGTTTTGGGTTAAGCTCGTATTCATCTTGTTCTAGCTGAATTTTTATCTCCTTGGCCCATCTGTCAGTATTCCTAACCATAGCTTTGCTGCTATTGTTTTTGCGGATGATAACCATAGCGTTATACACCATGATGGAAACACAACCCAACAAATACATGATAATGGCCAAGTGAATCCTTAGGTCATTAAACATACTATCCCCTCCATGCTTCCTGCATTATAAAATACGAAAGCTTTAAACGCTCGTGGAATTGCAAATTACCCCGCCAGCCTTGCAGCCTAAAGGGAGACATTGGCACCTGGGTAGAATCCCGGTGGCCTATGCCAATATAAATATCACTGATAGATATCCCATCTACGCCAAAATTATCATAATAATCGTCATGCACCCGCAAGTTAGACGGGTCAAAGAAGTTAAGCAGCCCCCATGGCAGCCGTATTTCCACAAGCTCATGGCCAAAGTGGAAATCTGCAATAGAATTAAAGTTTGGGTGGTTAGGGTCATTTATGCCATGTATTAGGCGCCCGGTTTCACGGTACAGCAACCTAACAATGTCTCTAGGTTCGCCAACCTGCATAATACCTTCCACCATGCCTATGCCATACACATATTCCTCACGTATAAACTGGTCGCTGATGCGGGTCATGGTGGTATTTTGCATAGCAATATTGATTGGTACAAATTCAGATATCCATCTCTCGGGTACGAAAAGGAACGGATTTTCCCCGGTTATTTCTTCATGAAAGCGCATGAACATTTGGTTGTTACGCATTGTTACCATCAACCTCGTGTTATTTGCGCCATGTATCCTAAGCAGAAAATTGGCCGGCATATCAAACTTCAGATGCTCGTGAAAATCTGTACCAGAGTTCGGGCTTAATTTAATAGGCAGGTAAAATACATCCCTTTGGTTAATTGCCTCACCGCGTACTAGCAAGTATAGGTTCTGTACGCTTTGCTTTGCATATATTCTTATTCCATCATATTCATGTATAAAATTAGCCTCTGTCCATTCATCTGGCACACCGTCTATACGCACAGGGCGGTAGTATTGGCCTGGGTCGAAGGACATAAGCCCATAACCCTGGGACTGGGATTGCACATTATTCCAATACATGCTGCGGTATGGGTCTGCCGCGAAGGCAGTGTTCCAAGTGCGTCGGCTCCAGTCATCCTGCCAGCTAGAAATTATATTACCGGCCCAGCCACGCTCTTCCAGTTGCATGCTCAGTGAGGCCAGGGCATGGCCTTGTTGCCTCTCATTAATGGCTGGCGCATCAATACGCCCTGGTGTGCGGCTTGATGTTGCACCAAAACCAACGGCTACCACAGGTACGGTGTGATAACGCGCAAGCAAATCAAAATACCCGCCAAAGTTGCAATAAACATCCAAATCTTCCAGAATATCCGCAAGCTCTATACGTTGTACAGGGTGTAAAAGGCTTAGAAACTCATTGGACAAATAAAATAGCGTGTACGCCGCAAAATGCCCGGCCTGCATCTCTGCAGATGGTATTATATTCTCATGATCCAAATGTGCATATTTGCGCAATTGCACCGCATAAAACGGCTGATATCGAAGAAAATCCACCAGCGGGCTGGAAAGGAAGCTGATTGGGCGCTGGGCTTTAAAGCGACGGGTTTCGTATTCTGTGGCGTTGTCCATCACTTCCGCCAACAGCGCTTCGAAGCGGTTTGCCTCTGGCGCGGTGCTAAAGAAACGCCCCTCGAAACTATCCGGGAAGTTAACATTATTATTGATATAGGCTATATGGTC
This sequence comes from Defluviitaleaceae bacterium, assembly GCA_009784025.1. Lineage (GTDB taxonomy): Bacteria > Bacillota > Clostridia > Lachnospirales > WQUN01 > WQVK01. Next base: position 6,490 of record WQVK01000053.1, read on the forward strand.
TGGGTTTATATCTGTATTTATCACATACGCTACAACCCATGGCGAAATATCGCGCAAAAATAGCTGCACACCGTATCTGTTTAACAAATCTACCCTGTTGCCATGCACTATATCTATTACCCTTCGCAAGTACATGGACATATCGTCCACATACAGGCCGCCTACGCCATGTATTAGCAGAAGATAATTGTCATGGTATGGGTCGGCATTAAATGTGTATAAGGCATTATAAAAACTACTATGCATTATACTGGCCGCATACACTGTGGTAGCACCCATATCACTAATATACCCAAACCAACGTAAAAAATCCGCATGGCTTGCACCCAGCTGCCAGTAAGATTGAGACGGCACAAATGCCACAACTTCTACGCCACGGAGCAAAAGCGGAGTATCTTCACCAGCTCTAAAAATGCCGCCTTCTTCTGCGTGGAAGGCAACTTGCACAGGTGCATTTGGGCGGAAATCTATAAAAAATCCCATGTAAAAATATGCATAAAGAAACACGAGAATAGCTATCATCAAAACAAATACAGTTATTATATATTTTCGCATGTTAAAAACTCCTAACGCAAATGCCACAGGGCATGCCTGGAAGGATGGCTGTATTGGCGCAATATAACAATGTGTTCGTCCATCCAGCGGGCACGCGCTATCACGTAATCACGCTTCTGGTTAATAGCCTCTTCAAAGCTGGATGGGTTCATATCTGCAATGGTTATCCCTAAAACGCGTTCTTCTCTGCGAGTATTACGGCGCGCCAGAATGCTTAAATTTCTATAATCAAAACTAAAGCCCCATACCTCAAAGTTGCGGTCTACGGCACTGCCAAGCCAATCTATTACATCGTCCATATAGTTTACGAGCCTCTCTTCAGCTAAAGGGCCGCGGCGTAAAGCAGTCCAACGCCGAATAACAGCCTCCGTAAAATATGGTGACATAAATAATCTATCGAACCAACCTCGCCCATTAAGCATAAACTCGTCATAGGGGAAGCTTACGAAAAAATTGTCAAATATATTATTAAAATCCCACACAGGGCCTGCAACTATGCGACCCCTAATATCCTTATGAAAATAGGTAGAGCCAGAAAACAGGTCATTGTTGCCTATAAACTCATTGATTATAAAATAATTAACAAAAGATTCGATGTCAATATATCTCTCTACGGCCCTTGGGTTAGATAGTATCTCTGGAGAGTATAAAAACCGCTCGAAAGCGCTAATGCTGCCCATAACATAATTTAGTATCGTTTCATTTTGGTTAATATATGTGGGGTATATCAACTCTGTTATACGCCCCTGCTCTGTTCGCAAAGTGTATGTGCTAAATGGCTCTATTATTCTTCCCGGCTGGGCGCTCCTGCCCTCTATGCGGAAAAAGTAACTGGTTTCTGGCATTCCGGTTCTGTAGCGAGTCATATCAACGCGATGCCTGTCGACCCTTAAAGTTTCCATAAGCACATAAAGCCCCTGGAATTCGCCATTTAAAAACAATTCAAAAAAGCGTACTCCGGGTACAAACTCGCTAGGCATTACATATGATGCCATATTCATCCACATATAATTACGCATAAGGGTTTTGTCAAGAAATGGGCCATGCAGCGCCCATTCATGCCCCGGGTTCATACCAAGTAGCGGCAGACGATTATTGCTTTCATCCGGATGGACTAAGCGCAGCCGATAATTTGGCTTATAAAAAAAACGAGACGAATTGCCACGCAGGCGTATAGTTGCCATGGATTCAAACAATGGGATGTCTGTATCATGGTTCCAGTCATTATCATTGTGGATAACCGTCACATGGGCGGGCGTTTCTGTTTCGCCGTCTGGGGTCGTGTGGCGTGTAAATAGCATAAAATCATCATTAATATACGGCGTACCAAAAGCAAGAGGCCTGCCAGGAATATCTTGGCCAAATGTGTCTATTTTTATAATAGGCAAATGTGTGCAAAGAAAAACATCTTGATTGCAACGCAAACAAACACCCAAATCTGCTTCGCTTGGGTTTCTTCGGTGCTGGTGGTAGCGTATATGCTCGCCGCTAAGCTCGAAATGCACAACACCTATCAAAAACGCAAACACCAGCACAAAAAAGCCTATATAATGGAAAACACTTCTACGCATGTTATCACCCGCTTATTTCGTCATTTTGGGTAACAATGTTTACATAGTCCATGCCTTCTTTTTCATAAAGCAATGCTGTTATATTTTTACCGCTTCTGTAGGTTACATTGTAGGTTTTTCTGTCAAGTTCGTAAATTAATTCCAGGCTTTCTACTGTGGTGTTTTTCACGCGAAGCAGGGCTTTTTTGTTAAAATGCTGGAATACTATGCCCTCGATTTCGTTTTCTAAGCTGCGGTCGCCTTTGATGATAAGCAAAATCCTGTTCTCGTTGCGAACTTTGCCCAAAAACAGTAGCACAATAAACACCGCGGCACTGCCGATAACCGCCGTCCAGAAGTCTGCAACACCGCTACATAACCCAACAATAACCGCCCAAAAAATATAGGCCGTGTCTCTAGAGTCCTTGATAGCGGTACGGAAACGCACGATAGACAGCGCGCCCGCCATACCCAGCGACAATGCGATATTATTACCAATAACCGTCATAACCGTACAGGTTAATATGGTGATAGTAACCAGCGACACATTAAACTTACCACTGTAAGATGTACCCGTATGGGTGTACCAATATGAAACATAAATCACACTGGACAACACCGCTGCGACAGCTACACGTACTGCGATATCCTGCACAGTTAAACCGCCGCCTTGATTCATTAAATCTACTAACAACCCAGCCATTTTCTAACTCCTCTTATTCTAAATAATGATTGTAATATACACTTCGCCCCATGCAGTACTTGCTTATTGCCTTCTCGCTCTCGTTGCTGGGCTGTACTATATCTTTGATATAGCTTAGCAGGAAATTATTATACTTTATTTCCAGCACAACCAGAAACGGGTCAAACACAGGGTTTTCTATTAAATTATCTGAAAAAATATCAAAATTGGATTCGCTGCTTCTTATATTTTGGTCAAAGGTGATGCGTATTTCGTTCTCCTTTGCCACAAATACCTTGCGAGTGTATGTTACCGTGGTTTTGGGGCGGTACAGGCGCATGTTCATTATGCCGTACATTTCGTCTGCAAAGTTGGATTTTACCTCCAGCAGCGCAGAATAATCTCCCGCAATTATCCGCTGCGACTTCTCAACATCTAAAGTAAGCGAGCGTTTTTTCTGCCATATGCCTTGCTTTTGTTTTAGCTCTAGCTTGGCAGATTTTGAACCCGGGCCATAGTTGCGTAGGCGTATTTTCCTTCGCACTTCTGTACCGTTTAATTTCTCTACATAGTCTGTTTCGTCAATATCGTCGAAATATAAGGACCTTACCGTGTAGCCATCCCCGCTGCTATGCTTGTCTTCCGTTAGTGTGCGGGCAAACTGGCGTGATAGGTAATAATATCTGTCCTTGCTTATAAGGTACTTTTTTTCTTGCCTAAGAACTTCCAACATTTTTGCACCAGCTCCATCGCATTGCCTCACCATTTTTTCCCATTTTTGCACGTAAAAATAGAAAAGTAATTAAATGGCATAACTTACAGAAAGTCAGTATAACATAGCCCTATACCTGCTGACAATATCTAAAGGCGAAAATTACATGTTTTTTATAAAATTTTCCCCATCTTTTATGGTTTTTATGCGCGTGGGAATGATATGGAGCATAGACTTTAACGTTTTTGTTGGGTATGTGAAACGCTGATTGGTTATTATCCTAAAGATTATGAAGTATAGTAGACGGCACGGCATATGTTCAGTCGCTACGTCTAGAAACGCTCACGTAAAGCACAGACAATTTTTCACAAGGCGAAGAGCTGAAAGCCGCCGCACACTAGCGAGCGCAAGGTTTTCAGCGACAAAGGCTTGCGGAAAATTTACAAGTTCTATGCGAATGTTTTTAGGCGAAGCGGCTATATAGTGAAACAAATGAGAAAAGGTCTCGCCCTAGCGGCATCTAAAACACCGAGACCAGGCGCTTCAAGCGCTTTGTCGCAACGGGCGAGACCGTTTTCGAACTATTTCATTATAATGCTTCTCTACTGTATTGAGCGATGCAATAAAAAACCAGCATCTTTTTATAGTGCTGGTTTAAAGTAATGATTATTAACTGCCCGAGGGGGGACTTGAACCCCCACGATGTTGCCATCAGTGGATTTTGAGTCCACCGCGTCTGCCATTCCGCCACTCGGGCTTGCCGGGAGATTATACATTTTATTGGTGATGATGTCAATATAGAGACAATCCCGCCAGAAGTTTTTACAGGGCTACATGGCAAGCAAGACGCGAAGCATCCAATCAGCCCGCCATTTCCATCCACTTTTTTGGAAAAAGTGTAGCGATAACTTTAACATAAAAAATGGTACCAAGCGGTGCCATAATTCAGACAAAATAGTGCACAATGATATCACATTCACGGCAAATCACTACAAAAATAAAACCACGATAGCCGAAAAAACCAGCAACCAAGCCGCCTTCTTGAACACATCATTTTCATTTCTTTTTTCTAACAGAAGCGTATGCGTGCAAAACTAGTCAGTTGTCGTACCGCCAGCCCTTCCAAGCATCCCAGCTTCTCAAACACATCGCAGCCTGCCCCTCCACTCGCAATCAACCAACTTGCCGACGACCCCTTCCCCAACAGTCCCCCACCCCACAAAAAAAGCCAGGAGTCGTCACTCCTGGCTTTTTTTAGAGAATCCTAGAAATCG
>WQVK01000054.1 GCA_009784025.1 Defluviitaleaceae bacterium
TATTCGCCTGCCTATTGGTGTAGAACTGGCCGGCGGCATGGGTACGCCCGTTATCGTTGAAGGTCGCACTTTTGTGCCACTTGGTTATATCGCAGGCCGCATTGGCGCGACACCAAGATGGGACGGCGCAGCCAATACCGCTTATATCTATATAGGCGATGCCCCAACACCTGTAGCTGCTCCTACTCCTGTAGCGGCCCCAACACCTGCGGAAGCAAGCCCAACTCCAGCAGACGCAAGCCCAACAGCAGCCCCAACACCAGTTGCGGTTTCCGACGCAGATTGGAACACCCTGCTTGACCTAGGCTATGTAAGCATGCATCGCGTAGGTTATGCTTCACATTCTGTACTGCCAACAGGCATACGTGTAACCGGCCGTGGCGCACCTCAAGACGGCGTTGCATTTAATATCCCTCAAATTAGAGCTTCCTTCGGTAACCAAGACATAGCCATCACTGGTATTTTGTTTGGCGGTTACGAGTGGAGTGCAATTGGCGGCAGGGCAGATGGCTCTATGTGGGCTGAAGGCACAGGCGAAGAGCAAACCTTTACTCTTGCAGCTGGCGAAGCAGTAGCTGCCAACTTGTGGAACGGCGACGACAACACCTATATCGTTACCGTAAGAGGCGCTTACTACGATATTAAAATAACAGGCATTACCGTAGGCGGCGTAGATATTTTCGAACTAATCGGCTAATAACTACGCAGTAATAAATTGAAAATCTCCCCCTAAGCTTCTGCTTAGGGGGAGATTTTTTCATTAGAGTTCTTCTCAAATTGCAAAAAACGCAATTTCAGAAGAAGCAAAAGATTTAAAATGTAACTTTTCCAAAATCCCCTACGGGAATTTCGGAAGAAGTCTATTAAAACATATAAAAAGTGGTACCATACGGTACCACTTTTTGGGCAAAAAATGGCGTTTTTGACCTATATCTGCAAACCTCGCAAGCCAAAAACCCCGCAATTGCGCCGTTTTCTTAAAAACTGCTACAGTTTTTTTGTTCATTTTTTTCAAAAAAGAAAAATTGGTACAAGTAAGGCCACGGCCTTGAATTATTATATGACATGCTCCAAGTCATATGCTATAATGATGTCCTAAAATTAAATCATTTGGAGGTATTGCTATGCGCTTTGTATTCACTGGCAAAAACATGACAGTAAACGAGGGCATTAAAGACCGCACCCAGAAAAAGGTAGGGCGGCTAGAAAAATTGCTGCCGGATAATGCCGAGGTTTATATAACCTTTAGCGAAAACAAGCATATTACCAAGATGGAAGTATCTGTGCCGCTGCATAAACGTATGCTACGGGCAGAAGTAACAGACGGCGATATATCTGACTGTATAGACCAGGCCGTTGATATTTTAGAACGGCAGATTATAAAGTATAAATCTCGCCTGCGTGACCGCCGCCGCAGAAGCGTGGCCACCAACGACGAAATCACATATTTGGATGTAGCAGAACAAGTAGGCGACGCAACAGAGCCTGCCGCCCCAGAGATTATCATAACCCGCACCAAGCGCTTTGCACTAAAGCCAATGGATGCCCAGGAAGCAGTAATGGAAATGGAACTGCTAAACCATAATTTCTATGTGTTCCGCAATAGCTGGACAGACGAGATAAACGTGGTGTACAAGCGTAACGACGGCGAATACGGCCTGATAGAGCCACAATAATGTAAACACTGATTAGCCACCGTAAGCTGTGTTGCTTTGCAGAAAGCACACGGCTTTTGGCGTGTTTTCGGGAAGCGACATATACGAAAGGATGGATAATCAGTGCCTCCAATGCGATATCTATTTGCCACCAACAACCAAGGCAAAATGAAGGAAATTGAATATATTTTTGCAGAGGCCGGGCTTGAAATAATAAGCCTGGCTGGTTTTGGTTTAAGCCACCGGCCAGAAGAAACCGGCACAACATTTGAAGAAAACGCCATAATAAAAGCGAAAGAAACCGCAGCATATGTAAAGGCAAACCACCCGGATGAAAACATCGCGGTGCTGTCTGATGATTCTGGGCTGTGTATAGATGCGCTGGGGGGCATACCCGGGGTAGATTCCCCAATTTTATGGGCAGGGAAACCCCTTACGCCACCCGCAATGCCAACCTGCTGGGGCAATTGCAGGGCATGCCCAAGCCAAAGCGCACGGCGCGCTTTGTGTGCGTGATTGCATGTGCGCTGCCTAGCGGCAAGATAATCACCACTAGGGGCGAAACAGCGGGGATAATCGTGCCGCCACAGGGGGATGGGGGCTTCGGATATGACCCTATATTTTTCTCGCCGGATTATGGTAAAACCATGGCGCAGCTTTCCCAGGAAGAGAAAAACAAAATAAGCCACCGTGGCATAGCCCTAAGGGAAATGGTGGCCCTGCTATGAAGGCGCTGGTTGTAAGCGACACCCACGGTAAGCTGCGCGGGCTAGAGCAGCTTTTACAGCGCTACAGCCCGCTTGTAAACACGGTGATACATTTAGGGGATTATTGCCGTGACCTTTTAGGCCTTAAGGCCAGCTACCCCGGCCTGGACATGATAACCGTAGCAGGAGCAATGGATTTTGGCCACGAAACAATTGTGGAAAGAACTGCCCATGGCCGCAAAATACTAATGGTACACGGTCATATGCACAATGTGAAGGAAAGCATGTCTACCCTAACCAACCTGGCATACCGGGAAAATGCCAATGTCTGCCTGTTTGGCCATACCCACCTCCAAACCATGTACGAGGACGAGGGCATACTTTTTATGAACCCGGGCAGCGTAACAGAACCCCGTGCCAGCCGCATTATAGGCTACGGCCTGCTAGAAATATCGGCAGATGGTAAACTTAGAGCAGAGGTACTCCCCCTATGAAAAATTGGCAGATACAAGAAACCGATGCAAACTTGCAACTAATGGCCAAAACCCTTGGCATAAGCGAAATAGCCGCCAATGTAATGGCCAACCGCAACCTGCGCAGCAAAAACACCTCACTAAACTTCCTACGCCCCACATTAGACAGGCTCCACGACCCCATGCTGCTAAAAGGCGCAAAAGAAGCCGTAGCACGCATAACCACAGCCATAAACGCCAAAGAGAAAACCGTGATATACGGGGATTACGACGCAGACGGCGTGATGAGTACGGCTATTATGTACAAGCTACTGGCGCGGCTGGGGGCAGATGTTTCATATTACATACCTCACCGCCAAGAAGAAGGATACGGCCTTAACAAAGCCGCGATAGAAAAGCTTTCTGCCCAGGGCACAAGGCTTATTATCGCCGTAGACAACGGCATATCTGCGGCGGCAGAAGTACGCCATGCTGGCGGCCTAGGCATAGATATTGTAATGATAGACCACCACGAAGAAGGGGATGCCCTCCCCCCCGCCGTGGCAATTGTAGACCCCAAGCAATCTGGCTGCGAATACCCATTTAAAGAGCTTTGCGCCGCAGGGCTGGCCTACAAAATGGCAGCGGCAATTTGCCTGCACATGAACACCCCCTTTGAAGAACATGACGAGCTGCTGGTATTTGCGGCCATTGCCACCCTTTGCGATATCGTAACCCTTACAGACGAGAACCGGATAATAGTAAACAACGGCCTAACAGTGCTAAACGCCAACAAGCTGATAAACCCAGGCCTAGGCAGCCTTATCACCCTGCGCGGGTATTTAGAGAAACCCATAGACTCTTTTGGGGTAGGTTTTGTGCTTGGGCCATGCATCAATTCTTCTGGCAGGCTGGAATCTGCCGAGCTTTCTGTAGAACTGTTGCTTACACAGGACTTCACGCGCCGCATGGAGCTTGCCCACAGGCTACAAGAGCTTAACGACAGCAGAAAAAACCTAACCACCGAATGTGTAGAGCGAGTAATGGAAAACCTAGACCCCAGCGACAAAGTGCTGGTGATAATAGACGAAATAGCCCACGAAAGCGTGGCGGGCATAGTGGCCGGGCGCATACGCGACGCCACGGGCCGCCCCACGATTTTGCTAACCCCTGGCGAAGGCGCAATGAAGGGTTCTGGCAGGTCTATTCCGGGTTATAATTTGTATGAAGCCCTCCACGCCAACCAAGGGCTGTTCACCAGATTTGGCGGGCATGAGATGGCCGCAGGTCTTACATTGCCGCCAGAGAATATCCCCATACTGCGCGAGGCCCTAAACCGCAACTGCCCGCTTACAGACGAAGCCTTCACCCCAGTTATATTAGTAGACCGGGAGCTTAACCCGGATGATGTAACCCTAAAGCTTTCAGACGAATTATCCATGCTGTCGCCCTTTGGCAAGGGCAACGACGAGCCAACATTCCTAAGCCGCAACTTAATTGCAGAAAACGTACGGGTGCTAGACGAAAAAAACACCTTAATATTCACGCTACTATCCCCCGGCGGCAGGAAAATTAAAGCCATCGCCTTCGGGTTAAACGAAATATTCCACCAGCAGCTACCAGAGGCAAAAAGCCAGGCCACAGGCGGCATTTTAATGGATGCGGTGTATATTGTTGAAACTAATGTATACAACGGCACAGCCAGCGTGCAAATGCGGCTGCGGGATTTTGTAATTAAGTAGGAGGCCTGCCATGAAGCATCTGCTTACAATAACCGACAAGGATATAACAGGGTCGCATAAGCTTATGTCTGCTAAGCCAAGGATAGCTGTGGGTATGGTTCTGTTTGACGAAGATAATAATATCGCCCTTTCACATGTAGGAGAATGGGATTTATACGGCCTGCCCGGCGGCGGCGTAGACGACGGCGAAACTTTGCTGGCGGCAGTAAAACGCGAAGCCCTGGAAGAAACAGGCTGCAACTGCGAAATTATTGCAGAAATAGGCTGGACATGCCAAAACAGCGCAACCGACAGCTTTGTAATGGAGAAATATCATTACCTTGCCAAGGTTGTGGGGACAAAAGGCGCGTTGCAGCTAGAAGACTATGAAATTGCCTCTGGCACGACCGTGCGCTGGTACCCACTACAAAAAGCCATGCAAGTGATTGCACAGCGCAAGCCCGAGAATATAGGGGAGGAGTTTATGAAACGGCGGGATTTGGCAGTACTTGGGGAGGTTGCCGGGTATTGTGGATGAGATTGGAATGACGGTAGCTATACAGCTATACAATGTTTGAGAACCCTACAATGAAGGATTGTGCATGGTAATTACAAATTCAGTTGGTCGGATTTTCCGACCAACTGAATTATCACAGCAGAGACAACCGATGAAATCATCGGTTGCACTTGGCAAAAACGGCAGCAAAACAAGTAAAACCCGAAAAAGGGGCGAATTTCCTCAAGTGAGTATCATCTAGTAGTGCATTTGTAGATAATAAACTCAAATGGCAAGTTTCTAATCTCGAAGCGAACCCCAAGAAAATCCTCCCCAAACATGTGGAAATGTACAAGCGGCAGCCTAGCCGCCGTAATAAAAGAAACCCAGGAAGAACTAATATCCACCCGCCACATAAATAACCACGCCGCCTACAAGCTAACAAAAAGCCTATAAATGCAGCACAAACCGCATTTTGTAAAATCCGTACAGCACGGCAACACTAGGTGCAACAAACACCAACATGCCATCCTACACAAAGAAATGGAGACAAAACCATGACCATAGCCACAATCTTCGACATGGACGGCGTGCTAATAGACAGCCAGCCCCTTCACTATGAAATAGACATACAAGTGCTACAATCCTGCGGCTACCCGGCCACCCTGGCCGATGTAACCCCCTTCACAGGCATGTCCAACCCAGACCGCTGGCCAAAATACAAAGAAAAATTTAACCTAACTCCAACCGCCGCAGAACTTATAACCGCCGCAGAAAAAACAATGCGCGAAATATTCAACAAAACCGACCTCACCCCCATTGAAGGCATCCCCCAGCTACTGCAATCCCTAAACGACCTAGGCATCCCCACCGGCGTTGCCTCATCATCTTCCCACGAGCTTATAGAAATGGTGCTATCTCGCATAGGAATCACCCACCACTTCAATAAAATAGTATCCGGCGAAGACGTAAAACACGGCAAACCCGCCCCAGACATATACCTAAAAGCCGCCACACAAATATCCCTACCCCCATCACAGTGCATAGCCATAGAAGACGCCCCCGCAGGCATTCTGTCCGCAAAAAACGCAGGTTTCACCACAATAGCCTACAAAAACCCCAACACCCACGGCCAAATATTCACCCACGCGGATTATGTGATAGACCGTTATTGTGAATGCCTGGAGATAATAAAAACCGTCAGAAACAACGCCGGCCACACAGCCTAAACAAAAAAGGAGCAAACCATGAACCCGATCCAAACACCAAACTGGAAAGACTACATCCTAATAGACGCAGGCGGCGGCGAGAAGCTGGAAATGTGGGGCAAGGTGAAGGTAATAAGGCCAGACCCCCAAGCGTTTTGGCCGCGCAGCCTAGAGGCAGATTGGCATGATGCAGATATGCATTATCACCGCAGCAAAGCAGGGGGCGGCAGCTGGCAGATACTAGGCAAAAACATCCCAGAGGCCTGGCAAATTGCCTATAAGGACTTGCATTTCCACATACGCCCCACTGGCTTTAAGCATATGGGGCTTTTTCCAGAGCAGGCCGTAAACTGGGATTGGCTACAGGATAAAATCCGCAGCCGTCTCGCTTACAATGAAGACGCCAGAATACTAAACCTATTCGCCTACACTGGCGGCGCAACGGTAGCATGCATTAAGGCCGGGGCAAACGTAACCCATATAGACGCGGCCAAAGGCATGAACCGTTGGGCAGGGGACAATATTTCCCTAAGCGGCCTAAAAGCCGCCCCCCACCGGGTTCTCACCGACGACGTGCTAAAATTCGTGCAGCGCGAAGCCCGCCGCGGCAACACATACCACGGTATAATAATGGACCCACCAGTGTTTGGCAGAGGCCCCGGCGGCGAAATGTGGAAGCTAGAAGAACGCCTATACGATTTGGTTAACGCCTGCCAAAACATACTAGCGACAGATGCATCTTTCATACTTATAAACGCCTACACCGCAGGCTTCTCGCCCACTGTTTTTGGCAATATCTTAAGCCTATCCATGCAAAAAGCTGGCCGCAAAGGCGCAATAAGCGTGGGCGAAATTGGCCTAGCAGCTAAAAGCGGCATAACCCTACCCTGCGGAATGTTCGCCAGATGGGAAGATTAGCAGGGCTACCCATTTTCTGCTACGGCAATTCCTCTAAAAACACTCACATATATAGTCAATCAAACTGACCACACAATAAAACCGTCTATAAAAATTTCAACAAGAAGCCCCTAGCGCACGAATGTCAACCATCCAGTGCGCTAGGGGCTTCGCCAAACCTTATCCCAAAATTAAAATTTTTGTCCCGCTTTTTTCAAAAAACTAGTGGAGATGCCAGGCAAATCCTCCGCGGCCTTGACCTCATCCTCCCATTCATCCACCATCTCCAGCAACACCACTGGCGGCACGGTGCCGCGCGCGAAAGCCTCTGCCATGGCCAGCGCCTCTTCGTAGGTTTCAGATGTTGCGAAGGTTTCTTCGGTTTCTATTAACACCCCATCTAGGGTGCTTTTGTTAATTTTTAGGCCGTACAGTTCCATGCCTCCAAGGCCTTCGTAGGTTTGAACATAGTAATCAAGTAGCCATTTTTGCCCTTCATCATTCTCAATAACTGCCCCTTGTAAATGTTGTTCTCGCATGCTCATAATCCCCATAGTCATGTCCCCTAGTCCTCTCTCTTTTGTGCTTAACTTATACTCACCCGAGGTGAAAACCTTTGATTGCTTGAGGTTTTGGCACAGGTGAGTATTACGCTATTCTTGGCGAACAACCTTGATATTTGGCCTTTATTTTAGCTGTATGATTTTGTCTTAAATTGCATCTCCTTGAAGTTTATCATCCGCATTGTCTATGTACCAGTAACAATTTGTATACATTTGTCAGCTATTTTGATTTTAATTATTAGAGTTCTTCTGAAATTGCAAAAAACGCAATTTCAAAAGAAGTAAAAGCTTGAAAATGTAACTTTTCCGAAATTAAAAAACGTAATTTCGGAAGAAGTCTATTGTTATTTTGATTATACACAAAAAAGAGCGATTAGGCCACTCTTTTTTCCATAATTTACATCTTTTTTTATTTTTTAAATATCTACATTTGCCTCACGTATTGCAATAAAAATCATCATCAATGCGGGGCCAATAATCAGCCCCAGTAGCCCAAAAATGCGAAAACCTACATAAATGGACATAAGCGACGCCAGGGGATGGGCGCCCATTTGCGCGCCAAGGATTTTTGGCTGCATCACTTGCCGGGCTATGGTTATAATCCCGTAAATCACCATAAGCCCCACTGCTTGGCGGATATCTCCCATCACCACGCTAACAAACGCCCATGGCCAAAGCACCGCCCCAATACCCACCACCGGCATAAAATCCAACACCGCCAGCAACAGCCCAATAAGCAGCGCGTAGGGGTTTCGCAAAATCAAAAGCCCGATGATGCTAATAATCCCCGACATTATCATCAATATATACTGTGCCCTAAAATACCCGCCAAGAGCGCGCACCAGGCCTTTCTTGGTTTGAGTCATTTGCGCCATAAGCCAGCGCGGCACAGCATTTTTCAAAAATGCAAAAATATTTTTCCTGTCTGCCATTATAAAATACGCGCTTATGATGGCCACCAGCACATTTATAAGGAAGTTTGGCGTGCCAGCCACAAATCTCCTGCCTTGATCCAACACCCCGTCGCCAAACAGCGTTGTAACCGCCGTCAAAATCATTTCCTGTATATCAGGGATATCCCAGGCCTCTGGCAAATGCTCTTCCCAGCGGCCAAGCCACGCATTGGCATCGTCCAGCCTGTACACAAATTCCTCTACATGTACCGGGACAGACCCCACAAAACCTACGGCCTGGTTCCAAACCGCCGAAACAATCCAAGCACCAAGGCTGCTCATAAGCACCACAAAAAACAACAAACTAACCATAGCAGCAACCCAGCGCCGCCAGCGCAATTTCTTCTCAATAAGCCGCACTAGTGGCTCTAGCACCAACGCAATAATCAGCCCCGCAAAAAACGGCCCCAAAAACCGCATCAGATGTGCAAAAAATACATACACAAAAATAGTAATAATAAGAAAAAACGAAGCCCTATCAATAAACAACTTATGCCTTAAGTAAAACTCACGCATAGCAGCCTCCTATCTATATTGAGACAAGACCATCAGAGGCTTTGCCTCCGACACCTCCACTTCTTTTTTGAAAAAAAGAAGCAAAAAACTTTAATATTAGAATTTGACTTAGGGAAACTTTCTTTCATAAGCCAAATTTCAAAGTTTGTGGGGGTTGGGGCAAAGCCCCATGTTTAAACAAGGTCTAAATTTGACTAAAAATATTTCTCCACCCCTTACATAAAATACCAAATACTTTGCTTTGTCAATGGTAATGTTGTGGACAAGCAAAATATTTTACAAAGGAGCGGGAGATATGCAAGATTTTACTTTACCTGCCAATATAAAGCAAATAGGCAGTATTGGCGATGGGCTGCGCATTTATGTGGAGGATTATGTTTGCACGTTTTTGCAACAGTATGCCGAGGCCGGTGAATACAACGAACGGCTGGCCTTCTTGGTGGGGCGGCATATAGTGATAGACGGGCAGGAGATTTTGTTTGTGGCGGGGCATTGCACGGCAAGTATTCCGAGAAGCATGAGGGGTTTTTACGGTTCTCTGAGAAGAGTATCGGTTATGCAGAGGATATGCTAGACGAGTTTTTCCCGGGTATGGAGATTGTAGGGTGGATGCAATCCCAGCCAAGCTATGGGGTTTATTTAAACCAGCATTATGCAGCGTATCATCTGCGGCAGTTTAAAAAGCCGTACCATGTGCTGTTTGTGGTAGACCCATTAGAGCGCGCCAACGGCTTTTACATGGCCAACCAAGCAGCACTCACACCCGCAGACAGGCTGGCAGAGGTTAGCGGCTACTTTATATATTACGAAAAAAATACCAATATGCATGAGTATATGCTAGCCAACAAGTCCCTGGACTATACCGCGGCAGACCCAAATTACATTGAAGTAACACCCATGGAATACACGGCAGAAGGCGATTACGATAGCTACCACGAGCCAGATTACGGCTTTGAAAAAAACGAGGGGCGATTCACCATGATGGGCAGAGAGCCAGAAGATGTTATCCGGCGACACCAGGCAAATAAAGCCAAAAGAAAGGGGCAAGTTTCTGCACAAAAAAGGGCTACCAACTTGCTGGGCAGCCTGTCTGCGGTGCTGTTTGTGGTTGCATTTGTTATGGGCGTGAGCCTGATACGCAACCAAGAACGAATAGAGCGCATGGAGCTGGAAATCCGGCAGCTTATAACCGCCCATAGAAATTTATCTCAACATGTGGCATCTGGCGAGCTAGCCCCGGTGTTCGCAGAAGTGGCGCAACAAGAATACCCAACATATATATACGATACCAATGCAGACACCCCAACCCCAGAAACCGCTATTGAAACCGCCATCCTACCCACAGCCCCAGATGAACAAGAAGCAATAATCCCACCCACCCCAGAAGCCTACACAATTCAACCAGGCGATAGCCTGATAGCAATAAGCATCCGCTTTTTTGGCGATGCAGGCATGGTAGAGGAAATACTGGCCCTAAACGGAATAGAAGACCCAGACCTTATAGTAGCCGGCCGCACCATAGCCCTGCCCCAGCGGTAACTGATTGTCCACTCCCTGCATAGTATGTACTATCACATTACGAAGGAGGGGAAATAATGAACCTAGGCAACTACGATAACTGCTATCTATACGGGATGCCCTACGTAAGGCCAGAAGAAATAGAAGAACGCCCATTCCGCTACCCACCGCTATATATGCGCATGCGCCGCCATTTTTGGCGTAGGAGGTATTGGTAAACGTTAAAACCCCGGGCTTCGCCCGAACCCACCCTCTTTTTTGAAAAAAAGAGAGGCAAAAAACTTTAATGTTATGTACAGATTAGTGAACCATAAGGCAAAAGAGTAGGAGGGCTGCGTTTTCCAGCCCTCCTACTCTTTTGCCTTAGCTTCGCTTAATGATATAGCCGCTCCACCTAAAAACATTCGCATAGAGCGCAGGAAATTTTCCGCAAGGCGAGGAGCTGAAAGCCGCCGCGCACTAGCGGTGCGCAAGGTTTTTAGCGACGAAGGCTTGCGGAAAA
>WQVK01000055.1 GCA_009784025.1 Defluviitaleaceae bacterium
CGGTAGACCCTGAACATCAAGGAATGGGGTTAGGCAAAAAGTTGATGGAGCAAGCAATATGCTACGGTGTTGAACACGGTGCAACGAGGGGCTTTTTAGCAGCCGATATATTGAACAAAAACGCAATCGGATTATTTAATAAATACAATTTCTTAGCGAAAGATTCAGATAGTGAATTGCAAATGATTAGAGCGTAAGTTTGCCTCAATCATTAATAGCGTCATTTCCATCTTTCGTAATACGCATCATATAAAGAAAGCGGTGAACTTATGTACAATCTTTGCTTATTCGACCTGGATGGCACTTTAACAGACCCAAAGGTTGGTATCACAAAGTCTGTAAAACATGCGCTGGCACATTTTGGCATAGAGGTGCCAAGCCTAGACGCGCTGGAGAAATTTATCGGCCCGCCCCTACGGGATTCGTTTCGGGAATTTTACGGCTTCACACCGGAAGAAGCCGAGCTAGCCGTGGCCAAGTACCGGGAATACTTCCCCACCAAAGGTATTTTCGAGAACGAGCTATACCCTGGAATAATGGAAACACTGGCAAAATTGCAAGCCCATAACATAACCATGGCTATGGCCACATCCAAGCCCACCATTTATGCCGAAATAATAGCCGAGCATTTTGGCTTTAAGCGATATTTCACAGCGATTATAGGCAGCGAGCTAGACGGCAGGCGCGGAAAAAAAAGCGAAGTGATAGAATATGTATTGGAGACTCTTGACCCAAAGCGCCAAATGAAACCCATAATGATAGGCGACCGCAATTACGATATTATTGGCGCAAA
Source organism: Defluviitaleaceae bacterium (assembly GCA_009784025.1). Taxonomy (GTDB): domain Bacteria; phylum Bacillota; class Clostridia; order Lachnospirales; family WQUN01; genus WQVK01. The sequence goes on from WQVK01000055.1 coordinate 794, forward strand.
TGAAACTGCCATCTCTAGCATAGGCGTCACCTGGGGGTACGGATCGCAGGCAGAATTAGCGGCCGCAGGGGCGACTTTTATAGCAGGCAGCCCCGGTGAGCTTAGTGAAATTATTTTGCGGCAGTAATTTTGCCCAAATACTTATAAAGTAGCCTTCTTTCGAAATCACACTTTTCGATTTCGAAAGAAGGCTACTTTAGTCGCTACATTGTGAACAAAAACTCCTGCACTAGGCTTACTACCCGGCCGTCTTGCACTTCTATAAAGTGGACTGCGGTGGGGAAAAAGTATTGCATAAATTCGTCCGGGTTGTTTGTTACATGCAACCTATTGCCGTCTGTGTCTTCTACGAATAGTAGCATAGTGTCGAAGAAGGTGAATTCAGTTTCGTTTGTAATTTCGAAAGACAGGGTTTCAATGCCGGCCTGCTGTACATAATGCCAATGTGATTCGCTATGCCAGTTTGGCCGTATGTGGTAACCACTTGGGAAATCGTATTGCGTTAGCCCCAGTTCTTCTAGCGCTTGGGCGTCGTTCCATTCTATGAATATGATGGAATTTAAGGAAGCATCGTGGGTAAACCCTGGCTGCTCGCCGGCGTTATATCCTACAAAAACTTTCACCGGGGTGATATAAAGCCTGTCGCCGCGGATTTCAATAAAGCCTGATAAGGCTTCGGCTTCGCCGTGCTGTGGCGGGGTTGTGGTTTCGCCGTTGCAGCCTACCAGCAGTAGCATGGATAGGCATAACGCGATTAGTATGATTATTTTTTTCATCTTGCACCTCCTTTATTTTAAACGACATTTTCTGGGATTTGTTCCATAAATATTTTTTTGCTTGCGCTCGCCAGGCTGTGCTGATTGTAAAAAACATTGACAAAATATCGCCGAACAAGCAAGCTATAGTGAAATAATTCGAAATCAGTCTCACCTGTCGCGGCAAAAACACCCAAAACGCCTTATCTCGGCGCTTTAGGTGCTGCTCGGGCGAAACCGTTTCTCATTAGAGTTCTTCTGAAATTGCAAAGAACGCCATTTCAGAAAAAACAAAAGATTGAAAAGGATTGAAAATGTAACTTTTCCGACCCTCCCCTACGGGAATTTCGGAAGAAGTCTATTTATTTAATATAGCAGAAAAGCCATAAAATACGAAATGAGGCCAAAAATGCGAACTATCATAACAATTTCTATATTATTAGCCTTCATCTTAACCTTTGCCGCCTGCGGCAGAACGCAGCAATACCAGCCACCCCAATACACCCCCACCCCATCCCCAACTTCCACCGCAGAAACCCATACCCCCATCCCGCCGCCAACACCAACGCTAGAGCCGTCACTCGTGGCAAAACCCACCCTTTCAACCATATCCGGCCAAGTGCAAAAAATCGAGGGGATGCTAACCCCCGCCAAGGAAACCCACCTATATGCAGATTTCACAAAAATCCACATACAAGACCTTCAAGGCAACCCGGCCATCATTTACGCAGTGGGATGGGCAAGAAACTGGGTTGGTACGGTCGTAATCGGCGATATCTCTCCAGGCGCAAAAATTACCGCATATTTTATGGAAACCTCTGGCCGCTACATTCCCATGGCTATCCGAGGGGAAACCTCTGGCAAAAACGTAAACATAGGCTGGTTTTTCCAGCTGGGTGACACGGCCTACGCCGTAAACAGCCAAGGTTTCGCATTCGCCACAGATGAAAACACCGTATTTGTGCAAGATATCCCCACTGCGCCCGGCTTCGCTGGCCCATGGAATATCAGCTTTTACAGCTACGGCATCCCTTTGGCAGTGGTCCACGACGGCCATGGGCTGGCACAGAGAGTGTATATGCTAAACGACCATATGGATTTCTCCCTGCAAAACCTCCCTACCCTGCTACCGCCATCACAACCGATAGGCGATTTTGAAACCTTGCATCTGCCGGTTTTCGCTAACAACTTACTGGTTGAAGGCCTGCCAACCCTGGCCGCCTCATGCGGTACGGTTCTAATCCCCTACACCGCCGCCACCACTTTAATTGGCTACGGTGTGATGCGAATTTTCAGCGAAGGCGGGCAATTGCAGCTTTTCTCCAGTGATGGCTCTGGGGCGGGTAGCCTAACCCTGGTGTTGAACGACAACGAGGCCGTACAATTCGGTGGGAGACGGCTGCCTATGCCCCTGCCGCCCATGCTGATAGACGGTGTGGTTTATGTACCGGCAATCTCCCTCTTCCGAGGAATCATGCCATTCTCCAACGGCCATATCCTACCTAGCCGCATAGAACTATACCAGAATGAACTCTTCCCGCAGGGGCCGCATTTTTTTGCCAACTATAACCCTGAACAAGCTGTAAACCTGCCCGTTTTCGTGAATGGCCAGCCCATAAATGCCGCATTGCAAACCATCACAGACAACTATCGCTTTATAGCCGGCCAGGGCACAATCTACAGTACAATACTGATGATAGAACTAGCCCCGGTACTGCAATCTCTAGGCTACAGCTACAGCCAAAGCGATTGCGGCGAAGGTTTTTATATCCACAGCTACACCTCTGCCACAGAATGGATTTACACATACCCGGTGCTTGGCCGCTTCACCCGGCCAGCCACCATAGATGGCCGCATCTATGTGCCGTTGTTCTGTTTTTTTAGGGATGCATGGCCGCATGCTAATGTGGCGGTGTATGATGGCGGGATTTATATTGGTATGTAAATGAAAAATGGTCTCGCCAAAGCGGCGCATGAAACGCCAGAATTGAACGTTTTTGTCGCCGCAGGCGAGACCGTTTTTAAATTAGTTCGCTATGCTATAAAAACTCTCCTTAGCCGCACAATTGTTATCGAATAGCGTGGGCGCGCCCCAGTTTCGCCAGCTTTCGTGGTCGTTTTTGCCCCATATTGTTACGGTGTCTATGTGGGCGGCGTATTTTTTGTATAGGGCGAATAGTTCGGCGTACATTTGGGCTTGGCGGGCGGATTCTTCGGGCGTTAGGGGGTTGGAAGGTTCTTCTGGCGAGCCGAAGGTGATGTCCAGCTCTGTTATGCTAATGTTTGCGCCGGTTTTTATGAAGCGATCCATAGCGTCTTGCACTTGGGTTATGTTGTAGTGGAGATGGTTGTAATGGCTTTGCATTCCTATTCTTTCTATTAAAAGGCGGCCGTCGTACTCTGGGTGGGATTGCCACTTGGCGTTTATTTCTTCTGTCATTTGAGCTATTGCGTCGCGCTTGTTTGGCACATGTTCATTGTAGTCGTTGTAGCTTAGGATTGCGGCAGGGTCGTACTTGCGGGCATAGTAGAATGCATCGAAAACAAAATCTGTGCCGCATTCGCCGGGGGCGGCGCCGTTGGCATAGGCTAGGAACCAATGCCCAACCGCCATGGGGTTGTCCGATTCCCGGCGGATATAATCCCGCCAGTTGCCGCTGTATGGCTCGTTGTAACGGTCTACGAAGGCCTCGTTTATTACATCCCATGCGTAAACCTTGCCGCTGTAGCGGCTTACATATCTTTTGATAAATTCGTGTAGGTTGGCCTTAGCTTGGGCGCGTGGCAAAGGCGTGCCAGTCGGGGTTTTGTTAAGCCAATCTGCAGATTGCCCGTGCCATACAAGGGTATGGGCGATTACGGCCATGTGGTTTTCATTTGCCCAGGCAACCAGCCTATCTGCCTCTTGGAAATGGTACACCCCAGGGGCAGAGCTAATGTACACAGGTTTCATGGCGTTGCCTGGCGAAACCACATTGTAGTGATGGCGGTACATTTCTAGCATGCCTGGGTTATCCCAGTCGTTTGGCTGGCCGTTTGTTTCCCAATTGTACACCGAGAAAATATTGCCCACTTTAAAGTAATCCGCAAATGTTTTGTGTAGCGATGGTAATGTTAAATCCCATTTTTTCATGTTTGGCCTCCTTGTTGGTTTGTTATTTCAGTTGGTCGCATTTTGGCACCAACTGGATTGATATTTCTATTATGTACTAAGGTTGTGGGGTTGGCAATTGGAGGCGGGCAAATGGCCGGTTAGGTTGCGTGAATGGTAGATGGAGGACTACATGCCGTCTTTCACAAAAAAAGACGCCCGAAGCCCAAGCTCCAAGCGTCTTTCCACATATCACGCCGCCGCCAAAATCTCCCCAACATCATCCCCATCTACAGTCTCATTTTCTAGCAACATCTCTGCCACGGCTTCTAGGGAATTGGCGTTCTCTCGCATTATCTCTAGGGTGCTTTCATAAACCTCTCGAACCAGCGCTGCGGTTTCGCTGGCGATTTTTTCATCCTGTTTTAGCATGGTAAGGTCTACAATTTCTGTCCCCATGCCGAATTTCGCTACATATTGCATGGCTGTGGCTGTGGCCTTTTCTATATCATTGGATGCGCCGGTGGTTATGTTTTCGCTGCCAAATTTTATTTCCTCTGCGGCGCGGCCGGCTAGGCTTACCATCATCTGCTGGCGCAGGTCAGTTTTGGTATAGTACATTCGCTCCTGTGGGATGTTTACGCAAAAGCCTCCTGCCCCGCTTGTAGACGGGATTATCGTCACCTTTGCCACCCGATTGCCCACCAAGGTGGCGGCTATGGCGTGGCCGGCCTCGTGCCAAGCCGTGACCATGCGCTCTTCTTGGCGAATTTGGCTGCGGTCTTTCTTCTCGCTGCCTGCCAGGGCGGTGTAATACGCCGCTGTAATGTCGCTGGCTTCTATTTGCCGGGCGTTGCGGCGGGCTGCGTTTATGGCCGCGTCATTAAGCAGCCCCTCTAGCATAGCACCGCTGAAGAACACCGTATCTGTGGCCAGTTTTGCCAAATCCACATCCAGCCCCATGGGCTTGCCTTTGGCGTGCAGGTCTATTATCTGACGGCGGGCGGTTATGTCTGGCAGGCCAATTTCTACCCGGCGGTCGAGGCGCCCTGGGCGCAGCAGCGCCTCGTCTAGGGTGTCTGGGCGGTTTGTTGCCGCAACTACCACAATGCCGGCGCTTTCTGCAAAACCTTGCATTTCTGTAAGCAGGGCGTTTAGGGTCTGTTCCCGCTCGTCATTGCCATTTAAGCCGTCGCTGCGTTTTTTGCCAAGGGCGTCAATTTCGTCTATAAAAATCACACCGCTTCCGGCCTCGCGGGCTTTTTTGAACAAATCCCGCACACGCGCCGCGCCCACCCCCACATACATTTGCACAAAATCCGAGCCGCTTACCGCATAGAACGGCACGCCAGCCTCCCCGGCCATTGCTCTGGCCATTAGGGTTTTGCCCGTGCCAGGCTTGCCATGGAACAAAATCCCCCGTGGCATACGCGCGCCATATTTTGCAAATTTCTCTGGCCGCTTTAGATAATCTACAATATCCTTCACGCTTTCTTTGGCCTCTAGGTTCCCGGCCACATGCCGGAAATCGCAGGCCGCCTCTCCTGCCGCCACATTCACCATAACCGGGCTAAGCCCGCTTTTGGCCTTGGCCATACCGCTGCGCCTATACAGCAACAGCCCAAGCCCAGCCACCAGCGCCAGGGTGATACCAATCTGCAAAAACCCAGCATCTCCAGGGCTGGCCTCGGTAACGGTAACCCCTTGCAGCAGCAACATTTCCTTAAAACCCTCCCGGCGGGGGTTGTTTGTGCTAAACTGCCCGGCCTCGCCAGCCAAACTAAAGCTAATAATCGCACCGCTGCCCATATTCACAGCCTCTACTCGGCCATCCTCCAGTGCGCCCATGAAATAATTGTATTCCACAAACTCTGCCCCTGCCCGCCCGCGAAAATAAACCCCGGCCAAAATACCTCCCACCAGCAGCAAAATAGCGGCACAACCCAGTATGTTTTGGTACTTCTTTATAAACGCCACAGCAATCTCCCCTTTAATATGTATTGTCACTAGCCCGCATATTATAAAGCCTGCCGCAGGGAAAAAGCCAATGTAAGTTTTTGAATTTTAGGGAAAAAATTCATGGCTATAAAAGGTGAGAAACTTCTGCGGTGCTATAGTCAGTGAAACCAAAAACCATCCGCCAAAGCTTGTAGTTTTACTGTACTGCTGTGTAAGCACCTCCTTGCGCGCATCTAGTACACTGCGTCGTTGTTTTTGCGTTTGCAAATTCAGTTGGTCGGATTTTCCGACCAACTGAATTTTTTGCCATAATAAAACTGCAACCTCCAAACTTCTATGGTTTGCTTATAGAACAAACGAAAACAATACCGCAAAAGCGACACCAGAACCGCAAAAAACAAGACGTTTCCAGCGTTTCTGCTGCAACAGGCGAGGCTATTTTCTAATTATTTCACTATACCGGTTCGCCCATTACCCCATCCCCAACCAACAAACCACCCATAAAATCTCAATTTTGCCATTTCCATTAAAAAATGTCTTGCATTAAGTCCAAACCTATGCTAAACTCCTTTCCGTTGGGAGGGTTCCCGAGTGGCCAAAGGGGGCAGACTGTAACTCTGTTAGCTAAGCTTTCGAAGGTTCAAATCCTTCTCCTCCCAGAAAGCAAAGGGCGCAAGCCAAACCCAAAAAAGCTACCTTAACCCAAGGTAGCTTTTTCCATCCCCCTCGCCCATCGCCGGGGAGGCAATTCCATGGGAATGTAGTTGAGGCTTCAGGGTGCGTCTCGTAGCCGGGTACTGTGTTCGTGGCTGTGGCGCCACCAAAATGGCAAGAGGTTTTTCTAGCATCTATACTCAAGGAGGATTATCATGAACCTAGCACAGGCCGAAGCAATTATGAAAAAGTATAACCAAGAGCCGTTTCATATTCAGCATAACCAGATTGTATCTGGTGTTATGGGGTATTTTGCCAGCAAGCATGACCCGCAGAATGAGGAATATTGGCGCGTGGTAGGGATTCTTCATGATACAGATTTCGAGCAATACCCAGAGGCGCATTGTGTCAAGGGCGTGGAATTGTTGCAGGCCGAAGGCGTGCCAGATGATATCATCAAAGCTGCCATGAGCCACGGCTGGGGGCTAACGGAAACACCTTACCAGCCAGAGAGTTTTATGGAAAAGGTTCTTTTCACCGTGGACGAGCTTACGGGCTTAATTGGCGCAGCAGCGCTTATGCGCCCCAGCAAAAGCACATTGGACATGGAGCTTTCTAGCGTGAAGAAGAAGTTTAAAGATAAAAAATTTGCCGCAGGCTGCAGCCGCGACACAATAAGAAAAGGCGCAGAAATGATGGGTTGGGAACTTGATGAAGTCATCAACGAAACACTCCTGGCCATGAGAGAGGTGGAGAAAAATGCAAACTAATGCATACGATGTGCTTAAAGAGCGCGGCTTTATAGCCCAATGCACCCACGAAGACGAACTCCGGGAGCTGATGGGTAAAGAGAAACTCACATTCTACATGGGTTACGACCCCACCGCAGACAGCCTTCATGTGGGGCATTTGCTTACGCTAATGGCTCATTCACATGTACAAGCCGCCGGGCATAGGCTTATCACCCTAATGGGCACAGGCACCGGCATGATTGGCGACCCAACCGACCGCACAGACATGCGCCGGGTGTTAACCCGCGAAGAAATCGCCCACAATATCGCCTGCTTTAAGGAACAATGCTCACGCTTCGTGGATTACAATGACGGCAAGGCCATAATGGAAGAAAACGACTGGCTGCTGGGCCTGAATTTGCTAGAGTTTATGCGGGAGTATGGTGTCCATTTCTCTGTAAATAAAATGCTGGCGGCAGAATGTTACAAATCTAGGCTGTCCGAGGGGCTGTCTGTATTCGAATTCACGTACATGCTACTACAGGCCTACGATTTCTTGCATCTGTACCGCCGTTACGGCTGCGTTTTGCAGCTTGGCGGCAGCGAGCAATGGTCAAATATTATCGCAGGGGTAGAGCTGATTAGGAAAGTAGAAAAAAAATCCGCCTTTGGCCTTACCTTCGAAATCCTCACCACCAGCGATGGCAAAAAAATGGGTAAATCCATGGGAGGCGCAGTATGGCTAGACGCCGCCAAAACCTCACCGTTCGATTTCTACCAATACTGGCGCAACACCGAAGACGCCGTGGTTATCCGCAACTTAAAGCTGCTAACCTTCCTGCCACTTGAGGAAATTAACGAAATGGCAAAATGGCAAGGCGCAGAGCTTAACCGCGCCAAAGAAATACTAGCCTTCGAAATAACAAAAATAGTGCATGGCCAAGAAGAGGCAGAAAAAGCCCAGGCTGCCGCCCACGCGCTTTTTGCAAAAGGCAGCGAAATGGACTTAGAATCCATGCCCCAAACCGAAGTGCCGGCAGGCCTTAGCATAATCGAACTACTAGAAACCATGAAACTAATCCCCTCCCGCGGCGAAGGCCGCCGCTTAATAGCCCAAGGCGGCGTAAGCATTAACGGCGAAAAAATCACCGCCCACGACCATATAATAGAAGCAGCAGACTTTAAAGATGGTTTCGTTTTGGTGCAAAAGGGCAAAAAGATTTTCCACAGGGGCAAACTGATATAAAAGGAGAATGCATATGCTAATCCCTGCAATAAACCTGCCGGGAAGAGGCAACGAAGCCATCGAATTCTACAAAACCGCCTTGGGTGCAGAAGTTGTTGATATTGGCATTACCATCCTCACATTGTTTGGCACAAAGTTCTGCATAGAAGACGACAAAGACGAAGCAGGCATTAATAGCGGGCTAACCATGAATGTCTTTCTTGCTAGCAAGGAAGAAGTCACCGCTGTTTTTAACAAACTAGCTGAAAAAGGGCAGGTTGTAGAGTCCTTAAAACCAGACCATTGGACATCACTATGGGGCTTCGTTGTTGACTATTTTGGTGTTAGATGGTGCATAGCCGTAGAGCATAGCTAAAAATTTTGCAATAAAACCCGCCGTAAGTTTATGGCCCACATCACAAAATCAACTAATTACAATCTGTAATTAGTTGAAATCCGTTCCAACCTAAAAAAAGGAGGCCTCCCATGATAATCAACCATACCGACATAGCCACAACCGCAGTAACCCCGGCACAATTCCCTACTACAGATTGGCCGGAGGTGGCCTTCGTGGGCAAATCTAATGTGGGTAAATCTTCGCTTATAAATGCCATGCTGGGCCGCAAGCGCCTGGCTCGCACCAGCCGCCAACCCGGCAAAACCCGCACCATCAACTTTTTCACCGTGGAAGACAAACTCTATTTTGTAGACCTCCCCGGCTATGGCTACGCCCGGGTTTCTAAAAGCGAAAGCGAAAAATGGGGCGCAATGGTAGAAGGCTACCTACAAAACCGCCCGCAGCTAAAACATATCTTCCTATTAACAGACATCCGCCACGAACCCGGTGAAAACGATAAAATGCTATACGAATGGTTTCAGCATTACAACCTACCCATCACCCTAGTAGCCACCAAAAGCGACAAACTAAAACGCAGCCAAATAGCAAAACACACCGCAATAATCCGCAAAACCATCTCAAACCCGCCTCCCGCTGCCCCCCCCATACCCTTCTCCAGCGAAACCCGCGACGGCCGAGACAACTTGTGGGGAATCATACTGGACAGCTGCGGCCTCGCTATGCTATGATAGAAGTTAGAAGCTAGAGGCAAGAAGTTAGAAAAACAACAGACAAATCACATATCCACACAAGAATTTGCAATTTGAAAACAACATCACAGGGTAGCAGCCCTTTGAAACATCCAACCATCTGCGCACACAGCGCACCCACGCAGCAAAGCGAGGAAGCAAGCCAGGCTTAGCCTGGCGCAGCGGCGAGGCTTGGGGCGGCAGCCCTCCAAAACATCCAACCATTTGCGCGCACAGTGCGCACCCGCAGCAAAGCGAGGAAGCAAGTCAGGCTTGGCCTGGCGCCGCGACGAAACTTAGGGCGGCAACCCTCCAAAACATCCAACCATCTACGCGCACAGTGCGCACCCGCAGCAAAGCGAGGAAGCAAGCCAGGCTTGGCCTGGCGCAG
>WQVK01000056.1 GCA_009784025.1 Defluviitaleaceae bacterium
ATTAACTATAACAAAGGTATTAAGCAAAATGGCCACAGCCACCGCAAACAGCACAACCTTTGCCCAGCCTAAGGCATCGGATAGAAGTTCTTTTTTTACATCAGGAACCATATTTTCCCTCCTGCCTTAGTTTCCCTTGGGAGTATAGCATAAAATCGAGAAAGTTCAAATATAGCCAGGCAAATCGAGTTTGGCGGCCATCTGTTCTCCATTTTTCATGGGTTGCATAGAATAATGCATAGATTATATGAAAAGGGAGAGATTTTAATGTCTTACGAGCGAATTTTTTTGGCCCTTGGCTGCGAAACCAGAGGTTACGAGTTTAAAGGCCGCGCGCCCATGGGGCGATGCATAGTGGAATGCAGGGGCGAGGCTGGCAAGGTAAGCCTACTTGTGCAGAATTTGAAACCCGAGGTGATGTATAACCTTTGCTTGGTTTTTGAGGCTGGCAGCCGCTTTGCCGGAGTACATTTATGCTGGCTTCATGTGGACGATAGGGGCAAGGGCGAGGTGAAGCTGGATGTAAGCGGCCATGCCTTGCATGGGTTTAATCTTGCGGATATCGCTGCGGTGGCTGTAGTTACAGCCGGGCAACAGGGCGTTGCCAGCCCTCTTTGCGGGTATAGGGCAGAGGCCTTTGCCTGGCGTGGGAATTTTTATTTTGTCGAGGCAGACGATGGGAGCGTTCAGCCGCAAATTGCAACCGCATCTGTTATGGATGAGGAGTCCATGGATAGCAGTTGCTTAATGCAAGATAAAGTCGCAGATGGCGGCCAGGCAAGCGTGATTGCTAGCGCTGCTTCAGATGAAGTACAGGCAGAAGGTGATAGCCTGCCACTAGATGCGGTGGAGGATAGCTCCTTAGCCATACCCCTTAGCACTGGAGAACCTCAACCAGAAAACATTATCCCATCACCAGACGAAGTAAACGGCGACCTCCCGGCTGCACCCTTGGCAGAGAAAGAGCCGCCAACAGAAAACTCCGCCTCTCCACAACATAACTCGGAAGACGACTGCTTGGTTACACCCCTTGTTATAGAAGAGACTCAAGTAGAAAACCACTACCCGGTTGCACCCCTCTTTGTAGAAGAACCACAGGCAGAAAGCCCGCCACAAGACAAAACGGAGGGCGACTGCTTGGCCGCACCCTTTGTTGCGGAAGAACCAACTACCGACAGCCGCAGCCTAAAAAAAGAAAAAACCAGAAAACTAAACCCACCAAAACCCCAAACCACACCACCTACTGCAAAACAAAACAAACCCCTTAAACCCGGCAAACCAAAAAAACCACCCACCACTAACCCAAACGCCTTCCGTTCTGCCGTCCAAAACATGACAGCCGACCTCACCCCTCATCTACCAGAAACCGAAACCCTACAACAAATCTTCAACGCCAACCCGCCAATCATCCCCTTCACAAACTTGGGCCATAACATCAGCTGGGTAAAACTCGCCAGCACCCAAAACACGCCAACGCCAATAAACCGCCCCAACCTTTTTACAGAACCATTCGTGCTGGCGGCTTTTGGCCAGCATGAGCATATTATCCTTGGGCTGGCCAGCGACATGCAAAAATACATCATAGGCCTGCCAAGTCACTACACCCCAGAAGACCGCAAACATGCGCGAAGGCTAGGATTTGGCCAGTTCAAATGCACCGAAACAGAGCACCCGGCGCGAGGCGAATTTGGCTATTGGCTAATGCTTGTTAGCATGTGATATAATGGTATGGTTCTTGAATTAAACCTATCTAGCCCATGCGGGATTCATTTCCTCGCGAGAAAGATAGCATTTTATTCTAAACCATCAAAAAACTACAGGAGATGTTCACAAACATGCGCGCAAGAAGAAAAAAATGGGCCCCTGGCGAGCTAGCCCACAACCCACTAATAATCCGAGAGCTGGAAAAGTACCAAAGCCTAAAGGATTTTTTCCCAAACCAAGCACCACTATATTTAGAAATAGGCTGCGGCAAGGGGCGTTTCGCAACAGAAACCTCTCGCCGCAACCCAGATGTAAACTACATTGCCCTAGAGCGCGAGGAAGTGATCCTTGCCGCGGCCGCACGCCTTGCCAGCTCCCGCGAAGTGGGTTCGCTGGCCTTTATGCTGGCAGATGTAAACGACCTTGCAGAATACTTTAAGCCAGGGGATATATCGCGCATGTACATCAACTTTTGCGACCCCTGGCCAGGCCGTAAAAAACACGCCAAGCGCCGCCTAACCCACGATAACTTCCTAGCAAAATACCAGGAGCTAAAAATCCCAGAAATCCACTTTAAAACCGACAACCGCTCCCTATTCGAGTTCTCCATAGAAAGCTTCAGCCGCTGCAAATGGCTGGTAGAAAATATAAGCCTAGACTTACACAATGGCAATTTTCCAGACAATATCATGACCGAATACGAAGAAAAATTCTCGCCCCATGGCCCAATCTACCGCCTAGAAGCAAAACCCCCAACCCAAGCATAAAATACAATAGAGTTCTTCTGAAATTGCAAAAAACGCAATTTCAGAAGAAGCCAAAGATTGAAAATGTAACTTTTCCGAAATTAAAAAGCATAATTTCGGAAGAAGTCCAATAAAGGGGGTAATGCCAAATGCAAGCCACAAAAATACGCCTAAAGAACCGCATCCTGCAAGCTCTATACCGCCCAGGCACACCCAAAAGCTATCTGCCCAAACACACTATCGAAAAACTAGACAAAATAGAAACCATAATAGAAGAAAAAATAACCCCGCTACTGGCGGAGATGTTTAAATAGCAAAACCAGACCACCAGAGGCTTGGCCCGGCCACAGTTTTTTAAAGCTAGTATAAGCGAAGTTTATGCAAAGAAATAGGCAGCAAGAATGTGACCCGCATGGTCACATTCTTGCTGCCTATTTTTGCATTATGGCCTGCTGAACCTATAAAGCTAAAAAGTTAAAGTTTTTTGCCCCGCTTTTTTTCAAAAAAGCGGGTGGGTGTGGGCGAAGCCAACGGTTTTACCTCACCGTTCGGCCTGCAGCAGCGCGGCCTGTACGGCTTCGTGTAGTATTCCGGTGGTCACTGGGTAGTCTGTGGCGGGGGTGAAGTGGATTGTTTGGTAGCGTAGCACTTCTTGGGCTAGGTCGTAGAGGCGAGGCTCGAATAGGGGGAAAAATACCCTTTGTAGTTCTGCCATGTCTGTCATATATATGGCTAGTATGTCGTTTTGGTCCACGGTTACGCGAATTTCTATGGGTTTATTGTTTAGTACAATTGTGGCGGCGTATGTACCGGGGTTAAACCTATAGGCTGCTGGTGCTTGTGGGGTGTTTCTGCCGCCTAGTAATAGGATTAGGCCTAATATAATTAAGGCCAGGCCAATTATTGCTATCGCGCCAATTCTTATCAGTTCTTTCTTATGTAATACAAAAATCTTTGTACCGCTCATTTTTTACGCCCTTTCTGCAAACATCTTTGTGATATGTTATGTTGGGCTACCGGGTTATATGACTGCAATTGACAAAATCACGTTTTTGTTGGTATTATGCCTCTAAGATTTATTCATAAAAATGGAGGGATTTGTTATGCATAGTTTGCGCAAAAAAGCTGTAGTTCTTGTAGCCTGCTTTGCCGCAATGGTTCTGCTTGGGGCGGGTACTGCCATGGCGCAAGACAATACCATTGAAGTAACTGTGCAATTCTACATTCCGCAGCTGGACGCAAGGGATTATGAGCTGGATTTCTTCGAAATGGAAGGCTGGCTGCTAGAGCGTATTAACCAGCGCCGCGAGCAATACGGCATTCACCCCTACGACACCTACAATGCCCTGCGCGTAACGGCAATAGAACATAGCCTAGACATGCGCGACAATAACTTTAGCCGCAACGCGGCATCCGACGGCCGTACCCACCAAGAACGCCATGACCGCTGGCTTGGCGTGCTGCGCACAAAAGTAACCTCCAGCCATTCTTCTAGCCACTGGGTAGAAGGCCCGCTAACTCGCGCCCGCGCCCATGAAATAATCGACTCAATACTAAACAATGAAACCACCCACGAATTTATAATGAACCCAACCTACCACTACCTGGGCATAGGCTTTAGCATACAACAAAACGGCCGCGGCCGCCTAAACATAACCATGGCCTCCCAGCCAAACGAACGAGCAGCCCACCGCGCCAGAACCCCTGCCCAAAGGGAAGAACACCGACAGCAAACCCTAGAAAGTGTGCGGGAAGAACGGGGCTGGAGAGTGCAGCGTTAAAGCCGTAAGAGGCCTTGCCCGGGATGCTTGAGAAAACAGGTTGCGAAGCAACCCCCAACAGTTTCATTTTGGATATACAAAGGTGGAATATTTATGCGTTTTCTTGCCTGCAAGAGCCTCCGCGTTGCGGGGACTTTTTTGGTTTTGTTGTTGCTTGTGGGTTGTGACGAGGCCGTGCCTTCTTGGCAGCGGGCTTATGACGAGCTGCTTTTGCGCCATGCAGAGGTCACTGCCCACCTAGAGCCAGAAGAGCTTTGGCGGTTCGATTTGATTGACATAGACCAGAATGGCGTACCAGAACTGATTATCTGGGAGGCTTCTGGTACGTTTTTGTCTATTTATGGGGTTTATACTTTCCGGGATGGGGAGATTGTGAAAATTGGCAGGCCAGATGTATTTGGGGGGCGAGCTTGGAATATTTCGGCCGTTGCACCTCCTGGTGGTGAACCTGGCGTGGTTATAACTGGCGGCGGCGGGGAAGGGTTCTTCAGCATGACGCTTGTGCGTTTGGATGAGGACTACCTGTGCACATATTTAAGTGCATTTTCCACCAGAGGGTATCTTGGCAATATGCTTTTTTATGTAAATGGCATGGAGGCCGCCCCGCGAGAGCTGGAAGATTATCTATACTGGAGCGAACATGAAAGCTTGCTTGCACAGGGATATTCATTTACTACTGAAGAGGAATTTGTTAGGATTCGCTACCAATACTTTGGTATTAGCCTCCCTCTTAGCGAGCTTTCGCTTACCATCACGCCGTCGGGTGTGCGGCAAGCCATACTAGGAATGTAAGAATATGGGCCTAACAGGGAAGTTGCGAGCCGCGTTGTTTCGCTCACCCAAACACCTCTACCGCAGCCACTACCTGCAGAGCCTCTTCACTTACTTTTTCGCGGCCGTAGGCGTCTATAAAGCGCTGGCGGTACTTGTCGGTTTTGAAATTATGCCGTAGCGACCATAACGCCCAATAAATATCCACATGCCTGTCGCCAACGCCGCCGCTGTCTAGGTCTATAAATCCGCTAAACCGCCAGTTGTCCAGCATTATATTTGGTAGGCAGTAGTCACCATGTAACAGGCAGTCTGTTTGCAAAATATAGCCGCTGTTTTCCACCGTTGCCCAGGCTTCCGCCGGGGATGCGTAACCACGGCGGTTGTCAAAACTGCCGGCGGCTTTGTTTGCTTTTGCGCTGGCCAGGTATGCTTCTGTGTAGTTTTGCACCGGGCAACCTGCAAAACACTCCACATGCAGCATGGCCAGCCGCGTAGCAAGGGTGTCGCAAAGCCGCTCTGGCTGGGCCAGGTATGCAGCATCTGTGCAATCCTCGCCGTGGACTTTTTCTGTTAGCAGCCAGTCGTCTTCTGCGCTTACATATTCCAGCATTTTAGAAGTCAGCCCCTTGTGGTGAAAATATTCCGTAAGGGCGGCCTGGCGCACAAGGCTGCCCTTTTTTGCCCGTTTTAAAAAATATCCCCCATCCCGGGCGATATAAACTACCCTAGCCAACTCCGAACAGCTGCTATCATACAGCGCCGCCCCTGCCAGCAACGGGTGAAACATCGCCGGGTATTCATGTATGTCTATTTTTATTGGTGTTTTTGTCATATTAATCACCTTCCTATATTTTGCGAACAAAGCGGCTTTGCCGCTTTGCAATGGCCCCCAAATTAGCAGTTTCCTATAGTGAAATAATTCGAAAACGGTCTCGCCCGTCGCGGCAAAAACACCTGGAACGCCTTATTTCGGCGTTCCAGGTGCCGCTCGGGCGAGACCGTTTCTCATTTATTTCACTATTAACGTAGCCAAATAATCATGCGCCAACATTAACATCAATGTACAATCTAGAAAAAACAAGGAGGAAAACCATGTGGAACAAAATAGAAACCCCATGGAAGGCCGCATTTGAACTAGGTTGGGGATCACTAAAGCAAGGCTCAATCCCCATCGGGGCAGTGATAACAGACGAAGCTGGCAATATAATATCACAGGGGCGCAACAGGATTTATGAAAGCTCTGCAAAAAACCCAAAAATCGCCCATGCAGAAATGGAAGCAATCCAAAACTTAGACATTACAAAACACCCAAAACTAAAGGAGTACAGCCTATTTACCTGCATGGAACCATGCCCCATGTGCATGGGCACCATTGTCATGGCTAATATACGCAAGCTGCGCATAGCCGCCAAAGACAGCTACTGCGGCGCAACATATTTTTGCAAAAGCGACCCATACATGGCCTCCAAAAACACAGACATTATCTTCGAAAACGGCCTGCTGGAAACCGTACAAATAACCCTGCAAGCCTATTTTGAATTGCAAAAAACCAACGGCGAAGCAAATCAAATCGTCTCCATCTTTGAAAAAGACAACCCCATTGCAACAAAAATCGCAAAATCATTTTACCATGGCTCATACATTAAAGCTGCTATAGATACAGCCACACCATTCGGCGAGATCTTCAACGAAATTGCAAAGCAAAGCCACAAGCATTATACTGGTTGCATCTTATAAACAAGGGGCGCTTATCATGGGCAAATGCATCTTCTGCGATTACAAGAACGACAAAAAAGGTAAATTCCTTTTCGAAAACCAGCTTTGCGTATGTATTGAACAGCCCGAACCAGTGCTTGTAGGTTCTTGCATAATCATCCCAAAGGCCCATAGGGTAACAGTTTTTGACCTAACCAGCGAAGAATGGGCCGCCACAAAACAACTTATAGACAGGGCAAAACAATATCTAGACGCAAAGTACCAACCAGACGGCTACAATATAGGCTGGAACTGCGGCGATGCCGGAGGGCAAGATGTTTTCCATGCCCATTTGCATATAATCCCAAGGCATGCAGACGAACCTTTCGCCAGGCGCGGCATAAGAAGCTGGATAAAGCGCGAAGACAACAGGCGACCAAACAAAAACTAAGGTGCAACCATAAACGGTAAAATATGCTATAATCACCAAAACTCAAAAGCCTAATGAAAGGATAACATTATGCAAACCATAGAATCCCCCCGCCTTATACTACGGAAATTTACCACTGGCGACTTTGCCGCGACCCATAGCTTCGCCAGTGTGGCCGAAAATATAACATACTGCATGTTTGGCCCAAACGACGAAGCCGCCACCCGCAGCTTCATACAAACGCGTATAACCAACGCCCAGGCAAACCCAATCACCAACTACAGCTTTGCCGTAACCATAAAAGAATCCGGCGCGATGATAGGCTCTGGCGAGTTACATATGCGCGAAACCTTCCACGGCGCAGGGGAGGCCGAAGTCGGCTGGATTTTGCATCAAAGCCATTGGGGTACTGGCCTGGGTACAGAGCTAGGCCAGCGGCTGCTAGAGTTTGGCTTTGAAAGCCTGGGGCTGCACCGCATTATAGCCCGCTGCAACGCAGATAACCTAGCCTCTGCCCGCATAATGGAGAAAATCGGGATGCGTAAAGAAGCCCACCTGCAAGACGCGCGCCCGCCCCATAAAAAATCCACCCGCCCCTTCAGCGACGAACTACGTTACGCCATGCTAAAAGACGACTGGAATATACAAAAAGAAATAGCCCACTACAACACCCTCCCCTGCGAATTTAACGGATTTGCCGAAACCCCAACCCTAACAGACGGCGAAATATATCTAGTATGTACAGAAAAAAAGCCCGCCAACCCCGAGAAAAAGCATGTACCAAGCTACAGTTTTGCCATATGCCGCAGCGGCGAAAAAGTAGGCACACTAAACTTACGCATAGGCTATGGCGGCGGCCACCACAACAGCAGCCTATACTACGGCGGCCACATAGGCTACGAAATCCAAGAACCCTACCGGGGCAAAAGCTACGCCACCCGCGCCTGCAAGCTACTAGCCCCCATAGCCCGCCACCACAAAATGCAAACCCTACTAATAACCAACAACACCGAAAACCACGCCTCCCGCCGTGTATGTGAAAAACTGGGCGCAAAGCTACTCCGCATGGTGCGCATCCCAGAACATGACGACCTATACAAAACCGGCCAGCGGTTTGAAAATATATTTGAATGGGCCGTTGAAAACAGCGCGGCTCTACCGCATTTACTTTCCTAGCATTTTAAAAACCGTGGGCGACGCCCACGGTTTTTTATTCAACATTAGCAATTTTCTAGCACAGCACATATCGCATCTATCTCAATGGCTGCGCCCTTTGGCAAGGCTGCCACTTGATAGCACACCCTAGCAGGTGGGCTTGCGGGGAAGAATTCTGCATAGGCGGCGTTTACGGCGGCGAAGTCTGATAAGTTGGTGAGCAGAACTGTGGTTTTTAGGATGTTTTGCAGGTTGCTGCCGGCGGCTTCTGTTATGGCTTTGATGTGGTTTAGCACTTGTTTGGTTTGGGCGGTTATATCGCCGGTTATCAATTCACCAGTTTGCATGTTTATGGGTAGCTGGCCAGAGATGTATAGGACACCATTATGGGTTGCTCCTTGGGAGTATGGACCTATTGCGCCTGGCGCGTTTTGCGTGTTTATGATTTTTTTCATGTTAAAAATATTCCTTTAGGTATAGGTTTTTTTTGGTGAAGAGGGCTGCCAGGGCTTTGTGGTTGGCTACTATGGTGGTATCTTGCTTTAGGGCGGCTTCGTTTAGGCTTAGGTAGCCGGTTACTAGCTGGGCCAGGGTTTCTACTGTGGTTGTTATATGTGGGGTTGTGTTGGTTTTGGCTACGGATAGCTGGCCGTTTTGCCAGGTTATGGTGTATATGCCGCTGTTTTGCGGCAGATAGCTGTCTTGCACCTCTATGGTTGCTTGGCCTTGGCCTTCTGGGGAGGGCATGGTGGCCAGGGAGGCCGCCACATCTACAAGCCGCCCCATGCCTATGCCGTTGTGGCGCAGGCTTACGTCGAAAACATCTGCAACCATGGCGTGTGGCACAATGCCTGCGGGCATATTGCTCCATTTTACATTGCTAAATTCCGCCCCTAGGCGCTGTATGAAGCCAAATGCATATTGCAGCCCTGTTGGATTAACCCAGCAAAGCTCGTCTATGTCTAGGTTGCTGCCGCCATCACCGCTTTCCACGCCATATAAAATGTAGGATACGGGCTGGCCGCTTTCGTCGCGGAAAAGATAGGTGAACTCTAGGTTTTTGTAGGGGTCGCGCTTAAGCCGCTTGCGCCATGTTTCGCTACTGCGCACAAGGGACAGGCTGTAATCTGCCGTGAATTTGCGGTAGATTTCTTCATATGGTGCGGTGTCGCCGCCTGGCTCGAATTCTTCGATGGCGGGCGGTATGTGATACCCGCTTATTGTGTACATAGGGATGGTCGCATTGGCCCTTGCGTAACAAAGCTCGTAGCCGAATTTCCTGTAAAAATCGAAGGAAAATGGGTATAGGAATGAGTAAACATACCCTTCCCGCACCATTATTTGAAAAGCTTCGTCGAAGAGCTTCCTTACAAAGCCACCGGCCCTGGCGTCTGGGCGGGTAACTACTGCACCGATGCCGCCCATTTTAACGGTTTTGTCGCCAAGCCGCATTTCGTATGGGATTAACGACAATGCGGATAACAGCTTGCCTGTGTCACTAAAATAACCTAGTCGGATGGTTTCGTCGTCTTTGCCATGTTCGTCTGGTTTTTTGCGCATTTCGCGAATATCTAGCCTGGGCGAGCCGAAAAACACAGAATTACAGATGGCTGTGTACTCTATCTGTTCGCTGGGTTTTATGATTCTAATTTCCATAGAAGAACCTCCGTTCTGTAGTAGAATTTTACATTTTTTAGCAGGAAATTGCAACAAAATATTGTTGGGGCGGTTCTATAGTGAAATAATTCGAAATCGGTCTCACCTGTCGCGGCAAAAACGCCTGAAACGCCTTAGCTCGGCGTTTCAGGTGCCGCTCGGGCGAGACCGTTTCTCATTTATTTCACTATAGTTCTTCTGAAATTGCAAAAAACGCAATCTCAAAAGAAGCAAAAGATTGAAAATGTAACTTTTCCGAAATTAAAAAACATAATTTCGGGAGAAGTCTACTATAGCCGCTCCACCTAAAAACATTCGCATAGAACTTGTAAATTTCCCGCAATCCTTCGTCGCTGAAAACCTTGCGCACCGCTAGTGCGCGGCGGTTTTCAGCTTCTCGCCTTGCGAAAA
>WQVK01000057.1 GCA_009784025.1 Defluviitaleaceae bacterium
TTGTAAATTTCCCACAAGCCTTCGTCGCTAAAAACCTTGCGCACCGCTAGTGCGCGGCGGTTTTCAGCTCCTCGCCTTGCGAAAAATTTCCCGCGCTCTATGCGAATGTTTTTAGGTGGAGCGACTATATTACAACTTGTAACAAGTTGAATTGCCTCGCCCACCCAAAGTCACTTTTTCAAAAAGCGAGTGGAGATGCGGCAGGTTGGCCAGTTGCTTCGCAACCTGCTTGCCTAAGCACCCAGGTAAAGTCTCTAACGATTTTTCTAATTCTCATTCACCCAAGCCGCAATATTCCTAAGCACCTGCTCATCCACATTGTTCGGTATCGCGTAATCATCCATTATATCGTGGATTTCGGTGGCCACAGACGGCATCATCATATGATTCAAGCCATAATGCACCTGTATGGTCACATCATCGCGGCCAGCTAAGGTTTCCTCAAACGCCGGGATAGAGCTTTCTGCGGTGGTT
Organism: Defluviitaleaceae bacterium; assembly: GCA_009784025.1. Classification (GTDB taxonomy): domain Bacteria; phylum Bacillota; class Clostridia; order Lachnospirales; family WQUN01; genus WQVK01. Next base: position 475 of record WQVK01000057.1, read on the forward strand.
TGGAAGTCGTGAGTGCCGTGGATTATCAGCAATGGGATTTGTACCTGTGGGATTAGCGCCTGGAAGGAGTATATGGCCAGGTCGCGCAGGTAGTAGAAGGTCGCGCCGCCGTCGAAGGGCATGTCGCGGGCTTCTTGCGGGGTCATGTATTGGACATTGTTCAAAAGGGCGGTCATTTCCCGGATATACGGGAGCAGGACTTCTCTGGTTTGTGCATCTGCGGTTTCCAAAAAAGCCTGGTTTTGCTCGATTATAATATCCGTGAAGGATAGTGGTGTGGTGGCAAACAGCACCATGCCAGCAAAATCGCCCCCTTGCAAGTGGATACGCGGCGCAACCATGCCGCCTAGGCTATGGCCTAGCATAAAGATGCGATTTGGGTCTATGCGAGGGTCATCTCGCAGCAGCTCTGCCGCGAAGATGGCATCCTCTACGGTTTCTTGCCAAACGGTAAAGTTGTCTGGGTAGGCGGCAATCAGCTCTGCCCCGTGAGAGAAAGTGCGTTTATTATAGCGTAGCACCGCAATGCCGTTGGCCGAAAGATAGCTAGCAATATCAAAGAACGGCCGGTTGCCAAACAGCGACGAATCCATGTCGCCAGCCATATTCCCAGAGCCATGCACCAGCAAAATAGCAGGCACGGGTTCATCTTCGCTTGCGCCATGCGGAATGGTTAAAATGCCGTCAAGGGGCCACTCCTGCCCAAGGCTGATAGGCTCAGAGTCGAAATGCAGGTCTGCCGCGTCATATTGCAAGAACTCGCGATGCATCACAAAAAACCCGGCAATAAGGCCATCGTGGTCTATTGCAATGCGGTAGTTGGTTATGGTGGTGATATTATGCGCTACAAAGTCGAATACATGATGCTCGTCTGTAAACTGGTACAGCATCAGTTCTGTAGAGCCCTCAACAAAATCCCCGCCGGTGGCCACTATTTCCTGCAAAAGCCCTGCCCAAGCATCTTCGCCCAGCTCTTGCATTGCTTCTGTCATCAAATCCATTGCCCCGGGTATATCTCCCGCTGTGAAAATATCCCAAAAAACCTCGGCATAGTCCCAAAGTTCCAGGCTTTGGGCGATATCCACCTCTGTTGGAAAAACCTCTGCCGGGCTAGGGGAAGGCTGTCCTTCTGGCGTATCTACCGGCGGCGGCGTGGGCGGCTGTGCGCCACTTGGCGCAGGGGGTTCTTCCACTGTAGGAATAGCATCCTCCATAGGCTGGCCATTCCTGCCACAGCCCACCAGCGCCACTGAAAAAATCGAAACCAAGATAAAAACAAAAATCTTCATAAAAAAACCTCCATAAAATTTATAATCTCCAAAATCCAAGCCTATAGTGAAATAATTCGAAATCGGTCTCGCCTGTCGCGGCAAATGCGCCTGGAACGCCTTGTCTCGGCGTTCCAGGTGCCGCTTGGGCGAGACCGTTTCTCATTTATTTCGCTATACAACCCTAATAAAATGTCAACAATGAAACTGTAACAATCCCAAAGCCCCCTGTCAAGCTCTTCTGGCGGAGGGTAACCTCGTGGGCATACAGCAGGAGATGCCGGGAATTAAAGAATAGTTGAAAAGTGGTGATAGATAGCATATACTGAAAGTGAAGTCCCGGGGATGTAATGGTTTCGACGGGGGTTTTGAAAATAGGGATAGCCATTCGCAGGTGGTGACTGCGCCAACAACACCAAACCTTTAAAAAAGAAACGACAATAATAATTTAGCTTACGCAGCTTAATAAAGCTGCCATCGGCCCAGCTTCTCCCGTAGGGCAGGATAACCGGTGTCGACTATACGGGGCACTCCTATAGCGGTCGCTTAGCTGCTGTAGGAAGATTAATAAGCTACCAAAGTCATTGCCCTGTTGGCTTGGCAAGACCAAGGAAACAGCCGCCCAGAACGGCAAAATAACCAACTATAATGGTAGAAGTCTCTATGGATTGACCTTCGGACAGGGGTTCGACTCCCCTCATCTCCACTTAATGAACCAAAGACGAACCACTGCTATTTCCGCAGTGGTTTTGTTGTAACAGTATGGTTCTAAATGCAAATAAAAATGGCAGCTTGGTAGATTTTTATCCGGCTGCCATTTTTGTTTGTCCTTTTTCTTGCGGCTTAGGGCTATTGGCGATTAAATTGAAAACAAACCATAGAAGTTTGATGATAACAGTTTTGTTTTGGAGAAAAATTCAGTTGGTCGGAAAATCCGACCAACTGAATTTACAAACGCAAAACAAAGCAGCTTCGCCATATGTATACTTATGGAAAATGTGTTCTGCAGTGGTTGATTTTATTGCAAATTTTAGCTATGATTATTTTATGGCAAGTTTATTATAAATTGAAAGCGCGACTATCTATATGATGCTTTTGTTTCAGTGGCGAACGGTATAAGAATAATAATTTACTACACGCAATATACACCGTTGAATGGCTTGCAAGTTAATTATGATATTTGGCGGGTTGAAGATAAAAACAAGGAGCATTTCATAAATAAATCAAGTTCAACTCAACCTGCCATACGTGCATGGCACCTTAAACACAGCCCATCACCTATAAATAACGGCAAATTTTTCGTGTTGCTACAAACATATCAGATGCACAAAAATGGCAGCCGGGTAATGTTCACCTGACTGCCATTTTATTAGCTTTTAGCCTAACTTTTCACTTTTCATGGTCTTTTGCCCTCGCTCGCAAACCCAAAGGCTTTCACAAGTTTCGCTTCACAAACCAGACGCGACCTGCCGCCCGATTTCTTTCAGGTTGGATTTAAAAAGTTTGACAAAACTACAGCAGTTTATGGAGGGAAGCCTTGAATGCATTGAAAATGGTTAGGCCTGATTTAGAGAATTTGCCGGAAATATATGTGCCAGATGGTTTTGAGCTTAGGCCTATACGGCCAGAAGAAGCCGAGCAATGGGGTGAGCTTTGCGCGGGCAGGCTGCATATGGAATGCGATTTTGCAGTTAATATTGCTGGGCGCGAGGGCTATGTGGCAGATGGAAATTTTGTTATTGTGGATAAGCTTCAAGAGGATAAGATTGTGGCTACGGCCGCGGCTTTTTGCCCGCAGGGGCAGCCGGATGGGTTTTGCCATATAGAATATGTAGCGGCCAATGCAGGTTATGCCGGGCGTGGGCTGGGGCGGGCGGTCACTTTGGCGGCGCTGCATAGGCTGCGTAAGGGTGGCATGGCCATGGCCAGGTTGGGAACATGGGATTTTTGCCTGGCAGCCATTAAACTGTACTTAGAACTTGGGTTTCTGCCAGATTTGGCGGTGGATGATACCATGCCGGGGCGCTGGGATAGCATATATGCCGCCCTAGGTAAGAAGATAGTATATCAGGATAACCTTGAAGGGCTGGTGCAACGGGCGCAGCAGGGCGATGTAGACGAGCAGTATCGGCTGGGCGAGGTTTATTGGGAAGAGAAGAATTTTGACCAGGCGATAGAATGGACACAAAAGGCGGCAGAGCAAGGCCACAGTCTTGCCCAGTTTGATTTGTATTTTTATTATTGCGAGGCCAGGGAAGACCCTATACAGGGGGCAGCTTGGCTAAAAAAAGCTGCAGAACAAGGCTACAGCCATGCACAAGCACATCTTGCATGGATTTATTACAGCGGCGAAGGAGTAGAGCGCAGCCTGCAACAGTCTGCATTATGGTACGAAAAAGCCTCCCAGCAGGGAATAATCTACGCCCAAGTATACCTAGGCAATATCTACCGTGACGGCGATGGCCTGCCGCAGGATTATACCAAGGCCATGTACTGGTACAAAAAAGCAGCAGAGCATGTGAATATATCCAACTGCGAAGATGATGTGCGCCAGGCCAGGTACAACCTGGGTTTAATGTACTACGGCGGCTACGGCGCAGATAGAGATTTCCTGCAGGCAGCAAAATGGTTTAAGAAGGCGGCAGAAATCGGCGACGAAAATGCAAGGAAAATGCTGCATATGCTGAAGCAGATATAGGCGAGAAAAAATTTTTCGCTTTTGTATATTTAGCAAATACACTTCTTCCGAAATTCCCGTAGGGGGTTTCGGAAAAGTTACATTTTCAGTCTTTTGCTTCTTCCGAAATTGCGTTTTTTGCAATTTCAGAAGAACTCTAATAAATTCAAAAGTTAAAGTTTTGCCTCGCTGTTTTTCAAATGCAACTCGAAAGAAACCGGGCGGCAGGTCGTGCTGGGTTCGCGAAGCAAACCGTATGAAAATCGGGTAGAGGTGCGGCTAGCAAAGCCTCCGGTGGGTTTAACAAGAAGGGATATCAACATGACATTAAAAGAAGCGTTAAAATTCATGTTTCTGTTGTTTTTCGTGATTACAACTACCCAGGTTGCGATTATTGTTATGGTTACGGAGTATATTGTTGGGTCTGGCTCTGGGGTAGATATTGTACGGTTTTATCGGGCGATTTTTCTTTCTGTAGCTGCGGTGGTGCCGGTGCTTATTTTGGCGTTTGGCAAGGGTAATACTATTAGGGCTATTCTTTTGCGTTATACCTTTCATTTTGTGGCTACTACGGCCTCTATATATGGGGTTTGGTGGCTAACATGGTCTTTTTCTAGGATTAATGTGACAGCGCTTACGGCTTCATATATTCCCATTTATGTGCTGGCTAATATCTGGTGGTACAGGCATACCAAGAACCATAGGGTGAGATTGCAGGAAGAAGAGGCTCTTGCCCGCAGCGAAGCGAAGAGCCTTTTCATGGCACATATGAGCCACGAAATACGCACACCAATAGTGTCTGTGCTGGGGCTGGCAGAGCTTCAATACCATAAAAACCATGAGAGCCCAGAGGCAAGGGAAGCTTTTTTGCAAATATATACCGCGGCCAGCAACTTGACGGATATATTGAACAGCATTTTGGACCTAAGCAAAATTGAAGCTGATAAAATGGAGATAAATAAAATAGCTTTCAATATGCCTTCACTGTTGCAAGATGTGACGCAGCTGCATGCGGCATATTTGGAAAAGAAGAACCTTAGGTTTAAATTAAATTTAGACGAGCATTTGCCAGTAGAGCTTATTGGAGACGAGATGCGTATACGGCAGGTGCTAACCAACCTGCTGTCCAACAGCTTTAAGTATACAGATATAGGCATGGTGCAGCTTAGCATAAGCTACCAACCGAGGGATGATGCGAATTACGTAAATTTAATAGCTGTAGTGGAGGACACCGGCTGCGGCATGACCCCAGAACAGTTAAAAGTGTTGCAAGAAGAGGATTATGTCAGGTTTTCTGAAACAGACCACCCTTATGTAAGCGGCACAGGCCTTGGCATATCCATAACCCAGAAGATAGTGGCGCTTATGGATGCCAAATTGAACATAAGCAGCAAGGCTAATGTGGGCACTAGGATAGAAGTAATCATCCCGTTGGAAGTTGCCAGCGATACCCCCATAGGCCATGATATGGCCAGGCAGCTAGAGAGGTTTGAAGTGATTAGCGCAGGGCTGGAGAACAAAGCAATTCCATTGCCTTGGGCAAAGGTGCTGATAGTAGATGATATTGAATCTAACCTGTATGTAATAAACGGGCTGCTTAAACTTTACGAACTTAATGTAGAAACTTGTACATCTGGGGCGGCGGCCATCGCCAAAATAAAAGCCGGCGCGAGCTACGATATAATTTTCATGGATTATATGATGCCAGAAATGGACGGCATAACCGCAACCAACATGCTGCGCAGCATGGGCTACAGCGGTACAATAATAGCCATAAGCGCAAATGTGTTTGATGAGCAGCGCAATAAATTCCTGGCCAGTGGCTTTGAGGGTTTCCTGCCAAAGCCAATTAAAACAGATATGCTACATGAGATGCTGGTAAAATATATAAAAACAGAGGGCAGGCCCATGAACATTAGCCCCGCAGAGCAAAAGGGCGATATAGACGATTACTACAACAGGCCAGAGACCCAAGCGGTAATACGCAAAGGCTTTCTAGGGATATGTGGCAACGTGATTGGCGATATAAAAAAGGCCATGGCAGGCGGGGATAACACCGCAGCTATGATCGCGGCGCATTCTGTAAAAAGTTATGCGCTTATGCTGGGTGAAGATAGGCTGGCAGAGCTGGCTAAGGGGGTTGAGTTTGCGTTTGCCAAGAGTGAGGGCTTGGCGGTGGGTATGTTGGAAGGTTTAGAGGCAGAGGTTTTGGTTGTGGCAGATAGGCAGCGGGGGATGTAGGTGCTTTGGACTATTGGATTAACGCCACTGCTGGGAAGATAGCGGGAAGGCTTTGGGTGGTGCGATTAACTTACCGTAAAGCCATAGGATGTTATCTGTTAAGAGTGGAAACAATGTATAGACTTTCGGATTAAAACATCGTCAAGTAATGACACAAAAGGCACAAAGGGCGAACTTATGTGCCAAAACGAGCCTGGTACATGTGCGAATTTATGTAATCTGCGTAAAGTAGGAGGGTCAACTTATAGTTGAGCATATCTAATGTTTCATTGATGGAAAATCGGAATATATACCATTAAAATTATTTTATCCCTTAAAAAAGAAAAGAGACGGATAAAATAATTTTAGGAGTGATTTTATGTTAGACAGCAAAAAAGTAGGATTAAAGTTAGCATCATTACGAAAAGCAATTGGATATTCGCAAGAAAAACTCGCTGAGATTATGCGTGTTACTCCGCAAGCTATCAGCAAGTGGGAAAATGGCCATTCGCTACCCGAAACGGGGTCGCTGCCTCTTTTAGCGCAAATTTTCGGGTGCGGTATAGATGACATTATAATGCCGGCATATTCTAGTGATGAGCACGCAGGGCAAGATATAGCCGCTCCACCTAAAAACATTCGCATAGAACTTGTAAATTTCCCGCAATCCTTCGTCGCTGAAAACCTTGCGCACCGCTAGTGCGCGGCGGTTTTCAGCTTCTCGCCTTGCGAAAA
>WQVK01000058.1 GCA_009784025.1 Defluviitaleaceae bacterium
CAGAGTCCAGCTGTGGCCAGCTAAGCTTATACGTTCATTCGACATCATTTGACATTTCAAATGTTTTGGGTGGAGGGGGGCTTTTTGCGTCTTCAGGGCTAAAAGATGTTTCATGGTAATTTGACCGACTATAAGTATACACAAACCTGTAAAATACAGCAACGTGCAAATTTCAACTGGTTGGATCTGGTTACCAGTTGATTTTATTTCTGTACGAAATGCGCACGCTTTGCGTGCTTACCTACTTGACTACACCCCCCGAAAACACTAAACTAGAAGGAACAAATAAGAAAAGAGGCTTACCAATGTACAATAAAGTCCCAACCAACCTAGATTTTGCATCACGCGAACATGATATTCAAAAATTTTGGCAAGAAAATGATGTTTTTGCCCAGTCAATAAAGTCTCGCGAAGGCGCACCGCCCTTCACATTTCACGACGGGCCGCCAACGGCCAACGGCCAGCCACATATAGGCCATGTTGTTACCCGCGCCATTAAGGATTTATTCCCTCGCTACAAAACTATGAAGGGTTATCAAGTGCTGCGCAAAGCTGGCTGGGACACCCACGGCCTTCCCGTTGAGTTGGAAGTGGAAAAAGCCCTGGGTATAAGCGGCAAGCCTGAAATCGAAAAATACGGCATGGAGCCATTTATCCAGCAATGCAAAGAAAGCGTATGGAAATACGAAGGCTTATGGAAAGAAATGAGCGAACGCGTAGGCTTTTGGGCTGATATGGACAACCCCTATGTCACCTATCACAACAATTATATCGAGTCTGTTTGGTGGGCACTGTCAGAAATTTTCAAGCAGGATTTGATATACAAGAGTTACCGGGTAGTGCCATATTGCCCACGCTGCGGCACACCTCTGTCCAGCCACGAGGTAGCCCAAGGGTATCGCGACGTGGTGGAAGACTCTGCCTATGTATCATTCAAAGTTGCAGGTAAAGACGAATACCTTATGGCCTGGACAACCACCCCGTGGACACTGCCCAGCAACGTTGGCCTTTGTGTTAACGCCAAGGAAGAATATGCAAAAGTAGCCCAAGGCGGCAAGGTATACATCCTAGCAAAGGAACTTATAAAGGAAGTCATGGGCGAAGATGATATAGAAATCCTGGAAACTTTCAAAGGACAAGACTTGGAAGGACTAAAGTACGAGCCATTATTCCATTTCTCTCCAACCGATGAAAGCGCGTACACCGTAGTTTGCGACAGCTATGTAACCCTAAAAAGCGGCACGGGCATTGTTCACATAGCCCCTGCTTTTGGTGAAGATGACGCCCGCATTTCTAAGGCCAATGGCCTTCCCCTTTTCCAATTTGTAGATGCCCAAGGTAATTTTACACAAGAGGTTGTGACATGGGCAGGCCAGTTCGTTAAAGATGCCGACCCGCTAATAATCCGCGAGTTGAAAATTAGCGGCAAACTGTTCAAAAAACTAAAATACGAACACAGCTACCCCTTCTGCTGGCGTTGCAAAACCCCCCTACTCTACTACGCTCGCGACGCTTGGTTTATTGCCGTAAGTCGCGAAAGCCACAAGCTAATCGCCAACAACCAACAAATCAACTGGATGCCAGAGCATATGAAAGACGGCCGCTTCGGCAATTTCCTGGAAGGGATTGTAGACTGGAGTATTTCCCGGGAAAGATACTGGGGCACCCCGCTGCCCATATGGATATGCGAAGACGAAAACTGCGCACACCGCCACTGCATTGGCAGTATAGAAGAACTACGCCAAATGAGCGACAACTGCCCCGAAGATATCGAGCTGCACAGGCCATATATAGATGATGTAAAACTAAACTGCCCAAAATGCTCCGCAAAAATGACCCGCACCCCCGAGGTTATCGACTGCTGGTTCGATTCTGGCTCTATGCCCTTTGCACAGTGGCATTACCCCTTTGAAAATAAAGAATTATTCGAAAAACACTTCCAAGCAGATTTTATTTCTGAAGGGGTGGACCAGACACGGGGCTGGTTCTATTCCCTGCTGGCCATATCTTCGTTGCTATTTGATAAATCACCATATAAAAACGTAATCGTAACCGGCCTAGGGCTAGATGAACACGGCAAAAAAATGGGCAAGTCTGAAGGCAACGCAGTAAGCCCCATGTCTGCGCTAGATAAACACGGGGCAGATGCCGTGCGCTGGTTTATGTTTGTAAACTCCGCGCCGTGGCTAAATTTCCGCTATTCAGACGACACTGTAATGGAGGGCGCGCGCCGCTTTATGGGCACACTTTGGAACACCTATGCCTTCTACGTGTTGTATGCGGAAATCGACCAATTTAACCCTTACCAACATGAAGCAAAAGACCTGTCCATTATGGACCAATGGCTACTATCACGCCTAAACTCATTGATACAAAACATCGACACAGCCCTGGAAAAATTCGAAGTAACCGAGCCTGCACGTATGCTGGACAGTTTTGTAGACGAGCTTAGCAACTGGTATTTGCGCCGCAGTCGCGAGCGTTATTGGGGCAAGGAAATGACCCAAAACAAGATAAATGCGTACAAGACACTACACCACGCCCTTGTAACCGTAGCAAAATTGGCCGCGCCTTTTGTGCCCTTTATAACCGAGCAACTTTATCAAAATCTGGTGGTTAATTTCGATGCCGCCGCACCAAAAAGCATCCACCTGTGCGACTTCCCTATAGTGGAAGAGAATGAAAACAAAGAGATTGTTAATATGATGGCTACAACCATGGACTTTGTTGCCCTTGGTCGTGCTGCCCGTAGTTCTGGCAATATCAAAACCCGCCAACCCCTTGGGGAAATGATTGTGGCAATGCCAGGTGGCGGCGGCGAAACAGTTTTCGCGGAACAATACACAGAAATTATCCGCGAGGAACTAAATGTAAAAGCCGTCCGCTTTATTTCCGATGCATCGGAATATTCGGGCTATTTGTTCAAGCCCCAACTTCGTACACTGGGCCCACGCTACGGCAAACTAGTGCCAAAAATCGGGCCTGCTCTAAACCAAAATCCGACCCAAACCATGGCCGACCTAAAAGCGGGAGAATGGAAAACCACCATAGATGGTATTGAAATAGCTCTAGCAATGGACGACGTGCTTGTTGAAACCACGCAAAAAGAAGGCTTCGCCACCGCAAGCGACAAGGGCGTAACCGTTGTGCTTGACACCACACTAACGCCAGAGTTAATAGAAGAAGGTAACAGACGCGAGTTGGTTAGCAAATGGCAAAGTATGCGCCGCGACGCAGGCTTCGATGTTACCGACCGCATAAACGCGGGCTACAGCCACAACGCCATATTGTCCGCCGTAATAGAAAATAATGCAAACGCCATAGCCACAGAACTATTGGCAGATAGCTTAACCCAAGCAGAAGCACCATCAGGCGCATTTGCAAAAGAATGGGATATAAACGGCGAAAAAATAGAGATGTGGGTAATAAAAGCGTGAAGAAAATAAGCGCGGGACTGCTGTCATTCATACAGGAAATGCGCCAGATACGTGGCACAAATGTATGGATTTTCATTATGTACGGGCTGCTGTTCGACATGGTAGGCAATCTGTGGCGTCCCTTTGCGTCGGTTTTCCTAACGCGCCTTGGCGGTACAGAGTTTCATATTGCAATGCTAAGTTCACTGCCTGGCCTGGTAGCCGCGGCAGTGCTTTTGCCAGGCGCAATTCTGTTCCGCCGTTTTACCAACCAAAAGCGGGCGACGGCTTCCTTCATTATTATAAGCCGTGCTGTGCTGGTTTTTATCGCGTTAATTCCTGCACTGCCACCGGCAGTGCGCCCCCTACTTTTCGTAATACTTGTCGCAATAATGAACTGCCCAGACTCACTAAGCCAAACATCCCTGCAAAATTTCCTGGGGGTTGTTTTCAGCGGGCAAATGCGCGGGCAGGCCATTGCAATGCGTACAAAATTTGGCCAGGCCATGATACCAATTGTAACAATTTCATCCGGCCTTGCCATAACCTTTCTGCCAAATATCGGCCAAAACCCAGACGAGTTGCGCATGGTACTATACCAAATATTTTTCGTAGGCGCATTTTTGCTGGGCATAGTCGAAGTTATAGTCTTTAACCGGCTGCAAGTGCCCGATTATATGCAAACCCAAGAACCAACGAATACCACCCACCCGCCCGCTTCGCAAATCATCAAATCCATTTTCAAAGATAAGAAATTTCGCCTGTTTGCCGTACCCACAATTATTTTTGTGTTCACGTGGCAAGCAGGCTGGCCACTTAACAATATCTACCAAATAATGACACTGGGCGCAACGGAAATGTGGTTTGCAATTTTTGCCCTAATTTCCGGCTTGGCGGCGTTTTTATCTGGCGGCTATTGGCAAAAAGTCATGCATCGCCATGGGAATGACCGTGTTTTCATAATCGCCGCCGCGCTAATTACCGTAAATATGTTCATTTTCCCATTGATACCCAACGTGCAGATTATGGCCGCCTTTAGTGCGTTCACAGGGATGAGTGCCGTTGGCATAAACATGGCCATACTAAACGGCCTCCTGGACGCCGCACCAAATGAAAACCGCATGACATATCTAGCGTTTTTTAACACCTTGTCAAACCTTAGCTTATTCGCCGCGCCGTTCCTTGCCCATGCAATGCTATCCGCATTTGGCCTGCGCACCGCAATGGTTGCAGTGGGCTTCCTGCGGGTTGGCGGCATGGTGGTTGTACTTGTTGGACGGTGGTTCAAAAAAAAGGAGGCAATCCATGAGCAAGCCTAAAAAATTGCCACTCATGGTGGCATTGCTATTCCTAGCCGCCTGCGGCAGCGCATATGTAGAAACCGTAATCATTAACCCAGAAATTGAAGCACTGGGCGACATTGGCCAGCCCCTGCACATAGTACCGCAGCTTGAAGATGTGCACATGAAAGTTACCAACACCGCAAATTTACCGTTTAGCGTAACAATTACGATTTTCAACGATTCCAGCTATGCGATTCGTAAAGGCCTTATGTATACCGTCGAAGGTTTTGACGGCGAAAATTGGCGCGAAATTCCTATGACAAAATATTTCGCGACGCCAGCGTTCAGAGTTGATCCATCTGAAAGTTGGGAAAGTGTAAAAAGTTTAGCGGGTGCAGTCGGCTCTTTGCCACCTGGGCTGTACAGGATAAGAAAAAATATAGATCGTGGCACCCCCCGACGTGACGGAGGTGCACACGATCTAGTTGCAGAGTTTTACTGGGAAGGTTAATCATCCGCCAGTTTCTCAAAAATCTCCATTATCCTATCCAAATCCGATACCGAATAATATTCTATCTCAATTTTGCTAACCTTTTTGCCAGGCTTAATATGCACTTGTGAACCAAGCATATTCTTCAACTTGTTTTCTGCACTGCGATAGGCGTATGTCGCGCTTTCGCTTGGCTCGGGTCGCCCTTCATCTGCAATAGCGGTTGGGGCGGCTTCTTTTTTTTCTGCCGCTTTTAGCATTTGCGCAACCATGGCTTCGCTGGCACGTACACTTAGGCCTTCCACGGCTATTTTTTTTGCGCATTCCCCTTGCAGTTCGGGGTCTTCTACGCTAAGCAGCACCTTTGCGTGGCTGGTTGAAATTTTGCCCTCTGCGGCAAGTTCCTGGGCTTTTGGCGCAAGTTCTAGTAAATGCAACGAGCTTATTACCGCGTGTTTGTTTTTGCCCAGCTTGGCAGCAATATCATCTGCGGAAAAAAAGAAATCGTCCATCAAACGCTTATAGCAGTTGGCCTCTTCAATGGACGTCAGGTCCTGTCGCTGGATGTTTTCCAAAAGCGCGACCTGCAAAACTTCCATTTCCGTATATTCTTTTACAATAACCGGAACTTCTTCTAATTTGGCAAGACGTGCGGCACGGTAGCGGCGTTCGCCCGCAATAATTATATAATGCCCGCCATTGTCCTTTACTAATAGGGGCTGGATAATGCCAAATGTTTTCATGGATTCGGCCAGTTCTTGCAGGGATTCCTCGTCGAAAAATTGGCGTGGCTGTGTTGGGTTTGGCTCTACCTTGCGGATATCCACGTTCATTACGCCGCCAGCTATGCCTTGGGATTGGCCGTCTTCTGGTACTGGCGCATTTTCGACACCTTCCCGCGCTTGGCCCGCTGCCGCAACGCCGTCAAAAAGGGCGTTAAGCCCCCGCCCTAGTCCTTTTTTCATACTTATACCCTCCCAATCCCCTCTTTTTTCATCACTTCTTTTGCCAGGTTAATATAGGATTCCGCGCCTTTGGAACTTGGCGCATACAGCGTAATGGGTAGGCCATGGCTTGGTGCTTCGCTAAGGCGCACGTTACGTGGAATTATACTGTCGTAGGTATAGGCCGAAAGATGCTGGCGCACCTCTTCCACCACTTGGTTGCTAAGGTTTGTGCGGGCATCGTACATAGTGAACACAACCCCTTCGATTGCCAGATGGGGGTTTAGCTTGCGCTGTACCAGTTCGATTGTGTGCATAAGCTGGCTAAGCCCCTCCAGCGCGTAATATTCGCATTGGATGGGTACTAAAATGGAATCCGCCGCACACAGCGCATTTATAGTAAGTAGGTTCAAGGACGGCGGGCAGTCGATAAGTATATAATCGTACAGGTATTTGGCATGGCTTAAAATATTTTTAAACAGATATTCGAATCCCGGCTGGCCAATAAGTTCAATTTCTGCGCCTTGCAAATCTATATTTGCAGGAAGGAGCTGTAACCCTTCTATGCCAACTTCCACCGCTACCTGCTCTAAATAGGCCTGCCCAAGCAGGAGTGAATAGCTTGTGTGGGCCACATTGTGCTTGTCCACACCAAAGCCGCTTGTGGTGTTGCCCTGGGGGTCCATGTCTGCTACTAATACACGCTTGCCAGCTTGCGCCAGGCAGGCGGCCAGGTTTACTGTGGTGGTGGTTTTGCCCACGCCACCTTTCTGGTTTGCTACTGCAATTATTCTTTTCAAATCTGCACACTCCTAGTTTACCGAACATTTGTTCAATCTGCCAAACTTTGTCGAAAACATTATACCATACTTTGTAGAAAAAGATAAATGGGTGAGATTTTTAACAATTTCTTAATAATTTTTTAATAAATC
>WQVK01000059.1 GCA_009784025.1 Defluviitaleaceae bacterium
ATAAGCAGGAATTTCTGCTATCACTTGGGTTGGTGGCGTTTGCTCTTGTTCAGACGCATATTGTTGCGTTGGAATTGTTGTTTGTGCTGATTCCGAAGGCGGTGTTGTTTCTGTACCTTGCTCAAGTGTAGGTTGCGTTGTTTGGATTGATTCTATTTCTCCCAAATCACTGCCGCAAGCCGTAAAAAGTAAAACAGCTGTTACAAAAACTAAAATAGATGCGTATCTTTTCATTTCAAGTCCATCTCCCGAAAATATAAACTTTGTTCAGTTGGCCACCATTATAATAAATTGACAGAAGCATAACAATACTCACAAATTTTATTTTCTCAAACCATTTGGCAATCCTCCAATTATTTAAACCGAAAACAAACCACAGAAGTTTAGGAGTTGCAGTTTTATCTTAACGAAAAATTCAGTTGGTCGGAAAATCCGACCAACTGAATTTTAATCCCCCCTTCGGTAACACAACCAAAAAGAGGCAACATGCCTGTCGCCTCTTTCAGATATATAGTAAAATAATTCGAAATCGGTCTCGCCTGCCGCGGCAAAAACACCTGGAACGCCTTATCTCGGCGTTCCAGGTGCCGCTCGGGCGAGACCGTTTCTCATTTATTTCACTATAGTAAAATAAATTACCTTAGCACAAAAATACTATTTCAGCACAACCAGCTTCTGCCCAGCCGCCAGCCTTACATTTGCGTCCAAATCATTCACTGCTATCAGCTCGTCTAGTGGCGTATTATATTTCTTTGCGATTTTCCACAGGCTATCACCTGCCTGGGTTACATACACTGTCATGCTGGGGATGGCGTTTAGAGCTTCTGACGACAGCTCTGTTAATTCTATGTCGCTTATTATATCTGTGGCGCAGTCTTCGTTTATTTGGGTGTTAAAGGTTAGCAGGAAGCGAATTTCTGTTTCCCGGGGGCTTAACATGTTAAAGGCGGCGTTGTCTATAGCTATATCTACACCCACGCGCATGTTTGGGGTTGCGCCCTTGGCTTCTATCACTTGGCGGTAGGGGATTACAGTGCGGAAGCTGGCCAGTGGGGTAGAGTCGCTTTCTGCCAAGTATAGGATATCTGTGTTTATTGCGCCTTCTACTATCACCTTGTCGTCTATTACTTTTACATCGTCTAGGTGGGCCTGGCCTTTTACACGAAACACTTGAAGCATGTCTGGGATGCTGCCTGCTAGGGTTACTACTTCTTTTATTGGTACTTGGTTGCGGTTTAGGCATACCAGGCGCGGCAATTTTACGGCCGTTTTAACGAAATTAAGCTCTTGGTTTATTAAATAGGCATCTTCTAGCACCTGCATGGTTTCGGTGCTGTATACCTTCATTTCTACCCCTACAGAGACTTCTACCTCCATAACCCGGTCTTCGCCGTCTTCGTCCGGGCGGATTACTATGTTATGGTCTAGTATCTGCAGGTTGGCATCTGCGAACATTTCTTCATTTGCGCCGGGTACGTCTATGGGCCCGCTAAAGGGAATTTCCGATTCTAGGAATTCTATTAGGCTGTCGTCGCTGTCGCCCCGGTAGAGGGTGGTTACAAGAAGCTGGCCAGATAGATTAACACGGCCGCTAGATAGTTTTACTTCCTGGTTGGTTATGCCCGCTGTGGCTTGCAGAATTTCCCGCAGGCCTGGTTTAGAGCTGGGCAGCAGGATTTGATCTTTTACGGCAAAGCGGTCGATTTTATGCTCTACGGTACGGTTTATGCTAATATTTGTTTTCAAAAGCTGGTTATCTGGCACATCGTCAATATGTACAACCATCCCCACAGCATGGCTTTCTTCAACGGCGGCAGAAATGCTTACTACCGCCCGGTAGTTTACCTTACGGTCGTTTACCACCCGGTAATCTATGTTGATTATCTGTGCCTTTACCCGCACCCACATATCCTTGGTTACGCCGTCCATGTTTATAAAATCGTCTAGCTGGCGGTCAAGGCTTATTGCATGTACGCTTTTGTCTGCGGCTTTGGCCACATACAGCACTGAAACATTTAGCCTGCCTATGTAGTTTACCCTGTCTTGCCCGGCTTCTGCCCGGTCTACCACGACTCGTTCCTCTGTTTGCAGCAAAACTGCCATATCTGGCTTGGCATCGGGTACGATTATATCGCCCTCCAGCATGATTTGCACTTCTTCATTGCCCTTGATTTGGTCCAGATGCACCTCTGATTTTAATAATTCTGCCATTTTCAAACCTCCATTTTGTTTTTCCCGGCTAACTTTGCCGCCTTTGTTTTCCGGCATGTTTCCTAACATAAAAAAACCCCGCGCCATATTGCTGTGAACAATATATGCCGGGTTTTTTTCATTTATGCCAGGAAATTGTTACGCATTTCCATGGCAGTATGCCGCTTTATTCATATTCCAATGCTATCAATCGCATAAAGTAATTTCAACAGTGTTTGTAAGCACATCTGTATAGCTGAAAGAAAGTTTGCGAGAGGTCCCTTGGTCATCGTTTAATTGCACTGTAAAAATACTAGGGTACACATTTGAAACAATGCCCTTGTTTACTACAGATTTATGTCGGCCTTTGTTAGTTTCAAGCCTAACCATGCTGCCGATTATTCTCTGGATGTCATTCTTTACATAAAACACATCGGTTCTATCAAATAAATGCTTCACCTCTCCTAAAGTTAGTATGGTCGTTCTGTTCTATTGACTACCCCCTTTCCCTAGGATTAAAATTTCAAGCATCTGTAAGAACGCTGAAATTACTTCAGTATACCACGCATCCAAGATTATGTCAAATAAAACACCCGTTAGGGATTGACGAACAAATGCCGTTTAGATATGATAAAACCAGCGTAATTTAAGAGAGGATGTTGAACATGACAGGCTACCAAACCCCAACAAATTTCGACCTGCGGCAAGAAGATGGTATTTATGGTGAACTTAAAGAGCATGAATATTTTTCTAAAACAACAGATGCCCTCCGCAAATGTTTTGTGTACACGCCGCCAGGGTACAACCCGCAGCAAACCTACCCGGTTATGTACCTGCTGCACGGCATTGGCGGCACGCATATAGAATGGCTGCAAGGCAGGCCCAACGAGGTTTTGAGCCATTTGATTACCGCCGGGGAAGCCGTACCCATGATAGCGGTAATACCAAACGTGCGCGCCAGCAAAGACGACAGCGTACCCGCCGCAGTATTCAGTATGCCAAATGCCCTAGCCTTCGACAATTTTATCAACGACCTCCGGGACGATTTAATGCCCTTTATCAGCAAAAACTACAATGTATCTTCCGCACGGGAAGGTAATGCAATAGCTGGGCTGTCTATGGGCGGCCGGGAGGCACTGTTTATTTCTTTTAAAATGCCAGAGACTTTTGGTTATGTAGGGGCCTTCTCACCCGCGCCGGGGCTGCTGGCTGGCAAAACGCCGCATATGGATTTTCCCGGCCAGGTAACAGAAGCAGAAATGACCATGCCGGATGAATATAAAAACACTACAATTCTAATAAACAACGGCCAAGAAGAGCCAATGTTCGACGAGCTGGCCAAGAAATACTGCGCCGCGCTAGAAACCAACGGCCTAAAGCCAGAATACTACAACACCGCCGGCGGCCACGACTTTAGGGTATGGAAAAACGGGCTATATCACTTTGCAAGGAGGGCTTTTAAATGAGCTTACTAGGCGGGTTTAACCCCATTGTGCAAACTATTTTTACTGCAGACCCAGCACCTATGGTGCATGACGGTAGGCTATATGTGTATACCGGCCACGATGCATTTGGCTCAACATACTTTACCATGGACAACTTGATGGTGTACTCCACCACAGATTTAATCAACTGGACAGACCATGGCTCGGCCATGGTAGCTGAAGATTTCTGCTGGGCTAAAAAGAACACTCTATGGGCGTCTCAAACGGTGGAAAGAAACGGCAAGTTTTACGCCTATGTTCCTATAGAGCGCGCCAATGGCGAAGGCCCTGCCATTGGTGTTGGGGTATCCGACAGCCCCACAGGCCCATTTATAGACCCCCTTGGCAAACCCCTTGTAACTGCAGGGGTATGGGCAGGGGACATAGACCCCACCGTGTTTATAGACGACGATGGCCAAGCATATATGTACTGGGGCAACCCACAGCTGTATTATGTACTGCTTAATGAAGATATGATTTCCACCGCAGGGGAGATTGTGCGCGTACCCATGATAGAAGAAAGCTTTGGCCCACGCCGGGGCGGCCCAGAAGAACGCTACCCCACATCTTACGAAGAAGGCCCATGGTTTTACAAGCGGGATGGCATGTATTATCTGATTTTCTCTGCCGGGAAACTGGCAGAACATATTGCATATGCCACTAGCAAAAACCCCACCGGCCCATGGCAATACCAGGGCATAATAATGAGCCACGAAGAAAAAGGCGCGGCATTTACCAACCATTCTGGCATTGCCCATTACATGGGGCGCAATTATTTCTTTTATCACAACCAATGGCTAACCCATGTGCCGGGCTTTACAGGCGGCTTCACAAGGTCCACCGCTGTAGAAGAGTTTGAATACGGCACCGATGGCAGCATACCCAAACTAAATATGACCACAGAAAAGCGCCCAGCCTTAGCCACATTTGACCCATACAGCCAAACAGAGGCCACAACCCTAGCCTGGGCCAGCGGCGTAGAAACCAAACGGAATAGCAACGGAAACATGACCCTATGCCCGCTAAACAGCGACAGCTATGTGATAATCCGCAATGTGGACTTTGGCAACGGCGCAACAAAATTCGCCACCAAGCTAAGCGCGGAAAAGCCAGCCACAATAGAGCTTCGCCTGGGCAACCCAAAAGGCCAACAAATAGGCCAGCTAGAAATCGCCCCCGGAGGCAGCCAGGTAGCAGAAACTGCAATAACAAACGCCAGCGGCCTGCAAGATTTAGTGCTGCTGTTTAAAGGCGATTCCTTGCAGATGGAGCATTGGCAGTTTTATAAATAAGCTTCCCTATATTTAACAAGCCGTCAACCATAGGGGCGCCGCTTGCTGCGCCCCTATAAATATGTATAGTCGACTATATACCAACAAGAATAGAAGAACAAGCTTGGCCGAACAATGGGATATACTAGACAAACATGGCAACAAAACAGGCCGCCTCCACCAGCGCGGCAAACCCATGAACAAAGGCGAATACCACCTAGAGGTTTGCGTATGGATTGAGAACGACAAAGGCGAATACCTAATATCACAAAGGTCGCCCAACAAGACCCCGCCAAACATATGGGAATGCACAGGCGGAAACGCTATTGCAGGCGACGACAGCCTAACCACGGCATTAAAAGAAGTAAAAGAAGAGCTTGGCATCACCCTAAAGCCGCAAAATGGACAAATGATTAAGAGCCACCTACCCTGTGCCAACGCTGGCTGCCACGGCCTGGTGGATGTTTGGCTATTCCGGCAAAATATAGACATATCCACAGTAACCCTCGCCCCCGAAGAAACCAGCAACGCAATGTGGGCAAGCCGCGACAAAATCAACAGCATGATCAACGAAGGAATCTTCACAACGGTGCATTATAAAGAAATATCAAAACTGCTGCAAAAAGGACAAGGTTAGCTATGGGGAAATCATACGAGTTCGAGGCCGTAATCCAGAAAGTTCCCCATATAGACGGCGCATACATTGCTGTACCTTTCAGCATTAAAGCCGAGTTTAACAAAGGGCGTGTTAAAGTGCGTGCTACCTTCGATGGTATTCCATACAGCGGCAGCATTGTTAACATGGGTGTAAAAAATCTAGATGGGTCAGTTTGTTACATACTTGGCATCCGCAAGGATATCCGGGCAAAAATTGGAAAACAGCCAGGGGATTTAGTGCGTGTAACTGTTGAGGCTGTGAGTTATTAAGATGTGTGTTGTAAAGGGCGGAAATAATGCTAATGAATACTTATACCCCGCATTCAAAACAGAATGATTCCGCAGCCCCTCGGTCAATTTCTCCGAACATATTTGGCATATTAAGCAGCTCTCTCAATTTTAATGGCGTCACCCATTGAATTAAATCTGTATCATCACCCTTTTCAATCGGTTCACCGTCTGCTTCACATTTGAAATGAATACCAACGGATTTATAACTATCACCCGTTGCGTTTGTCCAATTATTCATTTTGTAATATAGTGAAAAAGGTTTTATGGATTCAATATCATTACATTGCCCATAACTATCAACCCCATATATTTTAGTTACAGTTAGCCCTGTTTCTTCCAACACTTCACGTTTTAGCGCATCAACGATTGATTCGCCAAGTTCAACGCAACCCCCTGGTAATTCAAAAATTTCCGGTTCCCCGATTCTAACGCGCCGTTGAATTAGCACTTTATTTTCATTATTTTCATGCTTCACAATAACCGCCCTTGCGTTGAAGAAAATCGCTTGTGGTTTTCTCATTGCGTTTACTCCTGTCGATAATATAGCCGCTCCACCTAAAAACATTCGCATAGAGCGCGGGAAATTTTTCGCAAGGCGAGGAGCTGAAAACCGCCGCGCACTAGCGGTGCGCAAGGTTTTTAGCGACGAAGGCTTGTGGGAAAT
>WQVK01000060.1 GCA_009784025.1 Defluviitaleaceae bacterium
CATAGAGCGCGGGAAATTTTTCGCAAGGCGAGGAGCTGAAAACCGCCGCGCACTAGCGGTGCGCAAGGTTTTTAGCGACGAAGGCTTGTGGGAAATTTACAAGCTCTATGTGAGGGTTTTTAGATGGAGCGGCTATAATTATGCTGAAACCGAAAAAATTAACGGGTTGTCCAATTTCTTTAAAACTTACACAGCGTTGTCTTTGTTATCTGGCAGATACAGGCATTTGCGTTGCCCCCAATAGAACAAAACAAATGGTTGCGAATGTTTATTAGAGTTCTTCTGTTGCTTGCGCGCAACTTATCTTAAACTTTGCGTTGATGCGCTCATCTGTGCAGGCCATGGTTAAGCAGATTTCGCCACTATCGCTGGCTTTCAGCCTTGATATATCATGACCGCCAAGCAGGTGGCAGTATTTCTCTGCTGTAAGCTGTGCGGCTTTTACCGTTGCCGCTGTATTCGCTAGCAGTATTTGGCCATATTGGGCGTCGGAGAGGGCATCGTGGCTGGTTAAATGCAGCACGCCGCTTCGCCTGGCCTCTATGCAATGCACCAGCGCCGCGGCTACATTTTGCGGGCGGTTGTAATTGAAATACAGATTCGAATAAAAAACTTCGCCGCCCTGCGCCCGCTGCAAAGCTCGGGTTTTGTCTGCCGGGGAGACGATTTTTGGCAGCCTGGCAATTAGGCAATTCTTCCCCAGCCCCCAAAGCAGCATCTCTTCACAACTTTTTTTGAAATCGCCGTATTGGCTAAGTGGGTATGGGATGGCGGCTTCGCGATGGCCGCCGCCAGCCACGCCGTCGAAAACATTTACCGTAGAAATGTAAACCATACGCCCGTCAGATTTTTTCAAAAACTCCATCATAACCTGATGCGCCACAGATTGCTTCAGAAAATCCCCTCGCAATACCGATACAACCACATCTGGCTGCATTTCCCTTAGTAGCTGCCCAAGCCCATTTGTATCCGAAACAGCCCACCTGCGCCAGTTATCGCAACTGTAGCAGGTGGGCTTATTTTCATTATAAGTGGCCGAAACATCATGCCCGGCCGCTACCAGCGCACCATAAACCGCGCTGCCAACCAGCCCGCTGCCGCCGAAAATCAAAGCCTTCATACAAAATCTCCTTGCTATTCCCATAAAATTTAACTTGCGTAAGGCCATTGCAATTTGTAACCAAGCTGTTACAATTGCGGTAAGTATAAAACTGTAAGAATATTGTACACATGTAAAATTTATATTTTGGACAGGAGAAACCCATCATGGCCTCCACTATGATACATTTATATCTAGCGCATAAAATAAACCCCGATGGCTGCGGCTCATATTTTATTGGCAGCTTTGCACCCGACACATTTGACAATAAACGAGGTGACGCTCGCGCAGCTAAAAGAAAAAATCATTTTCGTGATACGCCAACCGGAGATACAGAAAAAGCGAAACTTGTGAAATTTTACTCGCAAATTGACAAGAGCAATCCGTTTCATATTGGATATTTTATCCATTTGCTTTGCGACTTATGGTGGCATGCAGCAATTGACAAAATCGCCGAGGATAGCGGTGATAAGCAGGGATGGTACGACAATCTAAAGAACGAATACCGCACCGCAGGCATATGGATACGCAAAAACATGCCATGGGTCGATGATGTTTTCCGCAAAATGGAAGCATGCATAAATGATTTCCAAAGCCCCACCACAGACCCCACGCGCGAAGAAATAGCCAGCTATACAAAAGGCTTACTATCGCCCTCGCTGCGCGAAAGTGACAAAAACTCAAGCGGTAACCCCCCGGCAATTCTAACCCCTGCATTTTTAGAATCATACGCGGCTGAAAATGCAGAAAGATATATGTTGTGGATAAGTGACAAATAAATATGTGCGGGCAAAGCCCCGCGCCCAAATAAAAAGGAGCGATGAAATGAAAAAGAAAATCACAGCAATTTTACTGGTTATTGTTATGGTTGTGCTTAGCGCGCCGTTTTCGGCTACGGCTAGTGTTAACCATGTGTTGCGGGTGGAAACCGGGGAGGGCTTTTGGCATTCTGGGTATTTTCCTATTGATGCGCTGGGGCTTGAGGCCGGGCATCTTTATCAGGTGACGGTGCGGGTGTTCGCGCCGGAAGAAATAACAATAAGGCTAATGCGAGAAATCCTGCCGTCTGCCACAGATGGGCAGGAATGGCAGCCGCCGGAAGAATGGGATACGGCCAATTTCCACCCGCGGCGGGCAGAATGGATTACTATGTCAATCCCGTTGGATTTACGCACCAGAGCCGGAGGAAACATCTGGCTTCGCCGGCCTTACGGCTGGGATGGTGCGCAGGCGTTTTATATAGATGATTTTGTGGTAACACGCGGCGGCCAGGAAGTGCTGCGGCTGGATTTTGAGGGTGGCAGCGCAGATTTTGGCGGGTTTCATCCAGTTGATGCAGAGGGTTCTACCGCCAGCATGTCCATAGTAGCAGACCCTAACCCGGGTGGCAACCAGCCCGCCCCGGCGGCGCAGCCTACGCCACAAGCGCAACCTACCCCAACCCCGGCTGCGGCAGAAGCCACAGCGCCAGTGGTGGCTGCCAGCACCATAATACAGCTACGCATAGGCGACCCTGTGTTTACGGTGAATGGCGCGCGCGGCTACATGGATGTAGCACCAATAATCGTAGACAACAGAACCCTTGTGCCGCTACGCTTCGTGGGCGAGACTTTGGGTGCGCAGTTTGCTTGGGAAGGCACGACAGAAACCGTGACAATTTTCCACGACGGCCAGGTGTTATCCTTCGCCATTGGCGAGCTTGCAGAGGGCATGGATGTGCCCGCCCAAAACTACAACGGCCGCACGATAGTGCCGCTGCGCTTTGTCTCGGAATTTTTTGGCATAGAGGCCGGGTTCAACAGCACCACGCAAATGGTGACATTAACCGTGGCTGGCCAAGCGCAAGCCCCAGCCGCCCCTCCACAACCCACAGCCGCCACCCCAGAAGAACCAACCCCAGAGGCTGCCCTACCAACACCAACCCAAGTACCAGCACCCCAGCGCCCTGCACCAGCCCCGGGCAGCCTGCCCTCGGCCAACCGCACCGGCGCAATAGATTTCAACGCGGTGATGCGCGAAAGCAACTTCAACCTGCGCCCGGCGCTAACCGCCACACCTTTGAAAGATATTTTTGCGGATTTCTTCACCATAGGGGTTGCCCTAAACGGCAACAATATCTCCAATGTGTCCATCAATTCCCCAGAGCTGGCAGCGCTTACGGCCTTCCATTTTAACAGCGTCAGCTACAGCAACCTAATGAAACCCGACTTCCTGCTAGACCCCATAGCTAGCCGCAGAAATGCACGCAATGGTGATGAAACTGCCGTTGGCGTGCGCTTCGACAGTGCGATACCTGGCATGGAATTTGCCCAGGCAAATAATATCGGGATGCGCGGCCATACCCTGCTATGGCATAACCAAACGCCAGATTGGTTCTTCCGGGAAGGTTTCCTGACAGACGGTGCGCTGGTTAGCCGCGATGTGATGATAGCCCGCCTGGAAAGCTATATCAGCCAAGTGCTGGACTTTTTCCAAACAAATTACCCTGGTGTGGTTTACGCCTGGGATGTGGTGAACGAGGCAGTTACCACCGCACCCGGCCAGTTTAACAATGCTTCTGGCTGGCATACCCGCAGCCATTGGGGCGACAGCAACAACCCCCGCAGCAACCGCTGGTACGAAGTTATTGGCCCAGATTATGTACGTTATGCATTCTACTTTGCCCGCCGCTACGCAGCCCCAGACGTGCGCCTCTTCTACAACGATTACAACACCTTCCAGCGCGACAGAACCGACGCAATGCTGGTGCTAATGGAATACCTGCTAGACCTTGGCCTGGTAGACGGCATTGGCCTGCAATCTGCCATGGGCCTCACCTGGCCAAGCAGCCTACGCACAGGCACAAACAACATGGTGCAAGAACTCCAACGCTTTGGCGAGTTGGGCCTAGAAATCCATATCTCGGAACTATGCGTGCGTATTGGCAGCGACAGCCCAAGCTTATTCCAGCAACAAGCCGATCGCTACCGCGATGTATTTGACATCCTGCTAGAAATGCACGTGCTAAACGGCGGCCCAGCCAATATCGCCAATGTAACCTTCTTCGGCTTGATGGACTGCTACAAATTCTACGAAGGCTTCTGCCAATACTACTGGATATTCGACAAAAATCTCCAACCAAAACCCGCGTTTCACTTGATAAGCGAGGCTGTGCGGGATTTTAGGAGATAGATAACAAAAACAACAAAACCGTCAGAGGCTTCGCCTCCGACACCTCCAAAAACTTTTTTGGAAAAAAGTTTTATGGAAAACTTTAGCATTGGAATGTGATTATTATCCCAATGCTAAGGTTTTTGTTTTTTTGAAAAAAGAAGTAGGGTGCTGGGGCGAAGTCGTGACAGTTTTTTTATAAGATTGTTCGTGTTGTAATAAATCACGGATATTGAGATCGGCTTGGTTCGATAAAACCGTTATCCACAAGCAACTCATAGACTAACAAATCAGGAACAATAATAGAATGTATGCCAGAAGCCACCGGAAAACGAGGGCGGAGTTCTATTAACTGTAGCGTGAACTCTGTTCCTTCTTGCCATATTTCTATAGTGGTGTTCGGTGGCAGTTGATTTTGGGTGAAAGAAATGGTGTCAATCGCGTTGTTTCCATGTGCAAAAATATGATGAACAGAATACATGTTATCCCAATAGCTCCAGGTTGTAGTGATTATTCCTGTGTCTGAATTATTCAAGTCAACTGTCCACAAATGCCGCCACCAAAACCCCATCAAAGTACTCTGCGCATAAATAAATTTTACACCCTCGGCATCTCCACCGCGATACATGATAACCCTCCAGCCAATAGTCCGATGCGCCGTGCTGGAAGTTAGGGTTGTCAGCGATCCTGGGTTGAAAAGAACACCAGTGCGAAGCAGTAAAAGCGGGTAAGATGTAATTCGAATAAAGATGATTATAGCAAGACAGAGTAATACAAAGACTTTTTTGTTGTCGGTGATGCATTTGAACATTATCCGAGAGGCCCTTCTTGTAATATAAAGTTTATTCTTTGTGCAACCCGGTCTCCTGGGCCTCTGATTTCATGAAAACGGATTCTGCGGTCATCTCTTCTTCCTCGTCGGAATGCTTCGATAGCTAACCCTTCAGACCCAAAACCAGCAGGTGTTGCAAAAACGGTAGCAGTAAAAGAAAAATTATCTGTTATCACTTGTCCCCATTGATTTGTGGTACGGAAACCTACAATTGTTGTGCGAATACTGAGTGTTGCTCTTGATGAAACCAGTGCTTGCATAAAAAAGTGTTCGTGTTGTCCTGCTCGATTTACATAAGTGAAAAGATTATTTTGTATGGAATCCCAAGCATATGAAACGGATGTGCCTGTAACAGTGGATGCGCCTGTTAAAGCAGGTATGATTCCGTTAGCTATATTGAAGAAAGTAATTGCTGTGGATATGCCTGGAATTTCTCCAATTACAGTAGTGGCAGTATTTCGTAGTAGAACGAGTGCCCCCGCTTGCCATTGCGTTGTTAATGGAATAGAGGTAACACCAGACTGGTCAAGCCTTGATCGCCCATTATTATGGACAGATGGCTGATGGAAAATATCAACAAAATGATATGGAACAAATCCTGTACCACATTCACTAAACCACCAAACTACGGATTCGAAAGTTATCCATTGGTCTATTCCATTATCACCGTTTATTATAGGTACTCTATGGAGTTGAATTTGTGGAGTGGTGAGAGCGGCCAGCTGTTCAGTTGATAGTGTTTGAGGTGATCCGTCTGAAAAAATTGTTCTTGCTTGAGCATCTGAAATAAATACTGCACCTATGGCGGTTAGTAGGTTATCGATCCGATTTACTTCATTGGGATTGACTATTTCTTGTGCGAAAGCATTGGAACGTTCATCAATTAACCTTAAAAAAATGTCTCGTTCGGATAACGATACGATCTGCATGTCAGATACATTGCCTATAACTATATCTCTTGCGCGTGAGTCTCGTTGCTCCATGGCCATTACTGGTATCGTAAAACTCGCAGTTAAAATGATACAAATTACTGAAAGCAGAGTTGTTTTTTTGCAGAACAAATAGATTTTATTCATAAGTATGTTCTCCTTCATCATAAATTTTTTGGTTGTAGTTATAACATATGGCAATTGCTGTTGCAAAAGACTTATAAAGTGTATAAGTTTGATGTTGACAAATAGATTTCACTGATGGCGAGCAAGTCACCGCACGTCTTTATCAGCGGCTTACCCGCAAGAAGTCAATCCACACCATGTCATCGCCTCCTTGTTGCGTCAGATAGTACGCATATAGTACCATATTGGGGGGGGGGGGGGGGGGAGAAGGGCACCTTTCGAAAAAAAAAAAAAAATGTTTTTAAACAAAAAAAAAAAAAATCCCCCA
>WQVK01000061.1 GCA_009784025.1 Defluviitaleaceae bacterium
AAATTTTTCGCAAGGCGAGGAGCTGAAAACCGCCGCGCACTAGCGGTGCGCAAGGTTTTTAGCGACGAAGGCTTGTGGGAAATTTACAAGCTCTATGTGAGGGTTTTTAGGTGGAGCGGCTATTCTATAAATTAAACCCACGAAAACGCGCTTGGCTTCCCGTGGGTTTAATTATATTCGGAGATATAAAAGTGGTGTGTAAGCGCAATGTTTATTTTTCTTTAACTACAAGAGCCAACATTTTCATGCCGTCTGCTTTGGCAGAAAGCAATGTTTGAAACCATCTGTCTTGAATAGAGAATAAATCTTCATCATTTTCGGGGTCTATTAAAACCTGTAGGGCTTTATTGTTGTTTTGTGCCAAGGCTGAAAAATATTTATTTATTGCCATCACACTATAGCCTATTTGAATTAGCATATAGACAACTTTCATGCGCTCTATATCGCAAGTTTTATATATACGTTTTTGGTATGCTAAAAAATTCGTATACAGCAGGCCATTTCGTTCCCAATTTCGTATTGTTTCTTTCGTTGTACCAACACATTCTGCCGCCATGCTTAGGGTGTACCCGGGTTCTTCTATATATCCATCGGATGAAGTCCACTTTTTTATTACATCAAATACATCTTTGGCTTTTTTTATTTCTGTTTCCAGTAAAGCGATATAGGCTTCTATGTTTTGATGGCATAAAGGCATATCATTTTTTGCGGCGGCATAAAGCACCTGTAACGATGCTTTCCGTAAAGGCTTGTTGATAAATTCACGAAAAGCCAAGCGGCATAATTTTATTTGTACTATATGCCGTTCGTTAAAAGCACGATAATTATTTTCTAACCGCCGGGCAGGCTCAATAAATTTTAAGGCTTCATAATCCCTAATTGTACTTGCGGGGGTATTAGTAAGTTCAGAGAGTTGGGATATTTTCATGCGCTAACCTCGCAGGGTAGTAGGGTTTCTATCCTCGCAGGGTACGCTCACCTGGCATTTCCCGCAGCCGTATCTTGGGCGGGATTTTTCCATTACCTTGTTCAAAAAGGCGGCGCATAGGCCA
This sequence comes from Defluviitaleaceae bacterium, assembly GCA_009784025.1. Taxonomy (GTDB): domain Bacteria; phylum Bacillota; class Clostridia; order Lachnospirales; family WQUN01; genus WQVK01. Next base: position 1,053 of record WQVK01000061.1, read on the forward strand.
TCGTCTTTTTCTGCATTTAGGGAGATTGCGCTTGCGGGGCAATGGGGAAGGCAGGCGGCGCATTTTGTGCAGTATTCGTAGATATCTGTGTAGGGGCGCGGAGTTGGTGGCAGAGGCAACTCGGTTACTAGGCTGCTTAGTCTGCCGCAAGTGCCTTTGGCGGTGATTATACCTTTGGATATGCCAAATGTACCCAGGCCGCAGCCGAAGGCGATATGGCGCTCGCTCCAGTTGGAGCTATTGTTTGTTGTTTTGTAGTTTTCGTGGAAGGCTGGGGCTATGGTGGCGTACCCAGCCTTTTGTATGGCGTTTTGCAGGTGTAAGGTTAGGCTCTTAAGGTAGTTTTGGCCCTCATAGCGGCCGTGCAGCCATTCTTCTGCCGGCCAGGCGAAATCTTGGGCGTTGGCAGCGCGGATTTTTTGGGTGTAGGGTAAGAAGAATGAGATTACAGAACGGGCCGGGGGCAGCCATTCTAACGGGGCCTGAAAGTGGCTGCCTATCACATGGGGCTGCTTGCAGGCTTGAAAGTATTCATCTGCTGGGTCGCCTATGGCAAATATGGGCAGGTTAAAAATTTTGGCCTCCGCAAAATCTTCTGTAATTTTTATAATATCGTTGATTGTCATAAAATCGCCTCGTTTCATTGACAAATTCTTAGAGCATATATACCATGATAGCATAAATAAAACGGAAGCGGTGAAAATCATGCAATACAGGGAAATTGGCAAAACCGGGCTGCGCGCCAGCCTGCTTGGGATGGGCTGCATGCGCCTGCCTTTTGTGAATGGCGACGGCAACCAAGGGGTGGACCGCGAGCTGGCCTTCGAGCTACTGCGCCACGCGGCAGATAGCGGCATAAATTATTTCGACACAGCATTTGGCTACCATGGCGGCCAAAGCGAGGCAATAATGGGCGAAGCCCTAGAAAGCCGCCGCAAAGATTTAATATATGTAACCAAGCAACCTCCATGGGAAATGCACGACATCCCCACCATCCGCCGCAACCTAGAGAACACATTAAAAAAACTGCGCACAGATTATATGGACATCTACCTGATGCACCGGGTAATGCCGGCAACATGGGATGATATAAAGGAAAAACAGCTGCTGAAGCAGTTTGAAATTTTTAAAGAAGAGGGGCTAATACGGCATATTGGCTGCTCTTACCATGGCAACTACGAACATTTTACAAAAGTGGCACAGGAATACCCCTGGGAAGTATGCAAGGTGCAGCATAATATGCTGGATATGAAGCGCGAAGCTACCAAGGAAGGCATAGAATTTGCAGGTGCACGCGGCATTGGCGTGGCCATAATGGAACCCCTGCGCGGTGGCGGCCTGGCATATGCGCCACCAGTGGTGCAAAAGGTGTACGATGCAAGCGAGCACCAGCGCAGCCCAGCAGAATGGGCTTTCCGCTACTTGGCAGATATCCCAGAGATTTCTGTAATCGTAAGTGGCATGTCTAATATGCAACAGTTAGAGTGCAACCTGGCCATGTTTAACCAGGCAGATATGCCAAGCCCCCTATCCGCGGCAGAAAAGGCCACCATCACAGCCGCCCGGCAAGCTTATGAATCTATAATCACCATAAATTGCACCGCATGCAATTACTGTATCCCATGCCCGCAAGGGGTGCAGATACCAGGGATTTTTGGCAATTATAACGATGCCCACCGCTTTGGGCATTTCGACCAGCCCCGCCGGGCATACATGTTTGCAACCCGCGCCGGCGGCGATGCAACAAAATGCAATGCCTGCGGCGCATGTGTGGAAAAATGCCCCCAAGGCGTGGATGTTGTGAAAGACCTGCAAACAGCCCATGAAGCATTAAAGGGTTGGAATGAGTGATTAGAACCGTCAGGGCTTCGCCCCGAAACCCCCTTCTTTTTTGAAAAAAAGAAGCAAAAAACTTTAATTTTGGGTTATTGTTTTGCTAAGCTATAGTGAAAAAAATGAGAAACGGCCTCGCCAGAGCGGCACCTGAAACGCCGAAACAAGGCGTTTCAGGCGTTTTTGCCGCGACAGGCGAGACCGATTTCGAATTGTTTCACTATATCAGTGGTATTACGCCCAAAAAGGAGTACAAAATGCCCCTAATCCTACCTGCCAGTGGCGAATACGAACATGAAGACAAGCGCTCTAAATTCTTGGCGGCCTGCTCCCCAGTTAAAAACGAGACCGAGGCAAAGGCATTCGTGGCCAGCATTCGCGCCAAGCACCCCAAGGCCAACCACAACGTGTTCGCCTACATGACCCGCAGCGACAATATCACCAGAATGAGCGACGATGGCGAACCAACAGGCTCTGCAGGGCTACCCATATTAAACCTCTTCCAAAAAACCGGCGTGGTAGACTGGGTTTGCGTGGTTACCCGTTACTTTGGCGGCACGCTTCTGGGCGCAGGCGGCCTGGTGCGCGCCTACGGCCATGCCGCAAAAGGCGCAATGGAAGCCGCCGCCCCCACCCGTGAAATTTTAACGCAGGTATACGAATTAACCTGCCCATACAATATGTTTGACAGAGTAAAGTACGATTTTGGCAAGCTAGAGATAGAAATAATAGACAGCAGCTTTACAGATAAATGCGTGCTAACACTGCGGGTGACGGAAGACCAGGAAGTGGAATTCCACGAAACCGTGAAGGGTTTTTCACCAGATATAACTAAGGATGGGTTAAGGGTGGTTGACTAAAGTCGACGATAAAGTAATCCCTGTCAAAAACTTAATATGTATCTTCTTAAAATTGATACAATGGAAAGGAGATTGATGCATGCAACGAATTGAGGCATATAAGATATGGATCCTTGCTTGTGCGCTTTTAATGCTTTTCATTATAGTAGTCATTAGGCATGAACAAGTTTTCCTGGCAACAGGGCTTAGGCAACCAACTACCATTGCAGATATTGCATATGATGTAAGGAACGGAAGGGCAGATTATCGCATATTTCTTAAGGAAAATGGCAATTTTACACCCTATCTTGTGCTTACGGCAAATTATAATGGTAGCGGCAATGTATTGTTGCTTAGAGAGCACCTGTTAGATCAAACGGTAGCCTTTAATTATAGCCCCTATGGTAGAAATTTATGGAGCGGGTTAGATTTTGGAAGCTATTATCCTAACAGTAATATTGATACTTTCCTTAATACTGAATTTGTTAGCACCCTATGTGAAGCAGTGATTGCAGCTATGGCACCAAGTGATATTGAAGTTACAGATAAAGGCAGCATAGGTGTTACTGGTAGAACTTCAAATATTATTACCCGTTATGTTTTCCTTTTGTCACTAAGAGAGTTAGATGGCCCAAGGTTAAATGTAAGTGTCCCAGAAGGGAGAGCCCTAAGATTTTTCAGAAATGATTTCACTAGAAGAACTGCTAGTTTTTCTAATGGAATGTCAAGTCCATATTGGACAAGAACGCCTGAAACATGGAACACATCTGTCGTGTTTACAATGGGAGTACAGGGCATCGGCGCAGGTGTAGCAGACCTATATACTGGCGTGCGCCCGGCATTTGCCATGTGCAGATCCACTACAATAACAACAAGCACCGATATAATAAACGGTGAGAATGTTTTTGTACTTGACATCAGTGGTTAGCAAGCCGATGTTGCATGGAAAAGGTTAAAGCGTATAGAATGAGGATGGTCCATTGCAATAAATCAGAAAAATAATCACCAAGATTAAATACTTACAGGCATAATTAACTATGTATGATTGGCATAAAAAAGCGCCTTGCACGGGCAATGCCCATGCAAGGCGCAAATATTTAACTAAAAGAAATATAAGCCATACAAATATAAACCTAAACCCCACAGCTACCAACATGCCCAAGAGAATACATTGTCTCTGACCCTCCATTTAAACACACACGCTGCACAGTATTAAATATTCGCATCTGTTTAAATGTTGCGGTAGGTTGCTTCGCTGCTTTGGGGTACAGCGGCTACATATTTGAAACAAACAGGCAAACAAGCACTGCTGCGCGCATTACTAGTGCAATGCAAGCTCACCTTAACAAATTATATAGCATGTAACCCGATTTGGGTTTAGCAGGCCAAAAGCGCAGACCCTGCGGTTTTCTTGACCATAACCTTAGTATAACACCATGTCTTCGACAATTCTATTTGGCATAATCTAAGAATCCATCCTCAAAAACGCCGAAGCAACGTAGAGATATGGGAAAGCATAAACATATTTTCAGCAGAAGAGGTTGAAATTTCATAATCTTTGGAGAGCCTACGAAAGTTATTAGCCCAAGCGAAGGTGCGTTCAACAATCCAGCGTTTGGGGCTTATACCGTCCTGCAGTGCGATTTTAGGCGAAATATCGACATCTATACCCAGCTTATCGGCTACATTTTCTATGAAAGTTTTGCGGTAGCCGCAATCGCCGCCGAACTTTTGGATTAATGGATACTTATCAAAGGCAACTATTGCAGGGTTTATGCCAGCTATTGTATCGTGAATATTTGCGGCGTGAACTATTACGGCAAGCAGGTTGCCCATGACGTCTACCACAATATGGCGTTTTCTACCTTTGACTTTCTTACCGCCATCAAAACCTCGGGCTGCAGATGCCGACGTAGTTTTAACGCTTTGAGAATCAATAATACCATAGCTCGGGCTTGGCTTACGCCCCGCTTTTGTCCTGATTTTTTTTAACAATCGCATCCATAATTCTTTGCCACAGCCCCGATTTAACAGCACGATGGTAAAAAGATGACACTGTCTTATATGGAGGAAAATCTTTGGGTAGAAGCTCCCACTGACAACCAGTTTTGTTTATATACAGCACTGCGTTTACCAGCTCACGCTTGCTGTGTTTCTTCAAGTGCTTACCTCGATTTTCCTTCCGAAACATATCTCGGATGACTGCCCATTGCTTGTCAGTTAAATCCGTGCTGTACCTCATCAAGTATCACCCCTATGCCTTTTTACCATATTCTAACACACTTCGGGTGTTGTTACACTTTTTTGAGGATGG
>WQVK01000062.1 GCA_009784025.1 Defluviitaleaceae bacterium
GCTGTGTCTCTTATCGTGTTACCTTTTGATAGATGCTTTAGCACAGCTTCTCTTAGTTTTATGTCATATGCCATGGGGTATTATAGCATGGTTAGCGGGTGGTTGTTAAGTGGAGCGGCTATACTATATATTTGCAAGTTTGAGATAAACAAACACCGCCTACGCGGGCGGTGTGGTGGTTTATGGATTTGGATAAATAACATCACCATTTATATTATAGAATGTGTGCCATGAAGGATAGAAATAACGCTACTGTCTGAAACGACAATGCTTATTCAAGCCTTCAGGTTGCATTTGTACACACGTTTGGATATACTATGGATGAGGTGAGAATAATGACTAAGTCAGCAAATATTCATGTACGCATTGACCCGGATACTAAAACTCGAACAGAAGAACTGTTTTCGAGTTTTGGAATAACTACATCTGATGCAATTATAATGTTCCTGCGTAAATCACTTATGGTTGGCGGGCTGCCTTTTGATGTGGTTAATCCACGATATAATGCCGAAACTGAAGCGGCTATTTTAGAAACAAAAAAAATATTGACAGAACAACTTCCTACAAAAATGTTCGCAAGCCTTGACGAGTTCTATGCCGACTTGGAGGCTGAAAATGATGAAATTTAGCACTACATCACAATATCGCAAAGACATAAAACGAATACAAAAGCAGGGACTTGATTTATCCCTGCTTAATATTGTGTTGGAAATACTTCTCGCCGGCAAGCCTTTACCGCTACAATATAAAGACCACGCATTAAAGGGTAATTATATAGGCTTACGTGAATGTCATATTCGTCCGGATTGGTTACTCGTTTACTCTATAAATAATGATAAACTTGTGCTTACTGCGACACGAACAGGTTCTCACGCCGAATTATTTTAATTACAAGGGCGCACTTATGTACCAAAGCGTGGTACGTGCGTAAAATTTATTTTTGCATAGTTTCACAACAAAAGGAGAGATAACACGTGACGTTAAGCGAAAAACTTGGAATTATTGATAGATGGTTGATTTGTAGACGCAGAATTATCGCTGGAGCAGACCACATGAGAATTGTTGACAATGGAAAATATGAACTTATGGAGCCCATCGGTGATGTCAAAGGTCCCCGAGAAATCTTCAATATACGGCTCGAAAATTTATCTGGTGCTGATTTGCACAGCACCATTGAAGAAATTAGGTCATACAGTGTTCATGCCGAGTGGCCTAATATATGCTCAGACAGGGTATGCTTGGCTGTGCATGGAAAAGTTCCATATTACACATTTAAGGGAAATGAAGTGGGGATTATGTTGCGGGGAAATATGCTAAATTACTCCGAATCCCCTGCGGACGTAACGATTAAACGTGTGGTAACTAAAAATGAATTTGCTGAATGGTGCGATTTTCACAAAGATGATCCCGATGACCCTCATAAATGGATATTTTATGCGGACGGACATGTGCACTTTGTAGAGGAAGGGAAACTCGTTTGTTTTGTTGCTTATGTTGATGGCAAACCTGCGGCGGTATCGGCACTTATCAATGACGATGGTGCGGGGGCTTTGGAGTATTTCAAAGCATCACTTGAACATCGCAGAAAGGAAATTCTTTTGCCTTTATACTTACACACAATTAAACATGCGTTTGAAAACGGAATGCGATTTGTAATTGGATACAGATATATGGATTGGGATGTAGATACATCTAACGGTTACAGTCTTTATAATGAACTTGGATTTCCTAACTTATACGAAAGTTAGCAAGTATTGATAGCGTTATTTCCACCCTTCACAGCGCACAGCATATGCTTTGAAAGAGGTGGACATAACGTCATTAATGTTTATGCTGTCTCCACCATAAAACCCCACCCGATGCCAAATTTGTCAATAAAATTTCCGAATAACTTGCTATACCCGACATCTTCAAATGGGTCTACTACTATACATTCATCTTTAAAATATTCATAACATGATAATAATTTTTCGACACTATCAAACATAACAATCAGACGAATCGGAACATCGGGTGATTTATCCTTGTTGCCAAATCTATCATTCAAAAGGACTCTTTGCCCATGTATAATCATCTCTGAATGAGCAATTCCGTCATCGCCATCGTGTTCATCCGGCGAAAATTGGCTGTTAGACACGATAATGGTTGCTTTTGTCGTAAATGCTTTTTCATATAATGCGATGGCTTCTTTGCAGTCGCCACAAAAATGTAGTGCGGGTACAATCATAATGACCTCCTCAAAATTAGATTTACACATGTACCTTTCGAGGTGGTACATGTGCGCGCCCTTCCTTAAAGCGAACGGTACATTATTACCTTTTTAGCTTGTGGCGTCAGTTAACTGCACGCCAACCATTCTCATGTAGCCAGCATATTCCGGCAACAAAGTCAAACATTTTCGTTAGAACTGTTGCCATTTACACTCCCCTTAGCGCTGCCGTATATCCCATCCACCAGCCGCTGGGTGCGTAAGCCTTCGTACCCATCTATTTTCACGGGCTGGCCTGTGGCTAGGGAATTATAAAAGTCCTGAATTTGCTTCACATGTGATACCCCCCAGTAGCTTTTCATGCCAAAGCGTTGCTGGGCTGAGGTATCTGCGCTGGCGGTTAGCTTTCGGCCGTTTGTGAAGGTGATTTCTGCATCTTCGCCTATTAGGGTGGCGCGGCCGTTTTGGCATACCAGCTCTAGGCTGGCGGGGGCGTTGTGTGGGTGGAATGTGTTTACATAAAAGGAGATTTTTGCGCCGCCGTATGTGATTACGCCTTCGGCCACATCTTCTACTTCTATGGATGGGTGGGCGCGGTTGGCTATGGCGGCGCTTATGTTAGTTGGCTCACCAAGGAAGTAGTTCATCATATCAAATGTATGGATAGATTGGGTTATTACTGCGCCGCCACCTTCTGTGGCCCAGCGGCCATGCCATTGGCTGTTTTTATAATATTCTTCTGGGCGATGCCAGGTTACTTGCAGCCAACCGCCTTGCACTGCCCCCAGCGCAGGCAGGGATTCTTTTATTAGCTGCGCGCCAGGGCTGTATCTGTTTTGGAAGATTACCCCTAGCTGGCGGTGGCTGGCCTGGGCAGCACCCAGCATTTTTTCTGCATCTGCTACAGTGGTGGCCATGGGCTTTTCTGTTAGCACATGGTAGCCTTTTTGCAGGGCAGCAATGGCCACCTGGGCATGCAGATGATGCGGCAGGCATATATGTAGCACATCGAAGCCACCCGCCGCCAGCATCTCTTCATAGCTGGTGAATGCCCCTTCTGTGGGGCGGATATCGCATTTTGCTGTTATGGGAATGCCCAGGTAGTCTAGGGAATTTATATGCATTGGCGCGATGTTGCCCAGGCCTATTATGGCGGCTTTCAAACTTGTCACTTACCCCACTCCCTTAAAAACTTAATGATATCCATACCGGCCTCTGCCCCCTGGTACACAGCTTTGGCTATTTGCTTCAAGCCGCCGGTACAATCACCCGCGGCCCATAACCCAGGCACTAGGGTGCGCATGTTTTTATCTACTATCACGGCATTGTTTTCTACTTGCGCGCCTATTTTGCGGGCTAGCTCTGTGCCGCCGGCTATGCCCATGGCGATAAAAAGCCCTGTTGCGGGTATTTTTTCGCCTGTGGCGGTTAATATGTTTTCTAATGCGCCGGCTTTGTCGGCTGTTAGTTTTTCTATTTTGTCCTGGCAGATTTTAATTTCTTCTGGGAAGTTGGCGCTTGGAGTTTCGCCGTTAGTTAGCAAGGTTACAGATTTTACAAGGGGTAGCAGGTCTTGTGCCTCGTGTAAAGCGTATGCGCCGCTGCCCAGCACCGCTACATCTTTGCCACGGTAAAAAAAGCCGTCGCAAATGGCGCAATAGCTCACGCCCATGCCCTCTAAAGCCTCTAGCCCTTCAATTTTTGGGCGGACGCGGGTTGCGCCTGTTGCTATTATTGCGGCTTTTGCCTCTAATATTTGGCCACTGGCGGTTTGTGCCTGGATGGTGTTGTTTTCTGTTAGGGTAATGCCTGTGGTCTCTGTGCAAATTAGTTCTGCGCCCACTGCTTGCGCTTGTTGCAGGCCGGTTTCTACCAGCTCGTGGCCGCCTATTTTTTTATGGCCATAAAAATTCTCCACCGCTTCTGCCGTTTGTAGCGCGCCGTGGTTTTTATATAATATTGTAGTGCTGTAGCGGGCGCGAGCGGTGTACAATGCTGCCGAAACCCCGGCTGGGCCGCCGCCTATTATTAAAACATCTATCATAACTTCATCCCTCTCAAGCCTATTTTGCACTAAATATCTTGAATTTGCAAGCCTTGGCAGCAGTAGAGTTCTTATGAACTCACAAAAAACGTGATTTCAGATTTTGAAGATAAATGGTTATCGTATCATTTGTCTATGGCTACCACAAACAATGGGAGCAATAATGCTTGACATAATACACGTTACGTGTTGTAATCGCTTCGCAACAGCAAAACAGGCGTTTCTATGCCATGGACGGGTCTTGCCACCTCCGGAAGGGATTTTTCCGAAACGGACCGCGCCGCTCCCGCTTTAACCCCTGTGCATGCTGTAGCTGTATTACTAGTCGCATCAAGTGAAAGAGGGTAACGCACCAGGCTTTGGATCCGGCCTGGGCAGCGTACCTATGCTAGCATCTTTCATATACTGCGGCACCGGGGCCCCGGCTTTTAACAAAGAAATATAAGCAATTTGAAACAGGCTTAAGCCTTGCTGAAAAACCGCCTAAACATGCGGGTTTTCGCATTGCTTTTGCCTGTTTTTAAATAGGCTTAGTTGAATAAACTGGAAGGAGGTGATTGCGAATGGCGAGTATGAATGATATATATGCATCATCTATGATAAGTTTGCGGACGGTAGAGAGCGACCGTCCCTACGCCCAAGAATCCTGGGTTTTTCGTAGGAACGACCGCCCTCGACCGTCCGCAATTACATGATAATGATGTATAACTATCCAACATAAGCTTTTTAATGGAACAGCTCATCATCCAAACTTTCTTTCCCTTAGAACATTTTTATTTCACCGTACCTATATAGACATATCCTGTGCGAACGGGATAATCCTTTTCTTTCGAAAAGCTGAAGTTACTACTTTCTTCCGCAATGTGGCAAAGCGCAATCCCTACGTCAATGGAATTTAGTTTATTGTACACAAACCGCACGAAGATATTAGTTTTTTTGCGATAGCAATGAATTA
>WQVK01000063.1 GCA_009784025.1 Defluviitaleaceae bacterium
ATTTTTCGCAAGGCGAGGAGCTGAAAACCGCCGCGCACTAGCGGTGCGCAAGGTTTTTAGCGACGAAGGCTTGTGGGAAATTTACAAGCTCTATGTGAGGGTTTTTAGGTGGAGCGGCTATAAATTTAACGCACGTACCATAACTTGTTGGTGTACATAAGTGCGCCATTTAAGTTTGCCGGAGAGCTAAATTTACACCAACTTTGCGTAATCTTGTCCACCATAGAAAAAATGATGCACGATTACCAGCTCATGGTCATAAATTTTATATAGCATCACATAGTTTTTTATGACAGCCCTGCGATAGCCTTCTCTGCTAAGCCTTTGGTCACGACACGCTTCATAGATGTACGGATTTTCTTCCAGCCTGTCATAACATGCATAAACTTCATCAACGAAAGAAACGGCGGCTTGAGGTGCCACCAAATCTTCCGAGATATAAGCGAGGATTTTATCCAACTCATAGTCTGCTCTATTGGAAATATCCACTCTATACATTGTGTTTTTCTCTCAGTCGCTGGAGTGAAGTTTTGGCGTTTTGGGTGCGACCAGCGGCAACATCCGCTTCGGATTGCGCTAATTTATCATAGATGTCATACATGAACAGTTTTTCTTTGTACATTTTCATACTCATGATAACCATGTCACCGTAACCATTTTTAGTTACATAAATGGGTTCGGTAGACTCTTGGCACATTTGAGAAATCGCGCCTGTGTTTTTCAAATCACGTATGGGAATAATTTGTGGCATAAGACCAGCCTCCTTGTGGCATTATTATCCCACAATTGCGCACGGATATCAAACGCTATGCAAACAATTTTATGAATACGTTATTTACACCCTTCACAGCACATGTCCTAAATGTTTTAGGTGTAACTAATGTACACTCAAAAAAATGGTACCATACGGTACCATTTTTTCAGCAAAACGAGGCCTTTTAACATAATTTCTTACAACGCAAAAACAAAAAGCCCCATAAATACGGGCTTTTTGGAAGAGAATCTTTAAAATATTAAAGTTTTTATTTCACCCCTACAAAACAACCCTTAAAAAAGCGGGCAAAATCGCCGGTAGCCTCATATTTCCTCTGGCCGCCTGCTAAGCATCTGCCTTACATCGTGGGCATCTTTTATCTCCAGCGACCTATCCCCAGCCTGATGCTCTAGGTGGTGGGTAAGTTCATGGTGCAGTACATATCTAAGCTTCTCCCGAAACTGCTCCGGCAGCAGATGTGAATAAATTGCCATTATAGATCCATAATTTACGGTAACATAACGCCCCAAGCCACGGGGTTCTACATGATAACGCCCAAGCACCAGCAGGCCATTAGCATCATACAAAATATCCGGCACAAGAGATACGCCACAGTTAAGCCCCTGAAAAATCTCTGGCGGCAGCTCGTCTACAAGCTGGTCTAAGGTTATTTGTGCTTCTTCAAATGTCATGCTTATCTCCTTTATAAATCGTTGGGAAGAAACCAGTTCATTTTGTCATAATTTTTGCATAAAACATGCCTTATTACAGCGTGTGTTGCTATTCTAATAGGTACTGAGATTGCGACATAAGCTACTATCCTAAAAGATATCCACACCACAATACGGGCATACAATTTTATAAAACTGCACCTTTATCTTATGCTCCTCATTGCATTCCATACAGTTGACCATCCACCCACCTCTGCCAAAAGTATAACATAGTATGTGAACTAAAAAAAAGGGGCGTATGGATAATGTCTTATAAAAACCACTAGCAAAGCGCCCAGGGAAACATGTCCACCGTTCGCCATTTTATTATGTATATGTTATTTGCCTTACACCCATAGCCACGAAAACTTTGCAAATAAAAAAAGGCCGTATGTTGAAACTTTCTCAACATACGGCCTTTTTGGGTGTTTATGCGCTTCTTTTGGTCACTACTACGGTTTCCCGCTCTAGCATATCCTTTACGGCGGTTAGGCTGCTTTTGTCGTTGCCGTTTATGGCGGCGTTTATCAACCCGGCTATGGCTTTTAGGATTAAGCTGTTGGATTCTTCCATGCGTTTTGTGTGTTCGCAAATTTGGGCGCCGGTGCAGGTTATGTTTTCGCGGTTAGTGTCAATTTCCCGGAAGGCTGCAGATATTTTGGCCTCTAGGTCGTCTATTCTTTTGGCGCTTTCCTTTACTTCTGGAATTTTATTGGCTAGGCTTACCACCTTGTCGTTTTTGCGTACAAGGTACACGATGGCCGCGCCAATGGCGGCAGATATGGTAAGCACCGCCACCAGCACTGCCAAAATTTCGTAAACTGTCATGGTCACCGCCCCGCAGAAGGCGCGTCTATTACCACAGTCCCGGTGGCCTCCTCCCAGTTGACCACGTACCCCATGGCCTCTAGCACTGGCCTAACCATGGCAAATGTGCGGCCATCTAGCAGTATTGCGTCAACCTGCATATCTTTGCCTAAAATTCTAAAATTACGTTGTTCCACTATAAATCTTCCTTTCTCCCAGGGCATTTGTGCATCCATGGGTAATATTTTTCCGTTCTGTAAATCCCGAAGGGTTAACCCCCCGGTGTACTGAAAATGTGGGCGGTCTGGGAAGCTTGCCCAGTTTCCGCCCCATTCGCCACCCATTTCTGTCCAGATTGCGCCTGCTGTGGCGAAGAATGTTGGATTGTTCCATTCTTGTCCGCGGATGTTTTGGAAGATGTCGAAGGCTAGGGCGTTGTGGGGCATGTGGTTGTGGATGGATTGGCCGCCTCTGGCGTTGGTTACTATGTTGCCGTCACGGGTGCGGCCTTGGGTGAATAGGTGGTCTTGGTGGATATTGCAGCGGTAGGTGGACGATACGCCTAACGCCGTGAAGCCGGATTGCGTCATTCGGCGGGTTAGTTCGGTTAGACCTCGCTGGAGGGCTGGGTGTAGGTCGGATGGGTTGCGGCTGTTTGTTCCGGTACTCATATTTTTTTCACTCTCCTTTTTTGTAATAAAAAACCACCTCATAAACGCATCAAAACGCTTTTGAGGTGGTTTGGATAATTTACTGCATGCTTTTTTAATCTGCTACAATTATCTCCATCGTTTTAAGGCTATTCCTAAAGCGAACACCATGCCCGCCTGCGGCTATTTCAGGATAATTAGTCACGACAACAAACACGCCGCCACGAGAATTATCTTTAATGTGTATGCTTGTAACAGTGCTGTAATGCTCCAAGTCATTGTAGAACACATGACTAACAAATGGAAAATATTCATCTTGTTCATCGAAGAAATAATAGCAGAAAAGGTCAAAAGTGTCCTTTATTTTGTGACCCATTTCTTCCACTGTGGCATTCGCAACTTGTGTGATTTGCATAAAAATTTCCGGAAAATGTTCAGGCATCTCCAAAGAAGGTATCATTCGCAACAAATCATTCTGTAGCTCCACTTGATAATGGCAACAAACAAAAACCACATAACTTGCTATTCCCTCTGTGCTATCTTCCACAATTTTGCCAAAAGGATAGTGTCGATAACTTCGAATTATCTCTGGTGTCCCTCCGAAGACTATTGACACATATTTTGGCTCAAATAAACTTTGAATCTTTATGAAATCGTTAGTGTGCGAATCTTTATTGATTGACTCGTTAGTTGATGAGTTCTCTACAGTATTAATTTCACTAGATAAAGACAGACCCTCTGGTTTGGCAGCTTCATTTGTTACAACGCCATTGTTGAGTTCTGTTGAGCAACTGGTGGTTAAGATTAAGAATATAGCTGCGAAAGCTATAATTGCTTTATTCACTTTTAACTACCTCCTTCGCGTGTCAATATGGATGGAACGATGGTTAATACGGTACGTATGTCCATACGGGCGAGCAATTCCTAAATACCGAGCAAACTCGTACAGCTCTTGTGCTGAAGCGCCATAGATTCTAAAGTCGGCGCCTTCGCCGCTGGTATGTGGACCATTATATACGCCTCCATCTAGAGTCATTTCAAATGCATTTGTTCTGAATCCAGAGTTGATATTCATATCACCGCTAAAGTGTCTGTCAAACCTATTAAGATAGTAAATCAACAAATCGTCAATTAGTATATTGTCAGCACCGCAACTTGAGCTGAACTGCCCTATAGTAAAACCAGTTGCAACACCATTGATATGAAGCAGCATGTCGCCATGCACACCTAACGAGTATGTCCTTACATTTCTTCTAGGAACACCTTCAAACCATATGAATCCTGGTTGCCATTCAGGTTGCGGCCTTCCTTCTTGGAACGCCGCAAGCCCTTGCATCCCCACCCCTGATAAGGTAGCATCTACAGCAATTTGTGCAATATCCCTGCCTCCATAAATCCGTGACCCCTTACTTTTATACATTTCTTGAGCCAGTGTAACAGCTTGGATTCTTGCTTCCCCCGCCCTTGCCGCCTCAACACTATTTGGGGCAGCATTTGAGGGCATTGCTGCTAACACATCTCTCGTTAAATCTAAGGTTGGTGAAGTGTTACTAGGAGCAAAAGAATCGCGCGAGTGGAAGCCACCAAAAGGCGTTAACCCCTGGGCAGCATATGATGCCCGCATAGCCTGTTGTCCTTCTATCGTCATTTGTACCCTATTACCTGTTGGGTCAATAAACTTTACCGGGTTATTAGCGGTATAAGCATACAAGTTAGCAGCCTGCATCATAGCCAACGGACTACCTTGCATATTCCCAACATTCCAATGCGGGTCAGGCTGGGTGAAGCGCCCTGTCCTGGGGTTATAACTCCTAGCCCTTAGGTAATACTCCCCACGCTCCGCATCAAAATATTCCCCGGCAAACCTGTACGGATTATTGTTAGCTGCATCCTGGCTGCGCTCCATACCAAATGCACTATAATGATAATTCTGTTGCGCCTGCCCGCTTGCGTTGGATCGCTGCATCACATCGCCGCGGGCATTGTATGTCGGCGTGCCATGGTGGGGGCTGTTTATCAGCTGCCCGCCTGGGGTGCGGTGGTAGAGGTTGATTGTTGCGCCGCTGGCGTCGCGCTCTAGGGCTATATGGCTACCATTCCATACATGGGTGGTGGCTGTGCCGTTTACCGTTTTTGCGTGGCGTAAGCCATCTGCGCGGTAG
>WQVK01000064.1 GCA_009784025.1 Defluviitaleaceae bacterium
GTGCCGGATGTGTCGCCCAGGTTACCAAATACCATTGTTTGAACGTTTACAGCTGTTCCCCATTCGTAGGGGATGTCATGCATACGACGATACGCGAAGGCGCGTTCGTTGTCCCATGATTCGAAAACAGAGGTGATTGCGTTGTAAAGCTGTTCTTTGGAATCGGTTGGGAAGTCTTTGCCTTGGTCGTCGCGATAGATTTTTTTGAAAATTTCTACTATGGCTTTCCAGTCATCGGCGGTCATGTCCGAATCGGATGCATAGCCTTTATCGGTTTTGTATTTATCGATTGCGTGTTCAAAGTCATGCTTAGACACACCTATTACCACGTCTGCAAACATCATGATAAAACGACGATAGGAGTCGTATGCAAAACGCGGATTTGCGGTTTTTGCAAGGGTTTCTGCGGCAGCGTCGCTCATGCCCAGGTTAAGCACTGTGTCCATCATGCCTGGCATAGATGCGCGTGCGCCTGAACGCACAGACAACAGCAATGGATTGCTGGGGTCGCCAAACTTTTTGCCGCTGTCGGCTTCCAATTGTGCAACACAGTCGTCGATTTGTTTTTTCATATCGGCAGAAAGTGCTTTGCCGTTGCCGTTGTACCATGTACAGGCTTCCGTGGTTACGATGAAACCGTTGGGTACGGGAATGCCCATGTTGGTCATTTGCGCAAGGTTGGCACCTTTGCCGCCAAGCAAATTGCGCATGGTTTCGTTGCCTTCTTTGAACATGTAAACGTACTTGTGACCCATGATATTTTCCTCCTTTAAATATGACGTAGCCCGGCAAAGCCAGGCCACGTTTCCCCGCTATATATTTGGGGTTATTATTTATTTAAGTGTTACTTTTGCGCCTACTTCAGCCAGCTTTTTCACGATTTCGTCTGCTTCGGCTTTGGGGGTGGCTTCTTTTAGCATTTTTGGTGCGCCGTCTACCAGTTCTTTGGCTTCTTTCAGGCCAAGGCCGGTGATTTCGCGTACCACTTTGATTACTTTGATTTTTTCTGCACCAACATCGGTGAGTTCTACGTCAAAGTCGGTTTTTTCTTCGGCTGCTTCGCCGCCGCCTGCTGCTGGCCCAGCCATTACTACACCGGCTGCTGCGCTTACGCCAAATTCTTCTTCTGCGGCTTTTACAAGCTCGTTAAGCTCAAGAACTGTAAGTTCTTTTACGGCTTCCAGAATTTCGGTTATTGTTAATTTAGCCATTTTATTTATTTCCTCCTATTGTTTGTTTGGGGTGATTATTCTGCTGGTGCTTCGGGGGTTGCTTCTGCCGCTTCTGCTGCAGGGGCTTCGGCTGTTGCCTCTTCCGCTGCGGGAGCTTCGACTGGTGCTTCTGCTGCTGTTGTTTCTGCCGGTGCGGCTTCTGCTGCACTTGGGTCTTTTTCCGCTATTGCGTTTATTACCCTGGCGAAGCTGGACAACGGCGATTTAAGCGAGCCAAGTAGTCTAGAGAGTAGAACTTCTCTTGGTGGGATATCCGCAATGGCTTTGGTGGCTGCTGCGTCGTAGATTTCGCCGTCTATTGCGCTGGCTTTAAATTCTAGGTTGGGCATGCCTTTAAGCTGTTTGGAGATTGTTGCCGCCGCCGCCGTAGCATCGTCATAAGAAAACGCCACCGCCGTGGGTCCGGAAAGATAATCCTTTAGCCCGGCAAAATCTGTGCCGTCTATGGCGAAGGCCATCATTGTGTTTTTGTAGACTTTGTAGTCAATACCACCGGCTTTGCGCATGGATTTGCGCAGTGCGGTGTCTTGCTCTACCGTAAGGCCGCGAGAATCCACCAACACTACTGACTTGGTGCGGCTTAGCCTTTCGCGGATTTCGTCTACGACTACTTCCTTGGCTTTGCGGTTGTTTGCTAGATTCGCTGATACGCTGCTCATTCATTCACCTCCTTGTTGTAAGGGCATAAAAAAAGCCCCAGACTGGTTTTACCATAGTCTTGGGCTTTACACATATACAAACGCCCGTGGGCGCGAAGATACGTATGAAACCGCCTCGGTAGGATTTATATTTCTGAAAGAAATACCTACTGTCTATGGCCGAAGATTAGTATATTGTGGTTTTTGTGGTATGTCAAGTAGAATCCAACTGGGGCGTGTAGCCACAACGGAAATGATACGATTTTTGCGGCAGTTTTGGGCTAAGAGTCTGTTTAATATCTCACTTTCACCACCTAGCATTGCATCCGATACGTGTAACAATGCCCCGAAATTTATTCTTGAATCGTTGGATTTTTTTTGACGTCCAAGAAAAACATCCAAGAAACCTCGGTATTACGCGATTCCTTGAAGAAGGGGGTGTCAAGGTTTTTTACTTGACACCCCCTTGTCCAGGAGCAGCGGAGCATTGACCAAAAAGCGGGATATTTCCGTTGTGACTACACGCCCTGGTTGGCAATGCCAACCAGTTGGATTTTTTAAGATGCAGACAAAATTGAATTCTTGCGGTATTATGTTGGCATGACATTTATTAGAGAGGATATCCAAAATGAAAAGACTAACGAAATGCGCCTATGTTGCGCTGATGGCAATTATTTTAACAGCCGCATTTGCGGCTTGCAGCAGAAGTGAAGAACTTCCACTAGAAATAGAAACCACAGAAATAGAAACTCTAGGAACAGAAACCCCCGAATATATAACAATTCGCGGGGAACAGCTGAGTACATCGTTAACCGAACTAAGCACCGCGAGCTTGGGCTGGCAGCTTACGGACGAAGAGCTTGTGCCGCTGCGGCACATGGTTAATTTAGAGAGCCTGGATCTTTACATCGAACACCTAAGCGACTTCGAACCAATATCTGTTTTGCCAAATTTAACGCATCTAACGCTTTTTGTCACCACAAGCGACATTGACTTGGCACCCCTGGCTGCTCTATCAACTTTAACGAACTTGTTTAATTTACAGATGACTATGTGGCAGGTGGACATTGCCGACATCGATTTTACTCCGCTGGCAGGGCTTACGAATTTTACACATTTTGGCATGATTATAGACAGCACCGTCCCCATCGATGATTTAAGCCCCGTCGCGGTTTTGACTAACCTAACATGGCTAAGCATATGGGATGCCCGGCTCACCGACATAACGCCCATTGCCGGCATGAGCGGCCTAACGCATTTGGATTTGCCATTTAGCAGAATCACAGACATATCACCTCTTGCCGGGCTAACGAATCTGCAATCCCTTCATTTAAGTGACAACCGAATATCTGACATAACTCCGCTGGCAGGGCTTACAAA
>WQVK01000065.1 GCA_009784025.1 Defluviitaleaceae bacterium
ATTTCCCGCAATCCTTCGTCGCTGAAAACCTTGCGCACCGCTAGTGCGCGGCGGTTTTCAGCTTCTCGCCTTGCGAAAAATTTCCTGCGCCCTATGCGAATGTTTTTAGGTGGAGCGGCTATAGACCGAAAACAAACCACAGAAGCTTGGGAACTGAAGTTCTATTTTGGCGAAAAATCCAGTTGGTCGGAAAATCCGACCAACTGATATCGCTTTCAAATTATAGCCAGTTAAACTGAAAACAGTCCGCTGTAGCAAGAGGATTTCACTTTAATCGCTCTTCTCTTTAAATATTCGCAACATTTCATTATATCGTTGTCCTGTTCTGCGGCAGTAGATTTCGTTTAGGCCAGACATTATGGATATCCCTAGGCAGATAACTACGGTTCCAACTAGCCATAGATGCGCCCAGCCTAAAGGCAGTACAATTGATGTAACGAAGCAGATGGCCACTAATGCTACCAGCAAAGCATTAAACACCAGCGCCCGCTTGAAGAACCGCCATTTTTTTATTACGGTATCACCGAATAAAATCACCCAAAGTAGCGCCACTGCCACTGCCAGCACCGCCCCTTGCACTATAAAGGCAAAGGGAATGCTGTACTCAAACTCTGCTTCGGTAAAATGCGCGTACAGGCTGCCCACAACCATGTAAAATCCAATAATCCCAAATAAGATTCCGCCTGCTATCAGTTTAATTGGCATCACAAAATCCATTAGTTTTTTCATGTATATCACCTCCATTAAATTTCCCACAGCAGGCTGCTGCGTAGCCCTGTAGCCTTAAAGTGCCTGTGGCTTAACACAGCCACAGCATTGCCAAATGCTAATGCTGCCCCCGTGCCGCTGGCCAGCCACAAATAAAACCCATCCATGGCCCGCAAGCCGGGAATAGCCACAGACAGCCCAACTGCCGCCGCCAAAACACCAATGGCCAGCAGATACCTAGCCCCAAAACCCCAATTCTTGCCAGCCCCAAAGCTAAGCACCCAAGCCCCAGAGGCTACCATGGCCAGCGCTATCCCCTGCAACAAAAACCAAAACGAAATTTGAGAAACCACGCCCCAGCCCAGGAGCCAAAATATGACCCCAAGCCCCATGTATATACAAATCATTCCCATGAAAACTGCTGCGCCTAGGGCCTTGCAGCTTAGCTCCACTTTTTTGTTCATCTTATTCCTAGCCTTTCTTTTAGTAGTTTGGCATATTGCCTTGATACAATCAACTTCTCGCCGCCTTGCATGGTAACTTCTAACCGCCCGCCAAAATCTGGGCAAAGGGCTTCTACCATACGTAGGTTTATTATTTGCGCTTTGGCGCTGCGGATAAACCATGCCTCTGCAAGAATTTCCTCAATTTGGTATAGCCGCAGCGGCAGCTCGTACACATCTTCCTTGGTGTACAAAAAACTTTGCTTATCTACAGATTCAAAATACATCACATCTGCAATATCCACTAGGTACGTGACCCCGCCCTTGCTGCATGAAACCTTTTTGGCAAAACCATGTAGAAGCGATTCTATCTTGCGGATGTCTTCGGTGGCCTGCTGGCATTTGATTATCACCTCTGTGCTGCTGTGGCCCTCAATTATTTCTATCTTCATGGCACACCTCCTGTTTCTCTAATGCAATTATAGTGGCGGTGCAGTTTCATTTCAATGCAACTTGGTGGGCTGTGGCAGCAAGTTGGTACTAGAAATCCCGTGAGGTAAAGGCTATAATTGGATCAGAGTTCTTCTGAAATCACAAAAAACGTGATTTCAGAAGAAGTAAAAGATTGAAAATGTAACTTTTCTGAAATCAAAAAGCGTGATTTCGAAAGAAGTCTAATGAAGATATTTTCCAAGGGCGGTGAGAAATTGAAAATCATATTTGAAGAACCACCGGCAGGCGCAGAAGAGCAAATTATCGTGCAATGCCGCAACATCACCCCCCAGCTTATGAACATACTGAACACCATCAAACAGCCCGACAACATGCTGGTGGCCTATATAGACAATGAAATCCACAGGGTCAGCCCTTCAGATGTTTTCTATTTCGAGGCGGTAGATAAGAAAACTTTTGTATATTGCGCCCGAGAGGTGTATGAATCCAAGCTAAAGCTGTACGAGCTAAACGAAATGGCTATGAATGATTTCTTCAGGGTGTCTAAATCGGTTATTGTTAACCTTCGCAAGATAAAATCTATCATCCCATCGTTTTCTGGCAGGGTAGAGGCGGTCTTGGAAAACAAAGAGCGGGTTATCATTTCCCGGCAGTATGTAAGCGAGCTTAAAAAAGTTTTGGGACTATAGATGGAGGCGCAAAATAATGGGAATGAGAGAACTGGCGCATCGTATGTTTGTTAATTTTTTTGTGATATTTTTCTTGATATTGCTGCTGTTTGGCCTGCTAGCGTGGCTGCAAGGCATAGACGTGATACAACTTAATTTTGTATTTAGCATTATGGCCTTGTCGTTTTTTGTAGTGCTGACAGAAATTGTGTTTTATTCAAAACGGGAGCTAACCCGACGGGAAATGCTGCTACGCCATTTGTTTTGCCTGCTTCTGGTGATAGCGGTCACTATGGTTTTTTTGCACATCATGGGCGTGGCAGTGCGAGACGAACCTATGGTTTTGCTGGGGAATATTCTGGGCATTTTTACTGTATACATGATATCTGCCGCCATAGATTTTTTCCGGGCGATGAAGTCTGCTAACCAGATTGCGGAGAAGTTGAAAGAGCGCTATAGAATGTGAACAGAGTGGGCTAATGTGGCCCACTCTGTTTTTGTCGGTAAACAAAGGCGGCTAGGCCGTTTCGTTCTCGGGTCATGGACGGATATAATGAAACCCATTACCACATATTTTCCGAAAAATGATATTTTTTCCGAAAATGGTACCGTATGGTACCACATTTTAGGCAAAATGATACTATTTTCGAGCCTGAAAAACTATAAAACCCCGAAAATTCGGGGTTTTATAGCCGCTCCACCTAAAAACATTCGCATAGAGCGCGGGAAATTTTTCGCAAGGCGAGGAGCTGAAAACCGCCGCGCACTAGCGGTGCGCAAGGTTTTTAGCGACGAAGGCTTGTGGGA
>WQVK01000066.1 GCA_009784025.1 Defluviitaleaceae bacterium
AATGGTACCATACGGTACCATAATTCCATCAAAATGGTACCATACGGTACCATAATTCCATCAAAATGGTACCATACGGTACCATAATTCCATCAAAATGGTACCATACGGTACCACATTTTCAAGAAAAATACGCCATTTCCTAAAATTGTAAAATAGAAAAGCCTGGAAACTCGGGCTTTTTTGAAAGATTAAAAATGAAAATTAAAGTTTTTTGTAAAACTTTTTTCAAATGTAACCCGAAAGAAATCGGGCGGCACGCAGTGCCGGGTTCGCGAAGCGAACCTTATGAAAAGTTTTTGGAGGTGTCGGAGGCGAATCCTTTGACGCTTTTAGCACTAGGCTATAACACTAAAAAGTAACCACAGTAACCCCATCTTCGCCTTCGCCGAAGCGGCCTAGGCGGTATTCTTTTATTTGGGGGTAGCGCTTTAAGGTGGCGTGTACGGCTTTGCGCAGTACGCCTGTGCCTTTGCCGTGGATTATGGTTACGGTGGCTAGGCTGGATAGGATTACATCGTCTAGGTATTTTTCTACAGCGGCTGTGGCTTCTTCGGGCATTAGGCCGCGCAGGTCTAGTTCTGTGGATATGCTTTGGGATTTTATTCCGCTGGATTGATGCTTGGTTTTGGTGGTTTGCCAGGTTTTTTGTGGTTCTTCGTTTATGCGGGTTATGTCTGTTATATTTACTTTTATTTTCATGATGCCCGCCTGTATTTGGACTATGCCGTTGGCGTCTGGTAGGGTGGATATTGTTCCTTCTTGGTTTAGGGAGTGGATATGGACTTTTTCGCCGCGGCGCAGGTTTTCTGGGGGCTTGCGGGTAGGTTTTTCTGTGTCGGCTTGTAGGCTGGCTTCTAGGCTGGTTAGACCTTCGCGCACTTTACGGCGGGATTCTTCTAGTTCCCGCTGGGCTGTGCCGGACAGCTGCTTGCGCATGTCTGATATTAGGGCTTCGGCCTCTTTTTTTGCGTTGGCTACTAGGGTTTGGGCTTCGGCTCTGGCTTGAGATTGTAGTTTTTCGCGCTGGGTGCGTAGGCGTTCTTCTAACTTTGCGGCTTCGGCTTGGAGATTTTCTGCTTCGCGGCGGTATATTTCGGCGCGTTCTTGCTCTAGCAGCACCTCTTTTTTGCTGGCCTCTAGGTCTGTTATTACATCTTCAAAGCGGATGTCTTTTTGTGTGAGTATGCCACGGGCGTTGTCTATTATGTCGCTGCCAAGGCTAAGGCGGCCGGCTATGGCAAATGCATTGCTTTTGCCGGGTATGCCAATTAGCAGGCGGTAGGTGGGGCGTAGGGTTTCCACATCAAATTCGCAGCTTGCATTTTGGGCTGCTGGGGTGGCTAAGGCGTACATTTTAAGCTCGCTGTAGTGGGTGGTTACTACTGTGCGCACCTGGCGTTCCCGCAGGTGCTCTAGTATGGCAACGGCCAGCGCCGCGCCTTCTGTGGGGTCTGTGCCGGCGCCCAGCTCGTCTAGCAGCACTAGGGTGTTGGGGCTTAGGTTTTGCAAAATGCCCACGATATTGGTCATATGTGAAGAGAAGGTGCTTAGGCTTTGCTCTATGCTTTGTTCGTCGCCGATATCTGCAAATACATCGTCGAACACGGCCAGTTCTGAGCTGTCTGCTGCTGGAATATGCAGCCCGGCCTGGCCCATGCATGTAAGCAGCCCTACGGTTTTTAGGGAAACGGTTTTGCCGCCGGTGTTTGGGCCTGTGATAAGCAGCATATTAAACTCGCCGCCTAGGTATATGCTGGTGGGTACAACGGTAGCCTGGTTAAGCAGCGGATGTTTGGCCTTGATTATATTTACATAACCTCGGCTGTTAAAAACCGGGCAGCTGGCTTCCATGGCCAGGGAAAGCTCGCCCTTAGCGAAGGCAAAATCCAGATGCGCCACTTGCTGTAGGCTGGCTTCCATTGGCAGAACCGCCTCGGCTATTTTCCCGCTTAAAGCCAGGAGAATACGTTCTTCTTCGCGTTTTTCTTCATAGTGGAGGTCTTTTATTTTATTGTTCAAATCCACCACAGATAGCGGCTCCATAAAAACCGTTGCCCCGCTGGAAGATTGGTCATGCACCATGCCTGGGAAGCTGCCACGGTACTCTGCCTTAACGGGTACACAAAAACGGTCGCCACGCAGGGTAACAATGGCATCTTGCAGCATATTTTTGTAAGAAGCAGAATGGATAATGCCCTGCAAATGCTCCCGCACGCGGGAATGCGCTTGGCCAATGTTGCGCCGCAGCTCGCTAAGCTTGGGGCTGGCATTGTCTGCAATGTCACCGGATGGTTTGATACAGCGCGCGATTTCTTTTTCCAGCGAAGCATGGAGTGTGATGCCGCCGAAGTAGGGGTCAAGCGCGTTTTCTGCATCATTTTGGCCGCCATATGCCACCACCTTACCAAAAACATACAGGCATTCTCCCACCTGCAAAATCTCTTCTGCCGAAAGAATCCCCCCGGCCTCTGCCCGCTGCAGGGCCGTGCGGATATCGCTGATGCCGCCCATGGGCAGGCTGCCTTTGCGCAGGATATGCCCAACGGCGGCAGTGGTTTCTGCCAATGCCCGCTGTATATCGCCAATATAATGCATAGGCTCAAGGGCCGCCGCCAGGTGCTTGCCCATAGGCGACGCCGCTCGGGCGGCCAGCATCTCTGTAATTTTGTTATATTCAAGGGTGCGTAGGGCTTTTTGGTTCATGAAGTCACCGTCCT
Organism: Defluviitaleaceae bacterium; assembly: GCA_009784025.1. Taxonomy (GTDB): domain Bacteria; phylum Bacillota; class Clostridia; order Lachnospirales; family WQUN01; genus WQVK01. Next base: position 2,721 of record WQVK01000066.1, read on the forward strand.
AGGGTTGTTTGTGCAATCAACTAATTACAGATTGTAATTAGTTGATTTGGGTTGTGAGGTTATGCTTTTCTTGGCTAAAATCCATCCCATCTGCCGCGGCATAACTGGGAAAACAAGCTTCTTGCGTTGCTTGGCTGGGATGGTCTTAATCTTAGGATAATGTCACTATACCATTTGGGGGGGTGGTTGTCGATTTTATTGGGGTGGGGGATGGGAGAATTTTATGACAAGATGTAAGAAATGTATACAAATTGTGTGTTGACAATGCGAAGCGGGGGGGGGGGGAAAGTTTGAAACAAGTAGTTTTGATAAGGGGGAAAAGGGGGGGGGGGGGGGGGTTATGGGGGGGAGTTA
>WQVK01000067.1 GCA_009784025.1 Defluviitaleaceae bacterium
CAAACGCCATGGAAGAAGTTCAACAAGCTCACAACTTTGATACCATTTTACTTCCAACTACAATGAATGGTATGGCCATCGCCCCACGCATTGCAATACGACTAAATACGGGTTTGACGGCTGACGTGACAGACGTGGCTGATGGTCAGCTAATCCGCCCTGCATTTGATGGCAAAATTTTAGCGGGCATAGTTAACAAAGAAGGTGTAAGGCCACTCATGGCCACTATTCGCACGGGAGCCTTTGAGTATAACCCGCGGATGACAAAAAATGCTCGAATTATAGAGCATGTTTTTAATAAATACATAGAAAGTGGCTTACAATTAACTGAAGCTCGTGAAAAACCGCCGTCTAAGGATATTCGCCTCAGCCGTGTGCTTATAGCGGGCGGCGGCGGCATCGCAAAGGACTTCTACAAACTGGAGGGTTTGGCAAAAGCCTTGAATGGTCAGGTTGCTGCCAGCCGCAGGCTTGTAGACGCAGGCTTGGCACGGCGCAAAATACAGGTCGGACAGTCTGGAAAGACAGTTAGTCCTGAGCTGTACATAGCCTTTGGTATACATGGTGCACTGCAGCATGTGGAAGGTCTAAAAAATGTTAAGCATCTAATCGTTGTAAACACTGATAAATACGCTCCTATACGCTATATGGCAAATATTATTGTTGAGGGTGACGCAATAACATTCCTTGAGTTACTAATAGGGCGCATCATGCCCCTAAAATAATAATGGAGGAAGATTATGGACATTACTGCTTTTAACATGAACTATTTTTCCCTAAAAGGGAAGAATGCCATTGTGACAGGTGGCAACACGGGATTGGGTCAAGCTTTTTCGCTGGCTATGGCAAAAGCAGGGGCAAACATTCTTATGCCCAGCATCATGCCCGACGACCCCGATTTCACCAAGTTGGTGGAAGCAGAGGGTGTAAAAGCCCAGTACATGGAGGCAGATATCACCAAAGACGGCGTTTGCGCGGCTGTTGTTAAGAAGTGCGTGGACACCTACGGCTCGGTTGATATCGTGGTAAACTGCGCGGGTATTTGCCTTATAGCAGAGGTACGTGAATTTGGCAGAGAAAAGTGGGATCAGATGATTTCTATCAATCTTACTGCTGCCTTTGAAATGAGCTACGAAGCTGCGAAGTTTATGATTGACCAAAAAAGTGGCAAAATTATTAACATTTGTTCTATGTTTAGCTATTTGGGCGGCCAATGGTCTCCTGCTTATGCAGCTAGCAAGCATGGCATAGCGGGCCTAACTAAGTGTTATTGCGACGAACTTGCCCAATTTGGTGTACAAGTTAACGGTATTGCTCCCGGATATTTCAAAACGCCTGTTGCGAAGGCCTCGATGGAAAATCCAGATCGCAATAAGTGGATAGTAGACCATACACCGGATGGAAGATGGGGCGATATCCATGATTTAATGGGCGCAACAGTGTTTTTAGCAAGCAAGGCATCCGATTTTGTAAACGGACATGTTTTGGCAGTTGACGGCGGATTTTTGGTGCGCTAAGAAGCATCAATATTTATGGGAGGCCGATTGTGGATAAAAGTAAACTTAAGCGGTATTTTCAGTTTTTGTTAATTGTAATTGCAGCGGGCAGCATATATCCACTTATTTATATACGCACAGGCTACCAGCAAACAGTTTTAGATGTTTTTGGCATAGAGATGACTCAGCTTAACATCCTCTATACAGCTCTTGGCTTCACATTTGTTGCCGGTTATTTCCCGAGCGGATGGATTGCAGACAAATTCTCAGCAAAATGGCTTCTTGCGGTGTCTATGTTCGCGACATCTCTGGGCGGTTTCTGGTTTGCTCAAATTCCGTCATATAGCAGCGTTGTTATTATCTTTGTTATTTGGGGTTTCTTCTCGGTATTTACCTTCTGGTCTGCCCACATGAAGCTGGTAAAACTGCTTTCAACACCGGCAGAAGAAGGCCGTTTCTTTGGTATACTGGATGGTGGCCGAGGCCTGATTGAGGCTATTTTAGCGGCAATTGCCGTAATTATCTTCGCTGCACTTATCGGTGGAGATGCTGGCGGGCAAGAAAACCCACGCGGCGCATTGCAAGGTGTGATTTATATGTATGCTATCACAATGCTTGTTGTGTCCGTGCTTATAGCTGTTTTCGTTAAAGAAGATAAAGACGAAGTAGACGCAGTAAAGGCTGAAAAAGCCAAACAAAAAAAAGCTACCCTCAAAGATTCTATGGAAGTATTTAAAAACAAGTTAGTATACGTAATGGGTGCTGTAATCTGTATGGGTTATTTCGTTACATGGTCGCAGTTCTTCATGGGTGGATTCCTTGAGACAAGTGTGGGAGTTAGTGCAGTTACAGTTGCAACTGTTATGATGATTTTTGTTTGGATGCGTCCTATCGGCGGAATGTTAGGTGGCTATTTGGCAGATAAAGTTGGCAAAATTAATGTAGTAGGTGGCTCTATTGCTCTTGCTTCCGTATGTTTGATTTTGCTGGCTATTATGCCGCGGGGTGTAAATCAAGCTGTGTTCTTTACCATTGTTATTATTGCAGGCTTGCTTATCTTCTGCATTAGAGGTACATATTGGTCGCTTCTTGGTGATGTGCGGGTTCGCAAAATAAACATGGGTTTAGCTATCGGTTATATTTCCTTGTTTGGCTATCTGGCGGATATTCTTGCGCCACAGGCTTCAAACTTCGCCTTTGGCAACTTTGAAGACGGAAATGCTGCATATTTCA